>VBEQ01000002.1 GCA_005881235.1 Chloroflexota bacterium | reverse complement strand
GCCGGCATCGGCGCAAAGCCTCAAGATCTCGTCGCCGATCCGGAGCACGGCTTCGTACTGACCCGGTTTGAACGCATCGAAGAGGACGAGAGGGTGAAGGTTGCCGTCGCCGGCGTGGAACACGTTGCAGATCTTGAAGCCGGTGCGTTCGCTGATGGCATCGATCTTCGCGAGCGTCTCGGGCAACCTCGTGCGCGGCACGACGCCATCCATCACGTAGAAGTCGGGCGAGAGGCGACCCATCGCCGAGAACGCGCCTTTGCGCCCTTTCCAGAGCGCCTGTCGCTCCGCTTCGTTGCGGGCGACCCGCACCTCGCTGGCGCCGTTCTCGCGACAGACCTTCGCCATCCGCTGGCCAAGCTCCTCGGCGACCTCCGGCGTGCCATCGACCTCGAGCAGCAGGACTGCGCCGGCGTCCAGTGGGTAGCCCGCGTGCGACGCGGCTTCGATCGCCTGGATGGAGAGCTTGTCCATCATCTCGATCGCGGCCGGCAGGATCCCGGTACGCACGATGGCGGACACGGCGTTGCTGGCGGTGGCAACATCGGGGTAGACGGCCATCAAGGTCTTTTGCACCGGCGGCAGCGGTTGGATCTTCACCCAGATCCGGGTGACGACGCCCATCGTCCCCTCCGATCCCACCAGCACACCGGTCAGGTCGTAGCCGATCGCCTCCGCGGCGTTGCGCCCACCGACCTGGACCAGCTCGCCGTTGGCGAGCGCTACCTCGAGACCCGTGACGTGGTTGACCGTGACGCCATAGAGCAGCGTGTGCGGACCGCCCGCGTTGGTCGCGACGTTCCCGCCGATGGTGCAAGCGCCCTGGCTGGACGGATCGGGAACGTAGTAATAGCCATGCGGCTTGAGCGCCTGGCTCAGCGCCAGGTTGACGACGCCGGGCTGGACGATGGCGCGCAAGTTGTCGATGTCGATCTCGAGGATGCGATCCATCCGGGCGAAGGTGATGACGACACCGCCCTCAACGGGGACGGTGCCGCCGGCCAGGCTGCTGGCGCCGGAGCGCGCCGTGATCGGCACCCGGGCGTCGGCGCAGATCTTGACGACCTGTGCCACCTCCTTTGCCGTCCCGGGGATGACGACGATGTCCGGCAGCGCCGTCTCCGGGCTGGCGTCGTACTGGTAGAGCCGCATCTCGTAGGGATCGGCGAACGCGAAGCGGTCGCCAACAACGGCGCGAATCTGGCCTAGCAGGCCTTCGCGAATCGCCGCATCCATTTTGTTAAAGGGTACGCCGCCCCCACCCTGCCCTCCCCCGCGAGCGGGGGAGGGAATTTGTCGTACCCGCCCCGCGAGGGGGAGGGCCATTCGGGCGAACGACTAGCCGAACGTGGGAATGATCCCGGGGATCAGGTACACCTCGATCATGGCGACGATGCCGACAGCAGCCGTCAGGATCAGGCTGTAGCCGATGGTGCGGCGGAAGATCTCCCCTTCCGCGCCCACCCGGTTGACCCCCGCCGCCCCGACCGACAGGTTTTGTGGGCTGATCATCTTGCCCATTACACCGCCGGAGGAGTTGGTGCCCGCCGTCAGGATGGGATTCATGGGATGTCCGCCGATCACGATTTGCTGGGCGGTATGGGCCTGCATCGGGCCGAACAGCGTATTGGACGCGGTGTCGCTCCCCGTCAAGAAAACGCCCAGCGCACCGATGACAGCCGAGAAGAAGGGGAAGAACCCGCCGGCTTTTGCCATGAGAAGGGCAAGGGTGGACGTCATGCCGGAGAAGTTCATCACGGCGGCGATACCCAGGATGAACGCGATCGTCATGATGGGTAGGGCCAGTTGGCGCAGCGTGCGCCCGTAGGTCGCAAAGAAGAGGCCCAGCGGTGCGCCTCGGATCGCCATCACGATGAAGGCGACGATCGACGCGAAGAGCACGAGGCTACCGGCCGCTGCCAGGAAGTCCCAGGTGAAGGTGACCGGATACGGCGTGGACTTGGTCACGATCGTCGGTTCCTGGGAGATCAGGGCTTTGGGTTTGGCGGAGGTGCCGCTGTAGCTGCCGGGCCACTGGAATCTCCAGAACGGGAACTTGAAGGCGCCGGCATCCACTGTCGGATTGGGACCGATCCACGGATTCGGGCAGAGCTTGTATGCTGGCTGGCCGCACTTGAAGTCAGCGGTGACGTTCGCCGGCGTGTGCAGCGCATTCTTCACGTTGCCCGGTGGACTGCCGGAAAAGAAAGGCAGGTTACCCATCTGGCCGATCAGGATGACCACCACCAGGATCACGTACATCATGTAGGCGCGCACGATCCGTGCGGGAGGATCGGCGACCTGGGCAACGGCGGCGCCGACACTTCGCAACCTCGGGGTTGCGCCTGGCACATCCGCGCGGTCGGCGGCGAAGCCCCAGAGCGTCTTCGGCTTCCAGACGCGAAGCAGCAGGGCGACGGCGGCCATCGAGACCAGGGCGGCGAGCACGTCCGTCAGCTCGGGGCCGATGAAGTTCGACACCAGGAACTGGATGACGGCGAAGACGACGCCTGCCGTGAGAACCGCCGGCAGAACTTCGACCATGCGCTTCCAGCCGGCGAGAACAACGATCAAGAAGCCGGGAATGAGGATCGAGAAGACCGGAAGTTGGCGGCCAACCATGGCGGACAGTGCCAGCGTGACCTGCGTCTGATCGTTAGCGCTGTGACCGATGATGGGCGCGGTCAGCAAACCGAGCGTGACGATCGGTATGCCGATCGAGCCAAAGGCCACCGGCGCGGTATTGGCGAGCAGCGCCAGGACCGCCGCACTGATCGGCTCGAAACCGAGGCTCGCTAGGATCGCAGCCGAGATGGCGACTGGGGCGCCGAAGCCCGCGATGCCTTCCATGAGAGCGCCGAAGCAAAAAGCCACCAGTAGGGCCTGGACCCGCCGGTCCCCGGTCAGCCGGGTGAGCGACCGCCGGATCACGTCGAAGTCGCCACTCGCGATGGTCAGGTTGTGGAAGAAGACCGCGTTGAGCACGATCCAGCTGATCGGCCACAACCCATTGGCCATGCCCTCGGTGGTCGCCGAGATGTCGAGCCCGAGCGGCATCTGCCACACCAGCGCGGCAAGGATCGCCGCGGCAAGCATGGCGGTGAGGGCCGACAGCCAGGCCGGCAGGCGAAGGATCGCCAGCATCACGAACAAGAGGTACAGAGGAATTCCCGCGACAATCGCCGAGACAAGAATGCTGTCGCCGAGCGGCTGGTAGACCTGATGAAACGCCAGGATCGCGATGGCCCCACTCATAAACGAGGCACCTCCCTTCCTTCCGGCATTCGACGTACAGGCGCTTCCCCTAAGAGTTACACACGGCGGGCCCGAAACGCCACAATTGGCGGCATGGCGGATTCGATGGTCGACAGGAAGACCCGGCCGGCCACGCCTCTGAAGCTGGATGACTTCGAGCCGGCGGCGCGGGCGGTGCTTCCCCAGGCCATTTACGACTACATCGCCGGCGGCTCCGAGGACGAGGCCGCCCTGCGGGGTAACCGGGAGGCGTTTGCCCGGTACCGCTTCCGCTTCAAGGTCCTGGCGTCAACCGACCAGATCGAGCTGGGCAGTGACCTGTTCGGGCAGCGCGTTCGGATGCCCGTTCACCTGGCGCCCACCGCCATCCAGCGGATGACCCACCCCGACGGGGAGCTGGCCGCCTACCGGGCGGCATCGGCGGCGGGCATCGCCTATGCGCTGAGCACGCTGTCCAGTGCGGCCATCGAAGAGGTCGCCGCCGCCGCCACGGGACCGCGATGGTTCCAGCTCTACATGCACGCCGAGCGCGCGGTGAGTGCCAGCTTCGTCGAGCGCGCCGTCGAGGCCGGCTACTCGGCCATCCTGCTGACGGTGGACCTCCCCAGAACGGGACGGCGCGAGCGGGACATCCGCAACGCGTTCAGCCTGCCCGAGGGGCTTCGCTACGCCAATCTCGATGCCCGGCGCAGAGCAGACGCAGCCGAGGGTCCCGACCCCTTCGCGCAGAACGTGAACGCCCAGACGAATGCGGGCCTGGGCTGGGCTGATCTCGAGTGGCTCGTGGCCAAGACCTCCCTTCCTGTGATCGTGAAGGGCGTTGTTCGTGCCGACGATGCCCGCCACGCGGTCGAGGCGGGGGCGCGTGGCGTGATCGTGAGCAACCACGGTGGCCGTCAGCTGGACTATGCGGTTGCCAGCCTCGACGCCCTACCTGAGGTCGTCCAGGCGGTCGGGCGGGACGTCCCGGTGCTCATGGACGGCGGCGTCCGGCGCGGGACCGACGTCCTCAAAGCCCTCTGCCTGGGGGCCCAGGGGGTGCTCATCGGGCGTCCTTTTCTCTACGCGCTCGCGGTCGCTGGCGCCGAGGGTGTCAGCCAGATGCTGGCGATGCTGCGCCAGGAAATCGAGCTCTCGATGAGCCTGCTCGGGGCGCGTCGCCTCAGCGAGCTGAGCGGGGACCTGCTGACGCGGATCTAGGCGCCAGCCGCCGACTTCTCGCGGGCGATCGTATCGAGCAGGGGTTGAACGGTTTTTGCCTGCCAGGACGCGGCGCCGTTCTGGGCCGACGCATAGCTCGCGGCGAGCTGGGCCCGGGCCGTGTCCAGACCGCGATTTGCCAGCTGTGCCTGCTGGGTCTGGCCGGCCGCCGACGCCAGGCTGACCTGCTTGGCACTGCTCGCCACCGCGAGCATGGCATCGATCCACTTAGCCCAGAGGGGGTCGAAGAGCGCCTCCGGGTCGCCCGCCGGCACCTGTTGCGTGGTGAGATCGGTCGTCAGCGCCGACGCTGTGCGGGCCGCATCCGTCCATTGCCGGGCGTTCAGGCTCGGATAGAGGCTGCCGGAAATGGTCTGGGCGTCCTGGTTGAGGTGCTGCGCCAGCGAGAGCTGGAGCGTGGCGCCGTGCGTCAACTTGATCGTCGCCTGCAGCGCCTTCTCCGCGTGCTGCAGGGCGGGACGGTCCGTGGCGATGAACGAGGGCGAGTGGAACTGGAAGGGGAGGCCGTCCGCCTGCGCCATGTAGCTCTGCGCGGCCTGGATATGGCTCAGCGCGTCATCCGCCGACTTCTCGGTGGCCTTCGCCAGCGCCAGATCTTTGGTGAGCTGGTCAGGCGAAAGGCCGATACCGCCCTTGGCCGAGATCTCGCTCCACAGGCTGGTTACCGCGGTACTCGAATCCGACACGCCCGTCCGCGCTTGGGCGAGCTCGCTGGATTCTGATTGCGCCAGCTGCGCCACCCGCTGGGGCAGCACGACTTCAAGGAAGGCGCCCATAGCCCCTGCCGCGAGCACGAGCACCAGGATGGCGAAGATCCGGGTTGCCCACGACACACGGCGCGCCGGCCTGAACACGAGACGCGGGGACGCCGGTCGAGGGAGGGCCACGAAGACGTAACGCGGGCCGCAAGCCACCTCTTGCCACCCCCGGGCAACGCCGCCTGACCGATCTGTGACGGTCCTGAAACCCTTTTGGAACCCTGTGCTAGAGTGAATTTTCGCAAGCGAAATGGCCTACATCATCACTGAAACCTGCGTCGATCTCAAAGACAAATCCTGCGTCGACGTCTGTCCGGTCGACTGCATCATCGACGGCGGAGCCGAGGACCGGATGCTCTACATCAACCCGGACGAGTGCATCGACTGCGGCGCCTGCGTCGACCCCTGCCCGGTCGCGGCGATCTATCCCGAGGACGAGGTTCCCGCCGAGCAGAAGAAATTCATCGCCTGGAATTTCGACTACTTCAAGACCGACGCCGACAAGGCTCGGGTGCGCTCTGAGATCAACGCGGCCTACCCGGAGAAGCGAAAGACCGAGGTCTAAGCCCCTGGCGATCGGCCGTCGAGCCCGGGGCGAGGGGCGGTGGCGCGACGGATGAGCCTGGCGGGCAGCTCGATGACCCGCCGCGGCGGACCCAGCCAGCGCTTCAGGACCGCGAGAACCTGGGGTGACGGCGCCGGGGCAACCGTTCCCTCGGTCTCGAAGAGGATGTCAGCGATGGCCTCGGCCGGGCCCGCCGGCTTCTGGGTCTGGCTCAGCTCGAGCCATCGCGCCGTGATCCACAGGTAGAGGTCGGCTTCCGTCCGGCCGGGGAAATGCGACAGGATCCCGTACTCGCGGATCAGGTCGGCGATCGGCTGGTAGACGTTGTCGTACCAGCTGGCGCTGGCCTGCGCGATGTCGACCTCGCGGTATTGCTGCAGGCCCATGAAGTAGCGATGCCCGAGGATGTGCTCGAAAATTCGGTCGTAGCGTCCCAACCGGCTGACCGCGATCGCCGCCTGCGGTCGCACCCGGTCGAGCTGGGTTCGCTCCAGGAAATCGACGTACTCCTTCGCCTGGAGCAGGCCGGCGGCGTCCATGTCACCGGTCAGGGGTGCCCGCGTCTTCACCTCGATGACCTTCGCCCGGATCGTTTTCCAGCCGAGGTGGCGGGCGACGGATACCCGGTGGTGCCCATCCTTGACGAAGTAGACGTTCCCGAGGTGATACACCTCGATGGGAGGCACCGGCTCCCCACGCCGCATTGCCGCATCGAGCTGCTCCCAGCGCTTGCGCAGCTGCGGCTTCACCGGGAGAAAGGACGCGTCGAAGTCGTTCGGCCGTCCCACCGAGCCACGAATGTCGGCGATGGGGACGTCGGTGAGCCCGCGATACGACTGCCCTTCGAGCCGGGCGGCGCGGCGCACCTCGTCGAAGGAGAGCAGGGGCCTGGTGTCACCGCGGAGCACCGACCCCGCATCGCGGAGGAAGGCCTGGATCCGGGCCGTCTCGAAATCGGCCCGGGCCCTCAGCTGTTTCATCGGGTCGCGATCTCGATCACCCGATGTCCCACGACGTTGATCACGCGGGTTTCCCCGAGCTGAGCCTCGCGCACGATCTCGCGGCCGTACGGATGGATATGGCCATGCAGGAGAAGACGCGGACGCATCCATTCGACTGCCCGGCGCACGGCCTTCAGCCCGCGGTGGGGCGCATCGGTGCCTTCATTGACCCCGGCAGGCGGGCCGTGGGTGATCAGGATATCGAGGCGCCGTGTCCCGAGCCGGACGCGCAGGGCCAGCACCTTGGCCATCATCTGCCGCTCGGTGTACTGGTGGGCACCGTCGCTGTACCGTATGGAGCCTTCGAGCCCCGCGATCAGGAGACCCTGCTCCCTCACGATTCGCCCATCGATCTCGGCGGCCGCGGGATAGTCGCCCTGCCGCCCCGGCAGGTCGTGGTTGCCCCGTACGAAGAGCAGGGGCGCGGCGTACGCAGTAGAGAGCACGTCGAGGTAGTCAGACGGCAAGTCGCCGCAGCCGATCAGCAGGTCGATCCGGCCCTGGGCCGCCACCGTCCGCTCGTCCACCAGCTGGGGCTCAACCTCGTCGCTGACGGCGAGCAGGCGGACGTCCACCGGCAGCCGCGGACCGCGAGCCGCTACGCCAGCTCGGCGAAGAGAGGCTCGACGTCGCGCTGGTACAGAGGGAGGTCGACCAGCGGATGATCTTTCAGCGCGGGGACTTTCACTGCCAGCTGCTCGTCGTAGGTGGGTAGCGCAATGGAGTAGAAGACACCTACCGCCAGGCTGTCGCCGGTTTCGTAGGAGGCTCGCAACGCCAGCCCCTTTTTCTCCACGACCTCGTCGATGCTGGTCGGATCGTTCACGACGGGATCCCATCCGGGGTCGGCGTCGAGCTTCCGAATCCTGGCCCGTCCAATATCCTCGCCCGCGTACCACTCCTTGGTGCGCAGGTCGTTGTAGACGGGGCACGTCTGAAAGACGTCCAGGAACGAGGTCCCTTTGTGATTGATCGCTTGAACCATCAGCGAGACCAGCGTTTTCACGTCGAGGGCATAGCCCCGCCCGATCCAGGTGTACCCGGCGCCGAGGGCGAGGGCGATCGGATTGACGCCCTCCTGGATCGACGCCTCCGGCATCGACTTCGTCTTCAAGCCTTTCGCCAGCGTCGGCGAGGCCTGTCCTTTGGTCAGCCCGTAGACGCCGTTGTTGAAGACGATGTAGGTCATGTCGACGTTGCGGCGGCCGCTGTTGACGAAGTAGCCGGCGCCGATGCCATACCCGTCACCATCGCCGCCCACCGCGACCACGGTCAGCTGGTTGTTGGCCAGCTTGGCACCGGTCGCCACCGGCAGCGCGCGCCCGTGGAGGGTGTGCAGCCCGTAGGTGTCGATGTAGTGAGGGGTCTTGCCCGAGCAGCCAATGCCGGAAATCATCGCCACCCGGTAGGGCGGGATCTGCAGCTGAAAGAGCGCCTGCTGGATCGAGCTCAGGATGCCGAAGTCGCCGCAGCCAGGGCACCAGTCGACATGGACTTCCGTCTTGTACTGCTGCAGCGCGAACTTCTTTGGGGCGGCGGCGGCCTCAGGCATGGGACACCATGACCTCCTTCTTCTGTTCGGAGAGCGCCGACCGCACGCCCTCGACGATTTCATTCCGCGAAAAGGGCCGGCCGTCGTACTTGAGGACGTGGTGGTCGAGCGCCACCCCGGTCTGCTCGGAAATCAGTGCGCCGAGCTGCGCGGAGTAATTGTTCTCGATCAAGACCGTAAGACGGGCGCTTCGCAGGATCGCCGCGACGGCATCGGCCGGGAAGGGGCGCATCAGGCGGATCTGCAGGAAGTTCACCGTGCGGCCGCCATTCTCGAGCTCGCCCATGGCGTCGAGGATGGCGCCCTTGGTCGCGCCCCACGCCACCAGCGTCAGGTCGGCCTGGCGCGGACCGTGCAGGGTGAACTTCGACGATGCGGGAATCTCGCGGGCGGCCGTCTCCAGCTTCGCCATCCGTTTGCGCATCATGGCGATCCGGTTTTCGATGCCCTCCGTGATGTGGCCCTCCGGATCGTGTTCGTCGCTCGTGGTGGAAAAGATCCCGCCCGGCATGCCGGGTATTGTCCGGGGACTGATGCCGTCGGCGGTGAGGGCGTGGCGGCGGTAACCATCGCCGTCGGCGTCGACCGGTTGATGGATCACCCCGCGATCGATTTTGAGCTTGCTCATGTCGATACCGTCGCTGGTGAACATCGACGAGGCCAGGAACTTCTCCAGGAGCACAACCACCGGCATCTGATAACGATCGGCCCAATTGAAGCTCTCGAAGCTATCCACGAAGGCCTCGTCGATGTCGCCGGACGCGACGACGATGTGCGGGAAGTCACCGTGCGCGGGATGCAACGCGAATTGCAGGTCCGCCTGCTCGGTGCGGGTGGGCAGGCCCGTGCTCGGTCCGCCGCGCTGCCAGAGGAAGACGACCGGTCCAGGCGCCTCGGTGATGGCGGCGAAGCCGAAGCCTTCGGACATCAGGGCGAAGCCCGGACCCGCGGTCGATGTCGCGGCGCGAACACCCATGTGCGCCGCACCGATCGCCATGTTGATGCTGGCGATCTCGTCCTCACACTGGACGACGGTGCACTGATACTGGGGACCCTTCTGCTCGAGGT
>VBEQ01000001.1 GCA_005881235.1 Chloroflexota bacterium | reverse complement strand
GCGTTCAGCGCGGCGGCCTACCCAATCATTCGCTGGCAGGCCGCGGACTACTCGGTCGAAACCGAAATGCTCATTCGCGCTGCGCGCGGGCACCTTCGTATCGCCCAGGTCGAGATTGATGTCGTCTACCACGACCGGTACAAAGGGACCACGATCGGCGACGGTGTCAAGATCTTTGGCGACATGCTGCGCCTCGCCGTGAGCCGATGACCGGCATCCAGCTGGTCACCATCGCCGTTGCGCTCCTCATGCTCTTCATCACCTACACGGCGTTGCGCCGCCACGAGCTCCGAACCTACGAATACGCGATCTGGACATTGATCTGGCTGGGCCTCCTATTCGTCAGCGTCTTTCCGGATCTCCTGCGGGGCATCATCGGGCCGCTTCACGTCATCCGCCTGCTCGACCTCGTGACCATTGTGGGGCTCCTGGTCATCGGCATCCTGGTCTTTTCCCTCAACCGGGTGTTGCGCCGGCTGGAGGACCGGGTCGCGACGATTGTCCGGCGGCTCGCCCTGGACAGCCGCGTCCCTGGAGAGCCGGTGGAACCCCGGCCAGCTGACAGAGAGGATCGCCCCGGCGGTGGAACCAGCCCCTAGCTCGCGGGCGGCACCGACCAACGAACAAGCTCAGAGCCGCGGACGACGTTACAGGAACGTGCGCCCCACCCAGCGCAGCGGCCCGGACGACCCCCAACGCGCGTACGCCGACGTGATCCGGGACAGCCAGGCCGCCGTCCTGGCCAGCGCCGAACGGATCACGGTGGTCGGCCGCTGGGTGGTGCTGGCGGCGGCCGTCATCCTCAATCACTTCGGCAACCGGAACTCGCAGGCGTCCGTCCTCGTCGTCGATACCATCCTCTTTGGCTGGGGCCTGGTCAACCTGGTGGTGTCGGTTGTGCTGGTGAGGGGCTACAAACCCGGACGCTGGTTTGGCTTTCTCACCACCGGCATCGATCTCCTGGTGGCCACCAGCATCCTCTATTTCTCCGGAGGGTACGGCGCGCCAACGGACTTTTCACTGCTGTTCTACCTGCTGATCATCGCCTCGGCGGTCCGGCTCGGGTTGCCGGGAGCGCTCGCCACGGCCATCGTCGTCTCGTTGCTCTACGTCGTGATCGGAGGGCTCACCGGCTTCGCCTCGGTGTCGCCACCGCCCGGCTTCGTCATCGGCCGCGTCTTCCTCTTCCTCTTCGTCGCCCTGGTCGCCGGGCTGCTGGTCGGCGATGTGCGCACCCGGCTGGACCGCGCCCTGCGCACGGCGATCGAGCGTGCCACCCAACTCGATGAGACCCGCCGTCGTGAAGCGCTGGAAAAAGAACGCGTCGAGCCGGGCCTGCTAGTACGCGGTGACCGCCGCCGGCTTCAGCAGGCGCTGTTGAACCTGCTGAACAACGCCGTCAAGTAACCCGCAGCGCGCTGGTGGACGGGATTCATCGCAGCGCCGCCAGCCTGACCGACCTGGTGCAGGATTTCGCCGCCGTCAACCGCATCGAGAACAACCAGTTCAGTTACCACTTCGAGAAGATCGATCTGGCCGAGTTCGTCAAGGAAGTGGTTGATCTCTTTCCCGTTGACCCGCGCCGTTATCCAATGCGGGTCCGCGTCGAGCCGGGCCTGCTAGTACGCGGTGACCGCCGCCGGCTTCAGCAGGCGCTGTTGAAC
Source organism: Chloroflexota bacterium (assembly GCA_005881235.1). Lineage (GTDB taxonomy): Bacteria > Chloroflexota > Dormibacteria > CF-121 > CF-121 > CF-13. Next base: position 8,392 of record VBEQ01000001.1, on the reverse strand, counting down.
CTGCTGAACAACGCCGTCAAGTACTCCCCCCGGGGCGGCAATATCGCCGTCATCGCCGCGCCCACCAAAGATAGCGAGGCGAAGGTCTCCGTCCATGATGAAGGGATCGGCATCCGCGATGAGGACATTCCCAAGCTCTTCAACAAGTTCACCCGGCTGTTCGACAAGCGGGCGATGAACATCGGGGGGTCCGGATTGGGCCTCTTTATCACCCGCTCGATCGTCGAGGCCCACGGCGGCCACATGGCGGTGGAGAGCGAGTGGGGCAAGGGCTCGGCCTTCAGCTTCGTTCTACCCGTGTGGCAGCCATCCGAGTCCTCGTCGTCGACGACCACGCCGTCTTCTGCGACGCCCTAGCCACAATCCTTAGAACCGAGGCCGACATTGAGGTGGTCGGCAAGGGTGGGACGGTCCAGGAAGCGATCTACGCCGCCCGGGCGCTCAGCCCCGACGTGGTACTGCTCGACGTCCACATGCCGGACGGCTCGGGTATCGAGGCGGCGGCCGCCATCAAGAAGGGGCGGCCTCAGACCCAGGTCGTGATCCTGACGAGCGACGAAGAGGAGTCCGTGTTGCAGTCGGCGATTCAGGTCGGCGTCACCGGCTATCTCAGCAAGCACGAGACCGCGGCCCAGGTGGTGCAGGCGGTGCGCAGCGCCGCGAGGGGGGAGGCGCTGATCGCCCCCTACATGCTGGCCCGGCTGCTGCGCGGCTTACAGAAGAAGGATGAGCGCGGGCCGGCCACGCCGCTCACGCCGCGCGAGCTGGAGGTGCTGCGCGAGCTCTCCCTGGGTCACGACAACGAGTCGGTCGCGAAGACGCTGAAGATGTCGCCCAATACCGTGCGGACCCACGTGCAGAACATCCTGTCCAAGCTCAACGTGCATTCCAAGCTTGAGGCAGTTTCGCGCGGAATTCGCGAAGGCTGGATACGGATTCCGCAGGAGCCGGCGGCCTGAGCCGTGCGTAGCGATCCGGGTCATTCGGGGCATCGACCCGTGTCGAGGCGCCATTACGATAGAGCCGGGGTGAAGAAGGTTCAGCGTGGGCAAGGCTATACCGAATATGGCTTGATCCTCATGCTGATCGGGCTCGTGGTGATCGGTGCCCTGACGTTAATGGGGCAATCGGTCCACGACCTGTGGCACAACATCACGACGTCGATGCCGCGGCATAGCTGAATTGTGATCGACCCTCTGCTAGACTGTCCCAGCCTAAGCCGTACCGCTGGGGCGTGGCCAAGTGGTAAGGCGCCTGACTCTGGATCAGGTAAACCTAGGTTCGAATCCTAGCGCCCCAGCCATCGTCCACCGCTCTAGAGTCGCGTGGAAATCCTAATGAGTTGGCAAGGATTCCGCGATAGAGTCGCACAGTGTGAGGCCAAAGATTCTCGTCGAAAGCGGGCTCGCACTCGCAGCTGGCCTGGTGGCTGCCGAGCTGCCGTACGACCCGGTGCGCCTTTGGTGGAGAACGCCGCAAGGCCCGGAGGCCGCCGTCGTAGCCTTCGGACTGTTGGTGCCCGCGGTCATTGTCGGAGGACTATGGGCCGACGGGACGCCGGTGCGGCTGGTGCGACGAGGCCTCGTGGTTCTGGCACTGTTGGCCCTCGTCGCCGGCACAGGGTTCCTGGCGGTTGACTGGCTGGTCATCGGAACGGGACACACTGGCCGGCCATCCGGACTGGGTGCATTCACAGGCTCGTATCCATTTGCTCGGGCAATCAGCTTGCTTAAGTTTTGGCCGCCCACCGTTTTCGCGGTCTGGGTACTCGGAACCATGGCCTTGCTTGCGAGGCGACGATTCCCTGCGGCCATTGTCTATACGGTGTCTGCTTTTGGGCTCCTCGGGATCACCTATGCGATCATCGAGGCGCCCGCCTACACACCACAGTTTGCGCCGGTCAACTTTCTGACTTCCCCCGCGTGGTTTGATGCCCTTTTCTTTCTGGCGATCGACGCAGCCGTGATCTACCTGGGCTGGACCCGACTTTTCAGGATCGACTTCGTTCAGCCTGCGTCGCGGAGTGCGACGTAGCCCAGACGGTCAACTGACCGAAGGTGGTGGCATTCTCCCGCCACGGCGTGCTAAGCCGGTAACCGTCCTTAAATATCCGCCTAGCCGTTGTAGCTTTGCCCGGCTCTGGCGGGCCCCTGTGGAAAATGGTGCGTTTGCTATTCCCCTCGTGAACGCCGCCCTAGACGTTTGGACTACCGCCGTGACGGACCTATCGGCCAGCGAGCCTCGAAGCGAGGTCCGAAATTCGTTGCCCGAGTCCGTAAATCGAGTTGCCAATCCTGACCAATTGACCCAGCCATCATCAAATCAGGCATCCCGAGGCGGCTTCAGCCGCTGAAACTGGCCAGCATCTGATCTGCGATTCTTTTCAGAGTCGCACTGTAGGCCGGATCCTGTGAGTACCAGCTGAACAGGAAGACGTGAGACGTCTGCAGCACGAAGGCAGTGAGATGGAGCGTATACGGAGTGCCGCAGGGCTGCTGGTTCCAGTCAAAGGTCAGTGCGTCTCTCCCGGCGGCATTCACGGGCGTGACGTTGGAAACCTTGTCCCAGTAGTACTCGCTGCTACTGGGTGACCCACATGGGCCAGTGTGCTTCTGAACCCAGGCAGTCAACGCCCCCGCGTCGTTGGCGCGAACTCCAAACTCCACCTGGCCCGGCGGAATTTTTCCAAGGAACCGCCTGTCAACCACGCGCATTTCGAGAAGCCACCCAGGTGGCAGCGTCATACCTGGGTTCAACGAGTTCTCAACAACGAAGCTGGGCGGGTAGGAGATGCTGAAACCGAATTGCGTGTTGGTGTAGGTCTTCCAGCCTGCAGGTTGAGAGGGTGATGGGCTTGGCGAGGCTGTGCTCGGCGTTGCTGATGGCACACCTGGAGTCGGCCCCACGATCGGCGCAGGCTGAACGTGGCGCATCTGCAGAAGATAGAAAGTCACCAAACCTACGAGAAGCACAGCTGCGCTTGCTGCGAGGACCTGCAACGCCCGTGGCCCAGAGTTCCGCTCACGCACCGCAGTGCCGATCCGGCGACTGAGATCAGGCCTTGCGGGCATGCCGGCCAAGCGGCGCTCAAACGCTTGACGAATCTCTGTTTCAAACTCAGCCACGGTCGAGTACCTCTTCTGATTGAAGGTCCGAGCGCAGGCGATCCAACGTCCGGTAAATGCGCGAGCGCGCCGCCGTCATCGAAATCCCCACGACACGGCCGACCTGCTCGAAGGTCATGTCCATGTAGAAATGTAGAAGAAGGGGAACCCGCTCTTCCATGCTGAGGCGTCCGAGTGCCAGATCCAGGTCAAGGGCGGACTCATCTCGGTCTTGTGCCAAGCGGTCCCGGCGAAGTTCGGGGAACTTCCAGACCGACCACCAGCGGCCGCGAAGGACGCTTCGGCACTGGTTCGCCACGATTGAGAGGAACCAGGGTTCGATGGCGGAGCGATCACGCAGGGCTGGCAGCTTGCGCCATGCCTTGATGGCCGCTTCCTGGACGGCATCTTCAGCACTCATTGGGTCATTGAGCATCGTGACGGCGAGCGCGTAACCACGGCCGACCAAAGGTGCCAAGAGGTCATCGAAGGCCGGCGGACGTGCCGCGCTCATCTATCGGTTAGACGCATCGAGGTCCGGCAATTGTCGCAGCCCCGATAGCGGGTTTGGCCGAAGCTGGCGGCGGAAGAAGACGGGCTGCCGGACCTATCGCCGAAGGCCCAGCGCAAACTTGAGAGCTCCCTCGACCGCCGTCACTTTCGCGCGGGAGAGGACGGTGAGCCGCTCTCCGAGTGCATCTTTCGGTATCGTCGTCACCGTGTCGAGATTGATGACACATTCACGGGGCATTCCGTCTTTCGGACCAAGTGCAACCTCGACCGGAATCCCCCGAACGCGGATTGTGACTGGCGCCACCGTGACGAGCCGGCGAATTTCGTAGGCTTCATCCCGAGACAGGAGGATCACCGGGCGGCGGCCGGCGGGTTTAGGGAGCTCGGCCCACCAGATCTCGCCCCGCTTCACTCCCAGGGCTCACCCGCGAGACTCCTCGCAGACGCGGCTCGCGCCGCCTCCACTTCCTCAGGCGTCTCGGGGTGCTTGGCGTAGCCACGCACGTAGCGATCGATCTCCTGCTCGCCGGTGAGACCAAGCAAATTGGTGGCCGCTTGCCGAAAGTACTCGCTGCGGCTCACCTTGCGCTCCCGGCGAGCGCGGTCGACTCGATGGAGCAAGTCATCGGGCAGGCTAATGGCGACTTTCACCGCGCGTTTCATACCAAAATCATACCATAGCAAGGATCGAGCCCAACGCTGGCAAGTCAGTTCCTGCTCTTTAGTGCAGAGAACGTGGGCGTGCATGGACAAATATCCAACCTCGTTGAATCGGTGGATGAATCCGGTCAGATTCTGGACCAACCGACCTCGGCGTGTCCGCCGACCTACGAGCCTCGATGAGCTCCATCTTCGCGCCCGCACAGCCGTGGCAAAACTGACCGATAGCACAAGCCTCGCATCGCCCTCTCTGGTTGTGGCGGACATCCCAGTCGGTGCTGCCGGGCATGCGGTCGCCGGACACTTTCGACTCGTATCGGCGGACACTCCTGCCCTCGGTCATCGCCTCCGCGGCTTCCGTCGCCGGCTCTTCATCCTTCGTCTTGCTCTGGGGAAACGTTATCGGCTGTGCCAAATCACCATCGCTCCGCCCCGGGCGCAAGCTCTTTCGGCCCTGTTTGCCAAGGGAGGGACGGTGCGCGTGGGCAAACCCCAGATGTACGCTCTTGCGACGCTGATCCATGAGGAATTACACGCCGTGCACTACGGTGGCTGGCCAGGTCTCGTACAAGACCGGGTGCTTGAAACACCAGGAGTACGTCAAATCGCTGAGGGAGTAATCGAACTTGGTGTTGAAGGGCTCTTTCTTGCAATCCTTCCGAAGCTCGGTCTAGCTGGCCTTAAGAAGGCCGCACCACTCTTGCAAACGCGGAAGGCCTATGTGGCTCAACGCGAGGCAGCAGCAGGTCTGCTGAGCCACATCGCCGTCCTCGCGCGGGAACCCGCTGGAACTGTGCTGACTCGTGCACTCAAGTACGGGAGTGGAATGATCGCATTGCGGACCCTGGCGCACGACATCGCTCGTGCCCGTGACCTCGACAATCGCATCCCGGAATGGAAATGGGTGCTCGCTCGATTTCAACCTGAGCTGCCACCCAGTGCAGAAAGCCGGATTATTCGACAGATCGTATCTCCATTCGACGATCTCGCTGGATGGTTTCTGAACACGCATGACGTGTTCGGAAATGCGGCCAGCAACCGAGGACGTCAAGCGAGCAGCGCAGCGATTCGAGGGCTCGACGACTGCATGAGAAGAGTGGCCTAAAAGGAGCTACGAGCCATGGCCTGGAACTTGGCGACGCCCGATTCGGCGCATCGGCTGTGCAAAACGGGGAACGGCTGGCGCCGTCCAATCGGCGGCATTACCCGCAGCGCATAATGCGGACGATGGGCACCCAAACCCGCACTGCGATAGCGCTCCCGCGATGGCTAACGGCACTACTGGGGGGTCTTCCCGGTCTAGCGCTGGTGGCGACGCTACTTGTCATGGGTCTCACGGGGCGTCACCACCTTTTCAATCTTTCCACCCGAGACACCGTCCTGGTCGCTGGTATCGGCTCAGTTCTAATTGGCCTGGTCCTGTCACTGACCATTGTCTGCATAATTCTTATCCGCAGCATGCGATGACGAGCGTGAGTACCCATGATCCGCGCGGTGTAGGCAGCCGCCACGAGGCGGCGGCTGCCTCTCGATCCGTTCTATGGGGAGACGCGTGTCTCGAAGACGTCCGTGCGGTTCGCCGCATTCCCATTGTTGACCTGCACGAAGGCGGTTACGAAGTTATTGCCGATGCTGGACAGGCCTTCGTAGTCGCCGAGGAAGAATCCAAATGGCCCACGCGCAGCTGGTGCCTGCTCGATGTCGAATGACGCCGATGACAGACGGGCCTCGTCGCTCCAACTCGCCTGGTTAGCGCAGTTGCCTGTGCAGTGCACGATCCAAGCGTCGGTTGGGACGCCCGGGTTGGCATCGTTGTTGCGGAAGTCGTAGTAGGTTACCGCCACGCTGCCGTCGGCGGCGACATGCACCTGGGGTACGAACGCCTGCTCATCGGCGGCGGTTGCGTTGCGTGGCGTCTGGTTCACTTTGATGGGGGCCGTCCAGGTGAAGCCGCCGTCCGACGACATGGAGAGAGCGACTTCGTCGACGCCGCTGAACCGCGAGTCTTGCCAGACCGCGTAGAGCTTGCCGCTGTTGCGGTCGACCGCCACGTCAGGGATCCCACCTTCGGCCCGGATTGGCCTTCCGGTGTCCGGGTCGAACGCGCCCCGCTCAAGGCTGGCGCCAATCACTGTTGACCTGGCGGACCAGGTCGCCCCCTTATCCGTCGAGCGGATCACGCTGATGCTCTCGCCCCGCTGGTTGTTTGAGTTGTTATGCACAAAGAACTCATCGAAGAAGTCCAGCAGGGTCCCATTCGGCAGCACCACGATTTGGTTCCCAATGGTGCCGTTGAACTCGCTGCGGTCGTAGATATTGCGGGCCGGTTCCCAGGTCGCGCCGCCATCGGTCGTGCGGGAGAACCAGACCGGCTCCCGGAAGGACCGCGAATGGATCAGACCCTCGATGCTGGCCAGCGATGTGCCTGATGGCGTAGTGAATCGATCCCACACCGCGTAGGCATAGCTTGAGTTGGTGGGGTCGGCCGTGATGGACTCTTTGTCGTTAAAAGCGTAGGAAACGTCCCGGTTGCCGGAGTCCCGGATCAGGCTAATGGGCTCACCCCAGGTATCGCCACCGTTGGCCGACTTGCTGACGAGGACACCGTTTCGTGCGGTGTTGGCGTCGAAGGAGAGACTGATTTGATAAGCCGTCCCGGTGGGGCCGAAGGATACCCACGGATCCGAGGAGCGTTCATAATTGCCGCCGTTCGCGGCGTTTCCACCGGCGCACTCACTGAGGTGCGCGAAGGTCCGGGTCCAGGTTGCGCCACCGTCGTGCGTGACGCCGGCCACCAGGCCATGCGCTCCGCCGTCCGACCACCGGTCCTGCTGCCAGACCGCGATCATGTTGTTCGCATTGGCAGGGTTGACGTCCAGCCAGGGCTCTTCCTCCGCGTTGACGTAGAGAGTCTCGCCCGGCACGGGTGGTACGCTGGCGCCGAACGCGCAGGTGGCGAACGGACTTGCGCCCGATATCCGAGTAAGGGGAGCCACGGTCAGCGGACTGGCGGCAGCCCATTGCACCGTGGCGAAGCCGAGAATGACGGCAAGACTGCTGATTCGCGCGGATCTGGCGATCGGATGCATTCCAGTACCTCCTCCTGTTCCATGGCCCCTGCAGGCGATGCCCTGCCTGCTCGCCCAATATAGACAGCGGCGGGCACCTGATGTCAACTGCGCCGAGCCAACCGTTTGGCCGCCCAGGCGGATTACCGACGCGTCATGGGCAGAGGTCTACGCCCTTTGCGGCCAGCACGCGCCCTACGGCAATTTCGAGCGCTGCTCTGCTAAGCGTGCCGGCGTTGACAGCCGAGACCATGGCCGACACCGTCTGGCTGGTGACCGCGGCAACCGTGCTTGGGTCGGCGTTGTAGAGGACCATGTCGGCTCCGGCGTCTAGGGCGGCAACCGCAGCGCTTGGCACCGTATAGCCGTTGGCGCTCAGTGCCACGGCCGACAAGGAGTCAGTAATAACGAGGCCCTGAAAGCCGAGCCGCCCACGCAAGATGCCGTTGATCACGGCGGGCGAGACGCTTGCGGGCTGATTAGTAAGACCCGGCACCGTCGCATTCGCGACCATCACGGCGGGAACGCGGGCGGCAACGGCGGCTTCGAAGGGAGGTAGGCCGCCGCTTTGTAAGGCACTCCACGACTGGGTCGCTGCAGCGGTGACATCGGTGTTGCCGGTTGCGCCGCCCAATCCCGGGAAGTGTTTCACGACCGGGACGATGCCGCCGTTGCGTAGACCAGTGGCAAAAGCGACGCCGTCGCCGGATGCCGTCGCCACGTTCGCACTAAAGGAGCGGGTGCCGTCAGCATTGAAGTTGTTCGGCCCCTGACCGCCGTCGACATCGAGGACGGGGGCGAGATCCATTGTCACTCCCGCGGCCCGCATACGCTGCGCCAGGCCGAAGGCAAGCTGTTCAATCTGTGCCGGCGTCATCGTCGCGCCCATCTGCCGCGCCGAGGGAATCGATCCGACTAGATTCGCCATTCGCTGGACCACGCCGCCTTCCTCGTCGGTCATGATGAATGGCTTGATCCCGTCTGGGGCAACGGCATTCAGCGCTTGCAGCTGGGCGCCGAGGTTGGTAGGCGCCGACGAACCGAACA
>VBEQ01000201.1 GCA_005881235.1 Chloroflexota bacterium | reverse complement strand
CGGCGACCATTTGATAGGTAATCGCCTCCATCGCCCCCCGGAACAGCTGTGCCGGCTGCGTGCCCAGCGAAAGGCCCGCGATCACCGCCCGCGCATCACCGCGCCAGTTCGGACTCCGCTCGCCGGCCCAGAAGGGAAGAACGGTCAGGCCATGGCTGTCGGGTGCGAGTGCCGCGGCCGCGCGTTCGAATTTTTTCTTGGGCTTCAGGCCGAGGGTGTCGGTGAACCAGCGCACCACGTTGCCGCCCTCGCTGAGCGCGCCGCCGAGGACGTAGCGGTGGCGATCGACGCGGTAGACGAAGGTCCCCCATGGCACGCTCAGGCGTTTGCGATCGAGCAGGACGCGCAGGGCGCTCGAGGTGCCAATCGTGGCGCATGCCCAGCGAGGGCTGACGCAGCCGGCGCCAATGTTGGCCAGCCCACCGTCGCCGAGCGCGAGATGATCGGGCTGGTTGATCCCAATCGCTGAGTGGCGAGAGCTGTTCCGGTGTGATGCCGGCCAGCCGGAGCGCGGCAGCATCCCACTGGCAGCGATTGACGTCGAGCAACCCGGTCCCGGACGCGATCGAATGGCTGACTCTGATCTCACCGTGGAGCTGCTGGTAGAGGTATTCGCCGAGCGAGATCCAGCGCACCGTCCGGCGCACGGCGGCGCGACGGGTGGCGCGCAGCCAGCGAAGTTTCGCCGGCCAGTAGCTGGCGTGGAAGAAACAGCCCGTGCGCGCATGGTAGGCGCGCTCATCGAAACGCGAGCGCATCTCGCCGGTTTCCGCTGCGCTGCGCGTGTCGGCCCAGGTGAGGAGCTCGGTCGTCGGGCCACCGGCACGGTCGACACCCATCAGGCTGTGCCAGTAGCACGAGACACCGACGCCCAGGATGGCGACCTTCTCCTTGCCCGCCGCCTTCAGCGCGCCGTCGATGCTCTGGGCGATGAGCTTGACGAGTGCGTCCGGATCGGAGGACACCTCGCCTGCGTCCGTCGTGCGAACCTGGTATGGGAGGTCGGTTAGGGTCTTCTCCAGCATCGCGCCGCGGGTGTCGTAGACGACCGCGCGGACCGACGACGTCCCGAGGTCGAGGGCGAGAACGCCTTCACCGGATGCGGCCTTGGGCATAGCTGAATTGTGATCGACCCTCTGCTAGACTGTCCCAGCCTAAGCCGTACCGCTGGGGCGTGGCCAAGTGGTAAGGCGCCTGACTCTGGATCAGGTAAACCTAGGTTCGAATCCTAGCGCCCCAGCCATCGTCTTCAAAGATGCCGCGCCGGCGTCAGTCCAGGAACTTGAAGCTGGCGACGATTTGGTCGTCATCGGCGGCGTTGGTATCACGGGCGCGCTGCGTCCGAGAGTCGAAGGAGAGGATCCAGCAGTGATTCTGGTGAACTCCCTCGATCAGGATCCGGTAGCTGGGGTCGGGGTTCCCAAAACCTGGGGGCGATGCGATCACGTACCTCTTAGCCGGATCATCGCCGAGCGTGGTATCCGAAGCCCTTACCGGGTCGGAATATGCGCTACAGGCGCCCGTAGTTGGGTCGCGGAGCACTGTCAAGAAGACGTTGTCGGCTGTACCAATCTGCGGGGTGCTTCTGGGCCAATACCCAGCGTTCTCGTTGGAAAATGATGATGGGTAATCATTAGGGAAGTTGGGATTGGGGATCTCGTACCAGCTGGCTGGATATTGCAGCGAATAGGCGCCGGCCGTGTTGGTGTACCTATGCCAACCAGGGGTCGCTTCTGCCGATGATGTTGCCTGCGACGTGGCGGTTGCCGATACCAGCGCAGTGGGCGATGCGGCATGCTCGGGCGTGCCCTGGGCAGCATAGCCGCAACCAGCGAGCACAACGGCGACGGCCACGATGATAAAGGGTGTGCCGTGTTCCATCTCACTCACTCTAACGTCGCCTGTCGTCAAAAATTACCTACTCAGGCCACAACACTCGCTACGCCTGCGCCGAAGGATGCGTGCGCAGCGCCACGACCAGGGTGATCGTGTCGACGAAGACCGCGGCCAGGAACGTGAACTGATAGAGGGTCAAGGCAAAACCCGCCGCCGAGCCCTGCTCGAGTCCGAGCAACGCGGCCGCCAGGCCGGACCAGAGCCCGCCGAGGATCATGAAGGGCAATCCAAGGCCGGTGATCATGCGTAACCGGCCGATGGCCTGCTGCTGGGGCCGCTGACCTTCGCCGACGGGTGAAGCGGCACTCACGATAGCCCAGGCAAGAAGACCCGCGGTGACCAGGAACGGAAGGGCGCCGATAGCCATGATCGGCACGAACCGCGCGATGTTGCTCCCAGGCTGTCCGGCCAGATACAGCAGATAGATGAGCGTCAGGTTGGCAGCTGCGACCGTCGCCAGCACTGCGGCGAAGACCGAAAGCCGAATCAGGCGACGACTCCTGGCCGTCATCGCCCGGACCGTAGAGCCGGAAGAGTCCGGGCGCGTGCGACCTCGCCGAACCAGTAAGCACTCGGCTTGGGACGACGCGCGAAAGTCTGACGATCGACCGCGACCATGCCGAACGTCGGGCCGTATCCGAATGACCACTCGAAGTTGTCGAGCAGGCTCCAGTAGAGATAGCTCCGCACCTCGATCCCGGCCGCAAGACAGGCGAGGACCTCGCGCATTGCGGCATGGACATAACGGATGCGTTTCTCGTCGAACGCCGTCGCGATTCCGCTCTCCGTCACGAGGATCGGCGTCCCGCCGGTGCGCTGCCAGGCTCGCCGGATCGTGTTGCCCAGGGCCTGAGGGTAAACTTCTTGGCCGAGCTGGGTCGTCTCTGCCATCTCCGTCGGAAGCCCATCGTCCCACTCGACATGCGGCCCGCGCGGGCCCTCGGGTCCGAACCGGTTGCGGGTGTAGGTCTGGACCCCGATGAAGTCGTCGTCGCGCGCGAGCTCGAAGAAGCGATCGCTGATGCGCGCATTGAGCTCGACGGGATGATCGCCCATCGTTGCTCCATCCTCGTACTGCAAATCCGGCAGGGCGAGCGTAACGCCCGTCGGGACGTGGGCCTCCGCGCGGATGGCGGCCGCGCCTCGCCGGTGGGCCTCGAGCATGTTAGTCGCGACCCGCCACATGGCATCGATGTCCCCTTTGCGCCCGGGCGGGTTGACGCCGAGGACGAAGCCACCCTCGCCGAGCCCTTCCGGTTCGTTGATGGTGCAGGCATACGCGATCAGGTCGCCGAGCGCGGCGGCGGAGCGCCGGCAGTAGCGCTCGAACAACGCCGGAAATCCATCGAGGAGGAAGCCACCGTTCGCCTGCAACCAGCGAGGCAGCGTGAAGTGGTGGAACGTCACGATCGCCGCCAGCCCATGCTCGCGGCAGCTGAGCAATATCCGACGGTAGTGATCCAGCGCGGCCCTCGAGAATTCGCCCTCTTCGGGCTCGATCCGCGCCCACTCGATGCCCAAGCGCAACGCGTTGAGGCCGAGCCCCGCCATCAGGGCGATGTCGTCGCCATGGCGGTGGTAGAAATCGCAGGCGTCACCGGAGGGCTCGATGCAGGGTGTGCCAGCCGCGTGTTCCCACGCCCACCAGTCGCTGTTGAAGTTGCCTCCCTCGACCTGGTGGGCCGATTGCGCCGTGCCGAACAGAAAGCCCTCGGGAAAGGCACCCATCCGCCGTACATTAAGGCGTTGTCCATCAGTCCGGCTGAGGCGTTGTCGACGACGCCGCGCCCCGAGTACCCACGCCCGCGGCTGCGCCGGCGGGGTTGGGCGAGCCTCAATGGCACCTGGCAGTTCGCCTTTGACACACCCGACTTCGATCGATCGATCGTCGTGCCTTTCGCCTATCAATCCATGCTTTCGGGCATCGGCGAGCACGCCCTCCACGACACGGTCTGGTACCGGCGTCGCTTTACCCGGCCGGATGCGGACCGGCTGATCCTCCATTTTGGTGCGGTCGACTACGCCGCGACCATCTGGGTCAATGACGTCGAGGTGGCGCGTCACGTGGGTGGTCACACCCCGTTCAGCGTCGACATCACCGCCGTGGCGCCTGGGGGCGACAACGAGCTGGTGGTGCGGGCCGATGACCCGGCGACCGACTGCACCCTGCCCCGCGGCAAACAGACCTGGAAAGAGAAACCCGACGGGATCTTCTACACCGCCACCACCGGCATCTGGCAAACCGTATGGCTCGAGCCACTGCCACCACGTCATGTCACCTCACTCCGCCTGTGGCCCAGGCTCGACGAGGCCGCGCTGGAGTTCGAGGTGGGAACGCCAGATCCAGATGCCAGCGTCGAGCTCAACGTCACGCGGCAGGGACACTCCGTCGGCGCGTTTGCTGGAAGGAGCGGGCGCGGTCGATTGGCGCTTGCGCAGGTCGACACCTGGAGTCCGGAGAATCCGGCGCTCTACGAGCTGACGGTCAGGCTCGTCGACAATGGTGGCCGCGACCTCGACCGGGTGGAAAGTTATTTCGGCATGCGCACCGTCGGGACGCGCGACGGGCGTTTCCTCTTGAATGGCGAACCCTACATCCAGCGACTGGTGCTGGACCAGGGATACTTTCCGGGCGGTTGGTACACTGCCGCCTCCGACGCCGATCTTCGTCACGACATCGAGCTCGCGAAGGCCCTGGGCTTCAACGGAGCGCGCAAGCACCAGAAAGTTGAAGATCCCCGCTGGCTCTATTGGGCGGACCGGCTTGGCTTCCTGGTCTGGGCCGAGATGCCGAACTTTCATGAGCACACCGCTCAGGCGGAGCAGCGACTCATGGATGAGCTCGCTGCCACCATCGAGCGCGATAAGGATCACCCCTGCATTGTTGCGTGGGTCCCGATGAACGAAAGCTTCGGTCTCGCGCGGCCGTTGCGGGACGGCGCGGCTGCCAGTTTGATCAACCGGCTCCATGACCTGACGGATCGGCGCGATGGGACGAGGCCCGTCTCATCGAACGACGGCTGGGAACACGCGCGCACGGACCTCTGTACGCTGCACGACTACGGGGTCCCTGCCGACCTGCGGCGGCGATACGCTACGCTCGCGTCGGCGCTCGAACCCTCGGGGCGGCCGCGCCCGCCCTACCTGCCGGGTTACGCCTACCAGGGCGAACCGCTGCTGGTCAGCGAGTTCGGTGGCCTTGCCCTCCAGGGCTCGAGCGGCTGGGGATATGAGACAAGTGTCGGCGCGCGCGACCTCGTCGACCGCTACCGGGAGCTCGTCATGGCCTTGATGGCGCCGGGTCCGGTGGAAGGATTCTGCTATACGCAGCTGACTGACATCGAGCAGGAATGCAATGGCCTGCTGACCTTCGATCGCCGTCCCAAAGCCGACGCCGCGATCCTGCGCCCCATCACGCAAACCTTGAAACGGCGCTAACACTTCCTGTCACCGAAGCTGCGAGCGGCGCTAATACTTCCTAATGCGTCCGCCGGCGGGCCGTCAATTCATTGACAAAGAGGGAGACCGGGCCATAGACTCGCTGCCAAGGGGTCCTTTGGGACCTCCGCGTGAGCGCGCCGGGACGCTGTCCCGGTCAACGGGAGGAGGAATCAATGGGAAGGCTAACCCGAATTCTGGCCGCGATGGCCATCGTGGTTCTCGGCGTCACGGCGTGCGGCACCAGCAACACGGCAGGGGGGAAGATCGGTGGCACCGTCCATATCCTCGGCACCTGGACGGGCGCGGAGAAGGACTCGTTCGACGCGGTCATGAAGCCGTTCACGGATCAGACCGGCGTCAAGATTTCGTTCGAGGCCACCCGAGACCTCGATGCCATCCTGCAGACGAAGATCGCGGCCGGCAACCCGCCTGACGTCACCGCGGCACCCGGCATCGGCACCTTGATCAAGCTCGCCAGGGCCGGGAAGGTTGTGCCACTCGACGACAAGCTCGATACGACTGAGCTCAACGCGAACTATGGCGCGGACTGGATCAACCTGGGCAAGATCGACGGCAAACTCATTACGCTCTATGCCTGGGCGGCGCTAAAGGGGCTCGTCTGGTACGACCCCAAAGCCTTCTCGGCGAAGGGCTATCAGGTTCCCAAGACCTGGACCGAGCTGATGTCGCTCCAGAGCAAGATCGTGTCGGACGGTGGAAAGCCGTGGTGCGTCGCCCTCGAGAGCCAGGCTGCGTCGGGGTGGCCGGGAAGCGACTGGGTCAAGGAGATCGTTCTGAGCCAGTCCGGACCGACGGTGTATGACAATTGGTGGCAGGGCAAGCAGAAATGGACCTCGACTGAAATCAAGCAGGCCTGGACGACCTGGGGCCAGATCCTCGGATCCAACGGCGCAAATGTCTACGGCGGCAAGCAGTACATGGTTTCCACCACATTCGGCGACGGCGGCCAGGGGCTGTTCAGCAGCCCAGCGAAGTGCTACATGTTCAACCAGGGTTCGTTCATCACGAGCTTCTTCGACGGCTATACCCCCAAGCCGACCGCTGGAACCGACTACGCCGTCTTCCCATTGCCGGACGTCAACACCGCGAACACCGGCGCCCACGTGGTTGCCGGGGATGCCTTCCTCATGACCAAGGACACGCCCCAGGGGCGGGCGCTGCTGAAATACCTGGCGACGGCGGATGCCCAGGACATCTGGGTGAAGCGAGGCGGCGGCAAGATCGCCATCAACAAGAAGGTGTCGCTGAGCGACTATCCCGACGCGATCTCGAAGTCGCTCGCGCAGGTCGTGGGCGACACCAAGATCGCGCGCTACGATGCGGGCGACCTGATGCCGAGCGATATGCAGAAGGCGTATTGGGGCGCCGTCCTGAAGTTTGTCCAGAACCAGTCACAGCTGGATGCCATCCTCGCTGATCTCGACAAGACGCAGGTGACTGCCTATGCGTCGCCGTAATCGGACACGCTCAATAACGGGATAGCCGCATGGACGGGAGCTGAGGCTTGATCGCCCGGATGCCAGTGCTGCAGGTCGACTGGGAGACGCTGGTGTCGGTCAATCTGCCGACGCTCCTGCTCGTGATCGTGGCCGTCCCGCTTGCCCTTGTCGGCTACATCGTGGGTGCCGACGTGCTGGTGCGACGGCTGCCGAAGCGCAGCCAGGCGTCCGTTCGTCCCTGGGTGTGGGTCGGACCAGCCATCCTCTTCGTCGGTGTCATCCTCGTCTACCCCATGGTCGGCACTATCGTGCGAAGTTTCTTCGACCGACATGGCAGCACGTTCGTGGGACTGGGCAACTTCACGAGGCTCCTTACCGACGGTGGCATCTTGATTGTGCTGAGGAACAACCTTTTGTGGTTGCTTCTTTATCCGGGCTTGGTGCTGATATTCGGTCTGCTTCTCGCCGTCCTCGCCGACCGCGTGCGATACGAGAAGTCGGTCAAGACCCTGATCTTCATGCCAATGGCCATCTCCTTCGTGGCGATGGCCATCATCTGGCAGTTCGTCTACTACTACAAGGACCCCTCCGAGCCCCAGACGGGCACGCTCAACGCCATCCTCGTCAACGTCTTCCATGGCCAGCCGATCACCTGGATCCAGGACCCTCGATTCAACAACTTCGCCCTGATCCTCATCGGTGTCTGGGGCGGTACTGGCTTCGCCATGGTGATCCTCTCGGCCGCGCTCAAGGGCATCCCCGGTGAGCTGCTGGAGGCCGCTCGAGTGGACGGCGCCAACGAACTCACGGTGTTTCGCCGCATCATTCTGCCGCTGATGATGCCGACCATCGTCGTCGTCGGCACGACTATGGTGATTTTCGCCCTCAAGGCCTTTGATGTCGTCTACGTGATGACGGCCGGCAACTACAACACCGACATCCTGGCGAGGCGGATGTACTCCGAGCTCTACAGCGCCGGGAACAATGCCAATGCGAGCGCGCTCGCCGTGATCCTGCTGCTGGCCGTGGTCCCGGTCCTGATCTTCAACTTGCGCCAGTTCCGCGCCGTGGAGTCACGGCGATGAGCGTGGCCGTCACCACCCCGGTCCCCACACCTACCACTTCGGCTCCCGCACGCCGGCCGAAACTGCGGAGGCAGCGACTTTCGGCCCGTGTTTCCAGCGCCGGATTGAACGTCGCCGTAGTGGCGCTCACCCTGGCCTGGATCGTGCCCACGCTCGGGTTGCTGATCAACTCCTTCCGGGCGGGTGGGGCGTTCAATACCAGCGGTTGGTGGACGGCGCTCGCGCCGCCATTCAACTTCACGCTCGACAGCTATCGCGCCGTGCTCGGTGCCAGCGACCTCGCCCCCAGCTTCTTCAACAGCTTCATGATCACCATCCCCGCCACGCTCATCCCGACCGCGATTGCCGCCTTCGCCGCCTATGCCTTTGCCTGGATGAAATTCTGGGGCCGCAACTGGATCTTCCTGGCGCTCGTCGGGCTGCTCGCCGTACCCCTGCAACTGACCTTCATCCCACTGCTGACGCTCGCGGTCAAGCTCGGACTCAATTCGGGCAACACGCTGCCCGGTGGCCTCAACGCCGGTTTTCTCGCCGTCTGGATTGCCCATACCGGCTACGGCTTGCCCTTCGCCATTTACCTGCTGGCCAACTTCTTCCGAGTGTTGCCGACGGATCTGTTCGAATCCGCCGAGATCGACGGCGCGGGACCGGTTACCGTCTTTTTCCGCCTCGTTCTGCCGCTGTCCGTCCCGGCGCTGGCATCGCTGGTCATCTTCCAGTTCCTCTGGGTCTGGAATGACCTGCTGGTGGCGTTGATTTATGTCGGCGGTACGCCAGAGGTCGCCCCACTCACCGTGACGCTGACCAACCTGGTCGGCTCGCTCGGCCAGCACCGCGAGTACCTCACGGCCGCGGCCTTTGTGTCGATGGCCGTTCCGCTGATCGTCTTCTTCACCCTCCAGCGCTACTTCGTTCGAGGCATCCTGGCGGGTTCGGTCAAGGGCTAAAAGGCGGCGCTCAGCGCCGCGTGAGCACCGTGGCGAGGAGCGTCATGAGGAGAAGGGCGGGGACGCCAACCAGGACGACCGTCATCAACAGGAACAGGCTCTGCGTATCCGACGGCGATCCCGTGTCGGCGGCGCTCGCCGCCTGCGCGGTCGGAGCGAGCGCCACCGCTTGAGCTGAGCCCTCAGCGGGGGGTGCACCGGCAAGCGGCAAGCGGCCGGCCCCGGTCGCATCTGCGACCGCGACCGGCTGCGGCGTCGGCGCGCTCGGGGTTGGTGGTACGGTGGCTGCCGGGGCTGGCGTGCCGGTCGGGGCCGGCGTTGGTTGCGGGGTGGGTGGGGGTGTTGGCCGCGGTGTTGGTGGCGGCGTAGGTGGGGCCGTCGGCGGCGGAGCGGGGGTCGGCGTCGGCTTTGGCGTTGGGGTTGGCGACGATGACGGCGAAGGATGTGGCCGCGCGGCGTGAGCGGCCACGACCTGGGAGCCGGTGGTGACCTCTCCGAGCGAAGCGTAGGCGGCCAGCAGCAGCAACGCCGCCGCGAGCGTGAGCCCACGCTGGCGCAGGTCCATGCCCTTCCCTTGCCTCCTGCCGAGAATCTCTGCCCAACAGGATACCGAGCGTGATGGAAAAAGAACAGTCCGTGGCTTGGCCGGGCCCGCCTACCATTAACGAATGCCCGATTCCGATCGAATTGCCGTCGTGACCGGCGCCAGCTCCGGCATCGGCGAGGCGACGGCACGGGGACTCCGTGCAGCCGGCTTCTTCGTTGTGCTCGGCGCCCGTCGCGAGGATCGCCTGATGGCGGTCGCGCGCGAGCTCGGGGGTCGAGGCCTACCCCTCGATGTCCGCGATCTGGCCAGCATCGACGCCTTCACGGCCGCGATCGCTGCCGAGTACGGTCAGGTCGAGATTCTGATCAACAATGCCGGCCTGGCGGCGGGCCTGCAACCGCTCGCCCAGGGCAACGACGACGATTGGGTGCAGATGATGGAAACGAACGTGCTCGGTCTGCTGCGCGTCACCCGGGCGATGCTCCCCTTGCTGCGGCGGGCCCCGCGCGCGCACATCGTCAACCTGGGATCGGTGGCCGGCTTCGAGGTTTATCCGGGCGGCGTGGGCTATACCGCCAGCAAGCACGCGGTGCGCGCCATCACCAAAACACTTCGCCTCGAACTCATGGGCGAGCCGATCCGGGTCACCGAGATCGAGCCGGGCATGGTGGAGACCGAATTCAGCCTGGTCCGATTCAAAGGGGATCGCGAGAAGGCGTCGAACGTGTACCAGGGGATGCAGCCCCTGACCGGCGCGGACATCGCCGATTGCATCGTGTGGGTGGTGACCCGGCCACCCCACGTGAACGTCGACGAAATGGTGGTCCGGCCGATCGCGCAGGCGACCGTCCGCGACGTCGCCCGCAAAAGCTAGCCGGGTCGGTGTCCGGCTTATTCACAGGCCTTCCACATCATTCACAGGGTGCGCGTCACCCAGCGACCAGGAGCGTGGCGCCGTCCCAAGAATTGACGCCGTGGCAGGCTACTGATATGATAGTCACGGTATCAACTAAGTCATCAAGGTACCAGGGAGGTAAACATGGCAGTCGTTCATGAGCACGACGATGGCGACGGTGGCTCCAGTGCGGCGGTAGTGGCGATCTTCCTGATCGCCTTGATCGTCATCCTCGCGATCCTGTTCTATGGGTTCGCGGTGGCGCACTGGTTCGGTGTCGGCGGGAACACGACCATCATCAACCCGCCGTCCACAGCCCCGTCGATCGCGGCTTCGGCATCAGCCTCCACATCCCCCTAATTTCCGAGCCAGCATCAGCAAAAAGGCCGGCCGGTGCCGGCCTTTTTTCGTGCCACGCCGGGGTGCGACGTTCCTGTAACAGGTGTCGCAAGGTCGTGAACGGACAATGCCGTCATGCATCTCGTTGAACTCATTCGGCTTCGGCTTGCGCACGTGACCGACAACGAGCGGGGCCAATCGATGGTCGAGTACGCCCTGATCCTGGTCCTGATCGCGGTGGTCGTGATCGTCGTCTTGATCCTGCTCGGCAACCAGGTCGCCAACGTCTTCTGCAACATCAGCGGCGCCATCGGGCAGTAAGCGTCGGCGTAGGCTCTTGCCATGCGCGCCGGCTGCAGCCTCGTGATCCTGGCCGGCGGCCTGAGCCGCCGCATGGGTCGCGACAAGGCCGCCCTGCCGGCGGGCGACGGAACGCTCATCGAGCACCTCGCTCGCCGACTCGCGCCGGTCGTCGACGAGACGATCGTCGCCGGTGGATCAGGCCGGCATGACCTTCCCGGGGTGACGACCGTCGCCGACCGCTATCCCGGCCTCGGCCCGCTGGCCGGAATCCATGCCGGACTGGTCATGGCGCGCTCCCCACTCGTCTGGGTGGTCGGTTGTGATCTACCCGATGTCGACCCGGGGCTGGCTGCCCTGCTCTGCGGGCTGGCCGGTGGCGTTGACGCCGTGGTCCCGCGCATCGACTCGGAGTCGCAGGGCGTGTGTGCCGTCTACGATCGCGCGCTGGCGCCGCGCATCGATCGCCTCCTCGCGGCCGGCGAGCGCCGCGTCAAAATGTTGTTGGCCGCGAGCAACGTCCGCTACGTGACGGAGGAGGAGTTGCGCGCGATCGATCCGGAGCTGCGCTCCTTTCGCAACCTCAACACGCCGGCCGATTATCGTGCCTGGCTTACGACGCGACCGGCTTCGCCCTGAACGCATCCAGCTGACGCGCCAGCTCGCTCGGGTCCTGGGTCGGCGCCTGGCAGACGAAATGCTCGCAGAGATAGGCGGTCGCCCTGCCACCAAGCGCCTGCCGGTCCGCGAGCAGCGGGATTGTCCCAGGCCCGGCGCTGGCGGCGAGCAGGCGATTGGGGAGAAAGCGCTCCGCGACGACCTGGAGCAGGCGGTCGGCCTGCGCGTCCCCCGGCTGTCCGATCACGGCCAGCTCCACGACCCGGCCGAGGTGGAAATCGAGCGCCGTCAGCAAATGTCCGAACGCCAGGGGCGTCTTGGCCGCGGTCGGGGCCAGGCGCTCGAGCGTTAACCGCGCCCTGTCCGTCCACGACGGCTCGCCCAGCAGCATGCCCGCGCGCAACAGGACATCGACGGCCAGCGAAGTGCCCGACGGGATGGCATTGTCGGTCACGTCCTGGGGTCTCACCACCAGCCGCTCCTGGTCTTTCGCGGTATCGAAGAAGGCCGCGGCCTCCTCATCCCAGAAGGCGGTCAGCATTTCGGTCACGAGGCGGCGGATTTCCTCGAGCCACTGCGGATCGAAGGTCGCCTCGTAGACACTCAACACCCCGTCGGCCACCGCCGCCTGGTCTTCGAGGAAGCCCGCCAGCGGCGCGCGGCCGTCCTTGTAGCTGCGCCGCATGCGCCCGTTCTCTCGCATGCGCGAGAGCAGAAATCGGGCATTCGCCTCGGCTGCCGTGACCAGGTCCCGGCGCCCGAGCACCCGTCCGGCCTGGGCCACCGCGCGCAGCATCAAGCCATTCCATCCGGCGATCACCTTTTCATCGCGATGCGGACGCACCCGCTGCGCCCGAGCCGCCATAAGCCGGTCGCGGGCGCTATCGAGGACCTCGGTCGCGCCCGACGCCACGGGATGCAGGATGTTGCGACCCTCGAAATTTCCTGCGGTCGTGACATCGAAGGCGCTGGCGAGGGCGCGCGCCGCGTCGACGCCGAGCACGGCGTCGAGTTGCGCCGGCGTCCAGAGATAGAAACGGCCCTCCTCGCCCTCGCTATCGGCGTCGAGGCTGGAGTAGAACGCGCCCTCCGGCGACGTCATCTCGCGCAGCACGAAGGCCAGCGTTTCCTCGGCGACACGTCGAAGCGCCGGGTCATGGGTCAGCTGCCAGGCGTCGAGATACGCCCCCGTCAGCAGGGCGTTGTCGTAGAGCATCTTCTCGAAGTGCGGTACCAGCCACCGCTCGTCGACGCTGTAGCGGTGGAAGCCTCCGCCAAGCTGGTCGTAGATGCCGCCGGCCGCCATCGCGCGCAGCGTCTGCAGGGCCATCTCCAGCGCGGCCGGCTGCCCGGTGCGCACGTGGTGACGCAGGAGAACCTCGACGAGCATCGGTTGCGGAAATTTGGGTGCGCCGCCGAATCCCGCGTGCGCTGCGTCGAATGCGCGGGCGACCTGCGCGGCGGCTTCGTCCAACAGCGCCGGGGTGAGTTCGCCGACCGCCAGTGGCACGGCCGGCCGCTGCAGAAAATCACGGACCTGGGCGGCGGTTTCTTCGACGTCGGCCGGCCGCTTCGCAAAGGCATCGGCCACCGCGGCCAGCACGCCTCGGAACCCCGGCATCCCGAACCGATCGCTGGGCGGAAAGTAGGTGCCGGCGAAAAATGGCGTGCCGTCGGGCAGCAGGAACACGGTCATCGGCCATCCGCCGGAACCGGTCATGCCCTGCACCGCCCGCATGTAGACCTGGTCGAGATCCGGCCGCTCTTCGCGATCGACCTTGATGGAAACGAAGTCGCGATTCATCAGCGAGGCGGTCTGCGGATCTTCGAAGGACTCGCGGGCCATCACGTGACACCAGTGGCAGGCGCTGTAGCCGATGCTCAGCAGGATCGGCTTGTGTTCGGTGCGGGCGCGCTCCAGTGCCTGCGAACCCCAGGGATACCAGTCGACCGGGTTGTTGGCGTGCTCGAGCAGGTAGGGGCTGGTCTCCTGGGCGAGTCGGTTTGCCATGGCATCACTCTAGCGGCCCTCCTCCGAATGGCTGCCGTAATGGGCCAGATGGACTACCGGGTCGAAACGGACCACCCCTAGGATGCTTGACATGCGGGGGTTGCTCGCCGTCGCCGGCCAGCGCGGCCTCTCCGTGGGCAGCCTGCTGATCGCCGCCGGCGCTCTTACCCTCTACCAGATGACCTCCCTGGTGCTGGGTCCCGCCGGGAGCCGCGAGCTCCATCTCTCGCTGGCGATCCCCGCCGTCGACGCCGACGACGTTTTGGAAGTGGCAACGCCCAGCGGCAGTCGCGCCCTGGGGATGGTGGTCGCCATCACTCCGGCTCCTCCCCCCGCGGCGTGGCGACCGGCGCCGCGCCGGCCCGCGCAACCAGGCCCCACCGCAGTACCGGCAGCGGCACCGGTCGTCGCCACCCCGCCGGCGCTGCCCGTCGCATCGGTACCCCCGCAACAGCACCGGCACGGGCATTCGCAACCGCCCAAGCAGCACGACGCCGACTAACTATCATGACCCCGATGAGCGGGGGATTCGACTGGCTCGCCGTCGGCGACGTGGCGGAAGAACGCGCGGCAGCCAGCGGTCCGGGAATCCTGGGCGGCGGGGCGGCCCGGCTCGCGGCCCATGCCGCGGCGCTGCGTGCCCGCACGGCGCTCGTCGCCAAAGTTGGAGCCGATGAGCCGGGGCGCCGCGTGCGTGATGCGCTTGAACGGCTCAAGGTGGATCTGCGCTGGCTGCGCGAGACGCCGCGATTGCACACCACCATCTGGCATCAGCCGGACGGCGAAGCCCAGGGGCGGCGGGTCGAGCGCGGCGCCGACCTCGCGCTCCGGCTCGACGAGCTCCCGCCGATCTTTGTGCGGGCCGCGCTTACCGCGGTTTCCGGGTACGCGCTGTCGGTCGAGCCCGCCAGGTCGGCGGCGCTGGGGGCGCTGGCCGGGGCGCAAGCCCGCGGCGGTCGCTCCGCGCTTCTGCTCGAGGCCGACCTCCTCTGGTGGACGAATGCGCGCATGACCCGCCGCGTGCTCGAGCCGGCGCTCGCCGCCGTGGAGAGCGTGGCGCTGCAGGCGGCGGACGCCCGGGTTCTGTTCGGCTCGGTCGATAGCCGCGAGGCGCTGCGCTTACTGGCCGGCCTGGGGCCTCGCCTGGTCTATCTGGCGGAGCCGGACGGCAGCGTGTGGCTCCGTGAGGGCGGCCGCGTCCACTGGTGCCCGGCCGATGCGAGCGAGGATGCGCCGCGCGATCGCTATGCGGGCCCCGCGGCGTTCTGGGTCGGGCTGGCGCAGCGGTCGGCGCCCAGGAAAGCCGCCGCCGATTCCGTCCGCTACGCCCAATCGGTTCGGCGCCCCGGCGCGCCCCGCCAACCGCACGGTTCTCTGCCCGCGGCGCCGAAGGGCAGGGAGGAGCTGTCGCGACTGTAACGTCCCAATGGCGCCGGTGGCGCAGCCCGGCGACGCCGGGTTGGTGCCGCCCACCGGGCCCGTTGCTCTTGCGTGGGGGCTTCGTGGCGCCGCTGGCTGGTCACCGCCGTCGCCTGCGCGGTCCTCTTGCCGTCCGCGGCCGCACTTCCGTCGCGGCCCAATCCCGCGTTGAGCGTGTCCTTTATGGTCGAGCCGGCCGCGCTCGACGCGCCGGTTAACCCTTCGCCAGCGCCGACAGATGCGGCTGGATCCGCGACCACGCGATAGCGTGGCTCGGGATTCCCGCCTGGCTCAAGTACCGGTCGCGCAGGCCGCTCATGTCCGGATAGCTGTGGACGTAATAGATGGCGCGAATGCCGGCACTGATCAGCAGCTTCACGCACTCGATGCAGGGAAAGTTGGTGCAGAAGATGTCGGCCCCCGCCGTCGATGAGCCGCGATAGGCGCTCTGCGCCAGCGCGTTGGCCTCAGCGTGCGCGCAATATTTGAGCGAGAGGTCGGCGCCGCTGACGCCGCCGACGCAGGGACAGGGACGAGGAAACTCCTCGGGGTGCCAGGTCCCCTTGGGGGTGCCGTTGTAGCCGGTCGCGATCACCTGGCCATCACGCACGATGACGCAACCGACTTTTCGACTGAGGCAGGTCGATCGCAGCGCCGCCGCAAAGGCCAGGATCATCGCGTAGGAGCCCTTGTCAGGGCGTCCCTGCTCTTTGATCGCGTGTGATTCGACCGCATCAGGGTTGGGGGCGGCGCGGCGGGCGCGGCGCGCCGCTGGCCGGGAAGGCCGGGAGGTCACCGATCGATCTTAACTTGCCTTGAGGATCCGGGTTATCGTGGTCCCGCAGTGCGCGCAGGTTCCGATCCGCGCCCAGTGTCCCGACCGCAGCGCCGTGGTGGTGGCGCCCAGATCGACCGCGCAGTGGCACTGGTAGCAGAAGGTCAGCTGAGCTGGGGTCCGGTACGCATGCGGAACCGCCGGAGAGCCGAAACGGAGCGAGAGGACATTTCCTGGCTCGTGCATCTCTCTAATCCACGTAACGTCCAGTATTCATCCGCTTGTTCGGGGTTGGCGGCCACGATTCCGTAACGCTTTCTCATCCCGCTTCGACGGTTACGATGCGCCTTTCAACCGGGGCGACTTGACGGCGTGATCGGCGGGCACGCCTAATAGAGATCGGAGGTCGGGGCGCGAACAGGCGTGCCTCGGATTGGAAGCATGAATCACTCCGGTGCCGCCGGTGTGCCGCGCGGTGGCGGCCTGCGGCGTGCGCATTGGGCGGTGCTCGGAGCGCTCGCGCTCTGCCTGGTGCTGGTGGGCGGCCTGCTGCTCTACCTGTCACCGGTGCTGGCGCTACTCGACAACCACGATCTCTCGCCCGGCAAACCGCTGGCGACGCCGGCCGCCACACCGCCGCCGCTCGATTCCAAGCAGCGCGTCAACATTCTTCTGCTGGGGAGCGACAACGACCAGAAATTCGCGCAGGACGCGGTCCTCTCGCAAACCATGATCGTGGTATCCATCGACCCGGCAAAGCGCCAGGTCACGCTCCTCTCGCTGCCCCGCGACCTGTGGGTGGCGATCCCTGGACACCCCAGCGCCAAGATCGACCTGGCCTACAAGGAGGGCGGCGCGTCGCTGGCGCGAGCCACTGTCGAGAAGGCCTTTCGCATTCCCATCCATTACTACGCCTGGATCGGCCTCGACGGGCTGGTGAAGGTCGTCGACCGCCTGGGCGGCGTCGATGTCGACGTCCTGCATCCCGTGCTCGACGACAACTATCCGAACGACTTCAGCGGCAGCGGCTATGGGACGGAGCGGGTCTACCTCGCCGCGGGTCCGCAGCATCTCGACGGCCGCCATACCTTGCAGTACGTTCGCTCGCGCCACGGCGACCTGTTGAGCGACTTCGGTCGATCTGTCCGGCAGCAGCAGGTCCTGCTCGCCATGCAGCAGCGGACGGCCGGGATGGATCTGGTGACGGCCCTTCCGTCGTTTGCGCGCGACCTCAACGGCCATGTTAAGACGGACCTCGACCTGGTGCGCCTGACCCAGCTGATGCTGTTCATGCGGGGCCTGCGCGCGGGTGACGTGCACCAGGCCTTCATCACGCCCTTCGTGCGCGACGCCGTCTCTTCGGATGGCCAGCAAATCCTGACTGCTGACTGGCCGGCGGTCAACGCCTATCTGCGCCGGCTGTTCGGCGGCGATCTCCTGCCATGAGGCGTAGCCCCGCCGCCGCGCTGATGATGGTGATGCTGCTGATGGCGGGCTGCACCCAGAGCGGGGCGCCGCCGCGCGATCCCGGCAAGGTGGTCCTCCCCGTCAAGCAGGTCGAAGTTCCCGGACGGCTCTACGCAACCAAGGGGCGGAGCCTGTACCGCTTCTCGGGCACTCACCTGACGAAGCTCCTTGCCGGCATCAAGGTGAAAGATCCGGCTGTAGACGCGAGCGGGGCGCAGCTTGCGTTTGCCCAGCTGCAGGACCAGAGCTCGACAATCGGCATCTGCGATGCTCGCGGCCGCAACCTGGAATCGATCACGCCGGCAGCCGGACCCGAGGGCAAGCTCTGGGCCTTCGCGCCTCACTACTCCGACGATGGCCAGCGGATCGTCTATCTCACGGATCGCCTCAAGCAGCCGTCGAACCCGCAGAACTTGCGGCCCAACGACCTCGCTGTCTTCGGCCAGGATCTCGCCGGCGGCCCGGCGCGGCGGCTGGTGGTGCCGGTGGCTTACACCGGCGGCGACAGCGATCCAGCATTGCGCCCGGGAGCCAACGACCAGCTGCTCTATACAACCTATCTTTATGGCGGGGCACCGCTGGAGCCCGTGGCGCGTCTGACCTGGATGTCGTTACGGACGGGCGCGCGCGTCTATCTGTCGCCCGACGGCGCCCGCAATTTCGAGCCGGCCCTGTCACCGGATGGGCGCTTCGTCGCGTTCGTGCGCGCCGGCTCGGGCAGCGACGACCTCTATGTCATGCCCCTCGCGCCGAGCTTCAGCCGCGAGGCGCAACCCGCGCCGAGCGACGCGGCGTTGCTGCTCCAGGCCGGCATCGTCTCAGAGCCGGTCTGGGCACCGGACGGCAGCGCGATCGCCTTCCTGATGCTGCTCAAGGGGAGCTTCGACCTCTTCATCCTGCCCGTCGCCAATGAGCCGACCCTGCACGCGACCGGCCCCGCGAAGGCCGTCACGCATGGCAGCTTTCTCGACGCCGACTCTCGGCTTGCCTGGTCGCCCTAAGCGCGCGTCGGGGTAGCGGCGGGACGCGCGACGCGCGTTTCCTGGGGGCCGCCGGCCTTTTCCCAGATCTGGTCGACCTTGTCGATCAGTTCGAGGAATTTCTGGGCGTCGTTAAGGTCCACCGAGGCCTTCACCTTCGACCCCTGGCTGACGGCGGCCTTGAGCGCGTCCTTGAGCTCGGGGAATTTGGCATCGTGCTTCTCGGGCTTGTACCAGTCGCTCCAGAGAACGTCGAGATGGTGCTTG
Organism: Chloroflexota bacterium; assembly: GCA_005881235.1. Lineage (GTDB taxonomy): Bacteria > Chloroflexota > Dormibacteria > CF-121 > CF-121 > CF-13. The sequence continues at coordinate 9,023 of VBEQ01000201.1, read as the reverse complement.
GCCAGCTCGGCCCGCTCCTCTTTGATGATGATCGCCCGCTGCCGGTAGACCTCGTCCTTCGAGTCGCTGTATTTCTTGATGATGTTGTAGACGGACTCCGCCTCGATGCGCGCCTGCTCCGGATCGTAGATCCCGCAGGGAAGATCGCAATGGGCCTCAACCGTCCGGCTGGGGCGAATCCACTCCATCACGTTCATGGTGCCAACTCCTCCTATAGCATGAATCGCTGATTCGTAAATCAGTCTACCCGCTGCGCGTCAACGGTGAGAGCATGGCGCCGCGATTACCATCCGGCGCGCTGGTGGTCGCGCGTGCCATCGACGGCCGCACGCGATTGCGCATCGGTGATGTCGTCGTGGCGTGCCGTCCCGACCGGCCCGAGCTGGAAATCATCAAGCGCATCACGGCCATCGACGCTGGCGGCGCGATCTTCCTGGGGGGTGACAATCCCGCCGCCAGCACCGACTCGCGACAGTTCGGCCCGGTCACGCGCGCGCACATCCTGGCGCGCGTCCGCTGGCGCTACTGGCCGCTCCCGCCCTCGCGCCTTTAGACCGGCGGGGCGAGCGACTGCGCGGCACGCTGCAACCGATTGAGGACGGTGTCTTTGCCGAGGCGGCTGATCGACTCGATCAACGGCGGCGTCACCGTTCGGCCGGTGACCGCGACCCGCAACGCCATGAAGAGGTCGCGGGACGACCAGTCCAGCCGCTCCGCCAGCGCGCGCAGCGCCGCCTCGATCGATTCCGGCGTCCAATCGGTCAGCGCGCGGAGCGTATCGGCCGCGCTCCGCAGGGCGGAGGCGGTCGCCGCGGGGTCGCGACCTTTGGGCATCAGCTGCTCCGGACGATAGGTGTCGGGGTCCTCGAAGAAAAAGCGCAACATCGCGGGCGCATCGTTCAGGCTGCGCAGCCGCTCCTGCACCAGCGGAATCAAGGGCGTCAGCGCGGGCACCGGGACGCCGGGCATTTTCGAGGCCACGCGCGTGGCCAGCTCGTCGGGGGTCAGCCGTCGAATGAACTGGCCGTTGAGCCAGTCGAGTCGCTCGAGGTTCGCGACCGCCGGGCTTGCCTGGATCTTGCCGAGGTCGAAGGCCTGGATCAGCTGCGCCATGGTGAAGATGTCCTGATCGGTGCCCGGCGACCATCCGAGGAAAGCGATGAAGTTGGCGATCGCTTCGGGCAGATAGCCGGCCTCGCGGTACTCGAGCACATCCTTGGCACCGTGCCGCTTGGCCAGCGGCTTCTTGTCGGGCCCCAGTACGAGCGGAAGATGGGCGAACGCCGGCGGCAGCCAGTTGAACGCCTGGAACAGCAATAGGTGCTTGGGCGCCGAGGGCAGCCAACCGTCGCCGCGGATGATGTGGCTGATGCGCATCGCGTGATCGTCGACGGCGAAGGCGAGATGGTAGGTGGGGAAGCCATCCGACTTGAGGAGCACGTGGTCGTCGAGCGTCTCATTGCGAAAGGTGACCGTGCCCATCACCAGGTCCTGGAGCGTCGTCGTGCCATCGATGGGGATGGCCTGGCGCACGACGAAGCGCTCACCGGCGGCGGCTCGCCGCTCTGATTCGTCACGGGGGATCGACCGGCAGCGCCGATCGTACCGTTCCGGCTCGTGCCGGGCCCGCTGCTCGGCCCGCATCTGCTCGAGCCGCTGCGGGGTGCAGAAGCAGCGATAGGCAGCCCCCGATTCCAGGAGTTCGTTGGCGGCCTGCTGGTAGATGGCTTTCCGTTCTGACTGGATCAGCGGGGTCTCATCCCAGGTCAGGCCCAGCCACTGCAGGCCCTCCTCGATCTGCTCCTGGCTGCCGGGCTTGAGGCGGGCCCGGTCGGTGTCTTCGATGCGCAGCAGGAACTGCCCGCCCTTCTGCCGGGCGAACAGGTAGTTGAAGAGGGCTGTCCGCGCGCCGCCAAGGTGCAGGGCGCCGGTCGGGCTCGGCGCGTAGCGGACGCGGACGGTCTCGTTCACCTGGGCCACGGGTCCATCGTACTCAGCGGAAAATCGCCGCCCCGCCGTCACACTCTCGATGCCTCGCTACGCGCTCGGCTGCATCAAAGACCCTTACGACCATCGCGATTTGGTCATGGCAACGTTCCTGCGTGCGCTGCCCCTCGCCGACGAGGTCGACCATTCGATGGCGCTGCCGCCGGTCTTCGACCAGGGCCCGGCCGGCACCTGCGTCGCGTGCGCTGTGGCCTACTACGACAAGACCTTTCAGAAAGGTCTCGAGCATCACTGGGCCCTGAATGATCCGGAGCACCAGTTCTCGCCGCTGTACATCTACAGCCAGCGGCGCGAGCAGCCCGATGATGCGGGGATGACGATCCGCGAGGCGATGAAGCTCATCCAGGACCAGGGCGTCTGCAGCCTCGCGTGTATGCCCTATGCCGTGGAGCGCATCAATGTCCCACCCACGGCGGAGCAGCGAAAGGCCGCGTTGCCCTACCGGGCGAAGAGCTATGCGCGGCTCACCCGCATCGCCGAGATGGAGGCCTACCTGATGACGAACTGCTTCATCGCCGGCGTGATGGTGCACGAGCCGTTCATGGATGCACCCGGCGGCATCGTCCCGATGCCGAAGCCCGGGGTCGAATTCCTCGGCGGCCACGCGATTTGCATTGTCGGCTTCGACCGGCGCAACCGAATGTTCAAGTTTGCCAACAGCTGGGGGAGCCAGTGGGGCGATCGCGGCTTCGGTCATATCGGCTACGAGACATTGCAGGCGCTCCTCATGGATGCCTGGGGTATGGTCGACGCGCCGGACGGGGCCTAGCGTCTACGGATCGTGATAGACGGCGATGATGCCGGCACGTCCCACGATCACATAGACCAGGTCGGTAGCGGGATCCACCGCGACGCCATCGCCACTGGGTCCAGTGCCGACCTCGCCGAGCGGCTGGAGTGAAACCGTATCGATGACGGAGAGATTGCGGCTGCCGCCATTCGCGGTATAGAGGTGATGCTTGTGCGGGTTCAGGGTGATCTGGTCGACGCCATTGCCGATATCCACCGAGCCGAGGCACTTGTCGAGCAGCACGTCGATCACGCTGACGAGGCCGCGATTGGCCACGAAGAGCCGATCCTGGTCGCCGTCGTAGGCGATGCCGGTCGGCGCCTTGATGTCGCAGCCGCGAAATTCGGTCACCTGGCTAGTGACGAGATCGACGACCGCAACCTCATCTTTATCGTTAATCGACACGAACGCTCGTCCACCCTTCGGATCCACGGTCAGCAGTTCAGGAGCTCCCGGCAGCTTGATGGTCGACGTTACCTTGCGCGTCGTTCGATCGATGAGCGAAAGCTCCATGGCTCCCGACGAGGCGACCACGGCCGTGTCGTGCACGGGATCGTAGCCGATGGAATCCGGAGATCCATTTACCGAAATCCTCGCCAATACTTTCAGCGCCCTGGTATCGACAAGTGCGACCTCTCCCGACGTACTGGCCGAGGCGAACACGACATCAGGATCCGACGTCAGGGCGATTTGCTTGACTCCGGCCAGCCCGGGAATGCTCGCGAGAACTTTGCGTCCATGGGTGTCGACGATATCGATCGCGTTGTTGCTGGTGTGGGCGACGTAGAGGAGGTTGCGGCGCCCATCAAACGTGAGGAGATCGAAGAGCGGCTTGGCCGTGTCGGCGGGGAGCTGGATGTTGCCGCGGTCGCTCAGGGGGAGGTTGATGGCGTTCCCGTTCGCGCACCCCGCGACCAGGCAGGCGGAGAGCGTCAGCGCGCTGAGGTGGAGCGACGTGCGGATGGCCGACATCATAGTGGACAGGGCGTGCCCTTCCCGGCCGCCGCAGAAAGGGCTCTCCGGAGCTATCACCTTTCGTACCCCCGCTATTGACAGCCAGCATCGAGCGGTCTACTGTTTAGATCACATATAGGCGCCCCCATGTGACGCCGCTTGCACTAGCAGTCATTCGACCACAGGGAGTTAAACCGGGAGCCGGAGGGAAACAGTGAGCACCGATAGTACTCTTTTGCGCCATTTTGGCCATCAATTGGACGATGACGACAGCGAGCATCTGATATCAAAGTCGACCTGGCCCCTGAAGGTCTCGGGCCTGGTGTTTGCCGGACTCCTCGTCCTCGGCCGCTCGGCCAGTTCCGGCAACGTCGTTTGGAATCCGACACTTCACCCGGCCAGCTCTCCCCTGGTCGTGGTTCTCAAGGTTGCGGCGCCCCAGCATCCGGCTCCCCCGGTTCCCCGAACCATTCCCAACATCAATAACGCCGCGCTGAGCAAGAAGTCGGCGGCGAACGAGGTCATCGCCTTCTCACCCGGCAAGAACGCCGCCGGCGACGAAGGCGAAGGGGACGTTTCGGGTGCAACGCCTGCCGGCGTGACGGGTGTTGGCTCGGGTGCGGGCACGGTTGGCGGGACAACCGGCGCAGCCGGCACCGCCCCAGCCTCGGTGCAATCAACGGGACCGGCGACCGGAGCTGCAGGTACGGCCGCGGCATCGCAACAGTCGACCCTACCCGCAACGGCGGGAGCGGGCACAGCCGCGGATTCGGTCCAATCAACTGGCCCTACTGGTGGCGCAGGCACGGCCCCGGCTTCAACCCAGTCGACCGCGCCCACCGGCGGGGTCGGCACCGCTCCAGCCTCGACGCAGTCCACCGCGCTCACCGGCGGAGCGGGTACCGCTCCGGCCTCGACCCAATCGACGGCCGCGACAGCGGGCGCCGGCACCGCGCCGGCATCGACCCAGTCGACGGCGCCCACCGCTGGGGCCGGGACGGCCCCGGGCTCGACCCAGTCGACCGTGGCAACAGGTGCGGCAGGGACGGCTCCGGCTTCGATTCAGTCGACCGCACCGACCGGCGGTGTAGGGACGGCACCGGCCTCAACGCAGTCGACGGCGCCGACCGCTGGAGAGGGAACCGCACCCGGCTCGTCGCAATCGAGCGCACCGACGGCCGGCGCGGGTACGGCACCGGGCTCATCGCAATCAACCGCGCCCACCGGTGGGGCTGGCACCGCGCCCGCCTCCACGCAGTCGACCGCGCCCACAGGCGGCGTCGGAACGGCGCCGGCGTCGACGCAGTCGACCGCACCAACTGGCGGTGCAGGCACGGCGCCCGCATCCACGCAATCGACCGCGCCCACAGGCGGCGTCGGTACTGCGCCGGCATCAACGCAATCCACTGCGGCCACGGGCGGGGCCGGCACCGCGCCGGCATCGACCCAGTCGACGGCGGCGACCGGCGGTGCCGGTACCGCGCCCGCATCGACCCAGTCGACCGCGCCGACCGGCGGAGCGGGAACCGCCTCCGGGTCGACGCAATCAACCCAGGCGCCGACCGGGGCGGCCGGCACGGCTCTTGGATCGACGCAATCAACCGCACCCACCGGCGGCGTGGGGACCGCTCCAGGCTCAACTCAGTCCAGTGCCGCGACGGGTGGCGCCGGCACTGCACCGGCATCGACCCAATCCACCGCGCCGACGGGCGGCGCGGGCACAGCACCTGGTTCGTCAGGGTCCACCGCCGCGCCAACCGGCGCCGCGGGAACGGCGTTTGGCTCGACTCAATCGACCGCCCCCACGGGCGGCGTCGGAACAGCCCCTGGGTCGACCCAGTCGTCCGCACCGACCGGTGGTGCAGGAACGGCGCCCGGTTCGTCGCAGTCCACCGCAGCTCCGAGCGGCGGCGCGGGGACCGCGGCGGGCTCTAATCAATCGACAGCTGCAACCGGCGGCGCCGGCACGGCCGTCGGCTCCACGCAATCGACCGCACCGACTGGCGGTGCCGGGACCGCGCCCGGCTCGGGTCAGTCGACGGCTGGATTGAGCGGCGGCGCAGGAACCGCAGCGGGATCGGCCCCGTCGACCGCGGCTACGGGTGGCGCGGGGACGGCACCGGGATCTTCGCAGTCGACCGCGGCTCCCAGCGGCGGCGCAGGCACGGCGGTCGGATCGACGCAATCGACGGCCGCTACCGGCGGTGCCGGCACGGCAGCCGGATCCAACCAATCGACCGCGCCGACGGGTGGTGGCGGCACCGCACCCGGGTCGTCGCAATCGACGGTTGCGCCCAGTGGCGCGGGCGGCACCGCGCCCGGTTCATCGCAGTCGACGGCCAACACCGGTGGCGCCGGGAGCGCGCCCGGATCGAATCAATCGACCGCACCGACGGGTGGTGCCGGCACCGCGGCCGGATCAGGACAGTCGACCGCCGCGCCGAGTGGCGGGGCGGGGACCGCGGCCGGCTCGGCGCCGTCCACGGCCGCGACGGGTGGCGCCGGCACGGCGCCCGGCTCATCGCAATCCACGGCCGCGCCAAGCGGTGGCGCCGGGACCGCGCCCGGCTCATCGCAGTCGACCGCCAATACGGGCGGCGCCGGAACGGCTCCTGGATCATCGCAGTCAACGATGGCCCCCAGTGGCGGGGCGGGGACGGCACCCGGCTCATCCCAGTCCACGGCGGCAACCGGTGGCGCCGGCACGGCAGCCGGTTCGAACCAGTCCACCGCGCCGACGGGTGGGGTGGGGACGGCACCCGGCTCTTCCCAGTCCACGCTCGCACCGAGCGGCGGCGCGGGTACGGCAGCGGGTTCCAACCAGTCAACCGCGCCCACCGGCGGCGCGGGGACGGCCGCGGGATCGAACGCGTCAACCGCGCCAACCGGTGGCGTGGGCACCGCTCCGGGATCGACACAATCAACAGTTGCGCAAATGACCGGCGGCGCCGGAACCGGACAGGGATCGAACGCCTCGACCGCGCCGACGGGCGGCGCCGGCACCGCGCCAGGCTCAACGCAGTCAACGGTCGCGCAGATGACGGGCGGCGCGGGCACGGCCGCGGGATCGAACGCGTCAACCGCGCCGACCGGCGGCGTGGGCACGGCTCAGGGATCAACCCAGTCGACGCTGGCACAGGCAACGGGCGGCGCCGGAACCGGACAGGGCTCGAACGCCTCGACGGCGGCGACCGGTGGCGCCGGCACCGCGCCGGGGTCAACCCAGTCGACCGTCGCGCAGATGACGGGCGGCGCGGGGACCGCGGCGGGATCCAACGCGTCCACCGCACCGACCGGCGGTGTGGGCACCGCTCAGGGATCAACCCAGTCGACACTGGCGCAAGCGACCGGCGGCGCCGGAACCGGACAGGGCTCGAACGCCTCGACGGCGGCGACCGGCGGCGCCGGCACCGCGCCAGGCTCAACGCAGTCAACGGTCGCGCAGATGACGGGCGGCGCGGGGACCGCGGCGGGATCCAACGCCTCGACCGCACCGACCGGCGGCGTGGGAACGGCTCAGGGATCAACCCAGTCGACACTGGCGCAAGCGACCGGCGGCGCCGGAACCGGACAGGGTTCGAACGCCTCGACCGCGCTCACGGGCGGCGCCGGCACTGGCCAGGGGTCGGCCGCGTCGACCGGCCAGGCGACCGGCGGCGCAGGCACGGGTCAGAATTCCTCGCAGTCGACCGGGCAGGCCACCGGCAACGGTGGGACCGCCCAGGGATCGCAGGGCAACTCGTCGATGGCGCAAGCCACAGGTGGAGCTGGCACCGGCCAGAACTCCAATGCCTCGACCGCTCTCACGGGCGGAGCCGGCACCGGCCAGAACTCGGGACAGTCGACGGGCAACGCCACCGGAGGCGGCGGCACCGGGCAGAACTCGGCGCAGTCGAGCGGGCAGGCGACCGGCGGCGCCGGCACCGGTCAGGGGTCGGCAGGGAATTCAACCCAAGCGGTGGCCACCGGGGGAGCGGGTACGGGGCAGAACTCGAATGCCTCGACGGCGCTGACGGGAGGGGCTGGAACCGGGCAGAACTCCGGCCAGTCAACGGGCAACGCGACGGGCGGGGCTGGCACCGGGCAGCACTCGGGCCAGTCCACGGGACAGGCGACGGGCGGGGCGGGCACCGGCCAGGGATCGGCCGGAAATTCCACTCACGCCACGGACGGCGGCACCGGTGCGAACGCGACCGGCGAAAACTCCGGGCAGTCCACCGGGCAGGCGACCGGCGCGGCCGGCACCGGCCAGGGGTCGGCGGGGAATTCGACCCACGCGGCAGCCACGGGCGGCGCAGGCACCGGACAGAACTCCGGTCAATCGACGGCACCCACGGGTGGCGCGGGCACGGGCGGCAATTCCGCCCCCTCGACCGGCCATGCGACGGGCGCGGCAGGCACCGGGCAGAATTCCGCCCAGTCCAGCGGGCAGGCGACCGGCGGGGCGGGCACAGGCCAGGGGTCGGCTGGAAATTCCACGCACGCGGTAGCCACCGGCGGCGCAGGCACGGGGCAGAATTCCGGACAATCGACGGCACCCACGGGTGGCGCGGGCACGGGCACGAATTCGGGTCAGTCCACCGGCAACGCCACCGCCGCTGGCGGCACTGGCCAGAACTCAGGCCAGTCGACCGGCCAGGCCAGTGGCAACGCGGGGACGGCCCAGGGTTCGGCGGGTAACTCTTCAGCGGCACAGCCAACGGGCGGTGCCGGCACCGGCCAGAACTCGGCGCAATCCACGGCGCCCACGGGCGGCGTCGGAACGGCGGCGGGATCCAACGGATCAACCGTAGCCCAGGCAACGGGCGGCGCCGGTACCGGGCAGAATTCGCAGGCATCGACGGCCGCGACCGGCGGCGTCGGGACCGGCGGCGGCTCCAACCAGTCCACCATGGCGCAGGTCACCGGCGGAGCCGGCACCGGGCAGAACTCGGTCCAGTCGACCGCACCCACGGGCGGCGCGGGCACGGCCGCGGGCTCGAATGGTTCGACCGTAGCGCAGGCAACCGGCGGTGCAGGGACCGGCCAGAATTCACAGGCATCAACGGCCGCGACCGGTGGCGTTGGGACGGGCGGCGGCTCGAACCAGTCCACCATGGCGCAGGTCACCGGTGGGGCTGGCACGGGTCCGAACTCCACACAATCGACCGCACCGACCGGTGGCGCCGGGACGGCTGCCGGCTCCAACGGATCGACCGTGGCCCAGGTGACCGGCGGGGCCGGCACCGGGCAGAACTCCGGCCAGTCGACCGGGCAGGCGACTGGTGGCGCA
>VBEQ01000139.1 GCA_005881235.1 Chloroflexota bacterium | reverse complement strand
GAAGGGCGCCGCGAGGTCCTGCGCAAAGACCACCAGGTAGACGCCGACGAGCGCCAGCGCCGCCGTCGGCCAGAACCAGGGACGGCGGCGCTCACCCAGAACGATCCAGGCGAGGAGGATCGCGATCAACGGCTGAGTCTGCTGGAGCACGAACGTCTCGGCGAAGTGGCCGTATGAGAACGACTTGGTGAAGAGGAGGGTGGCGATCGCCTGCGGACCAATCGCAATCAGTCCGATCGCCA
>VBEQ01000138.1 GCA_005881235.1 Chloroflexota bacterium | reverse complement strand
ATCGGGCGCACGGCAAGTGCACTCCGAGGGCCTTCTTTCATCCCGACTGTACGGTCGGCCCCGGAGTGGGCGCTACGCCTTCACCGGGTCATTCGCCGTAGGGCGCTCGCGGGCTTTACCGCCGATCAGGGAGTTACACCCCTGCCCCGAAGACCACGACCAGATTATCAGGTCGCTAGTGAAGGAGCGCGCGGAGCGGCGCGAAGTCGCGGTAACCGACCGAGAGCGCCCCCAAATCGGCAACCACCTCCTCGAGGCGCACAAAGTCGGCGGCCTGCTCCGGCAGCAATCGCTCCAGCAGGGCCGCCGTGGCGAGGATGTATTCATGCGACGGGACGTGATTCTTCGCCAGTCGATGGAGGACGATGACATCGGTCCCATGTAGTTGCTCGACCTGACCGACGCGATAGCGACTGTAGTGTCCGTGATGGGCGATCACCTTGACCGTCAATGTCGGCGCTCGGAC
>VBEQ01000137.1 GCA_005881235.1 Chloroflexota bacterium | reverse complement strand
TGTAGCCCGAAATGTCGACCAGCACCAGCGGGCCGGCGATCCCCGCGTCCATCCCACCCGTCGGGAGCGACGGGTCGAGAGTGGACGCGTTCTGGCTCATTCCCCGTGGACCAGGGTCATAGACCGTCGGCCGGAACCTGGACGGGCCCTGACTTCTGAGCAACCACGACTTTGATGCGCTGCACCTGGTTGTTGCAGACACCGTGCGCGTTCCATGGCGCCGTCAGCGGTTGCACGTTCTTGGCCGCATCGGTCGCGCGGCAGCAGAGCTCGTACTCCCCCGCCGCTTTGACCTCCCATTCGTAACGCCACGACTGCCAGGCGAAGTCGTCGCCGTCGCCTGCCAGCCGCGCATCCGACCACGATCGCCCGCCGTCGGTGCTGACCTCGACACGAACGATGCGCCCGTGGCCCGACCAAGCTTTGCCTTCGAGGACGCAGCTCCCGAGCCCAAGCTGCCGCGTGCGCGGCAGGAAATCGGGGATACCCGGCGGCACCATCAGCGAGCGCGGCAGCATCCGGGTCACGGGCTCGCCCAGCTCGTCCCAGGTGCTGGTGACGTGATAGGCGGGCTCCTGTTGATACCCGCGGAACGGCCGCGTCACCACCGTGACCGATCGCAGCCACTTGACATGCGTCATGCCGTACCACCCCGGCACCACGAGCCGCAATGGAAAGCCGTGTTGCGGCGGGAGTGGCTGGCCGTTGATCGCATAGGCGAGGAGGATCTCGTCGCGCGTTGCCTCCGCCAGGGTGAGGCTTCGCTCGTAGTGCTGCTCGATCCCACCCTGGACGCCGCGATCCAGGCCGGTGAAGACGACCTCGGCGGCCCCCTCGAGCGGCCCGGCCTCTTCGAGCAGGGATCGCAGCGGCGTGCCCGTCCACTCGGCGGTCCCGACGGCCTCGAAGAGCCATGGCTGGCTGAGCGGGCGAGGGGAAAGGTTCGCCCGGCCGTTGCCGGCGCACTCCAGCGTCACGGCCCGGGTCACCGCCGGCCGGCGCTGGATGTCGTCGAGCGTCAGGGTGATGGAGCGGCGCACGTGGCCGCCGATCCCCAGCCGCCAATCCGCGGCGTCGACCTGGGGGATGTCGAAGTGGGTCAGCAGGTAGTGCAGGCCGATCGGCGTGACCGGGTATCGCAGGGCCTCGAGTGGCAACGAGTGGTTGCGCACCGCCAGCTGCAACTCGTCGAGCGAGACATCCGGGCCGGCCGCGACGCGGCGGGTCGACTCCGACTTGATCACGGGACTCAAGCTTAGTGCTTGAAGTGGCGCTCGCCAGTGAAGACCATCGCCATACCGGCGTTATCCGCGGCGGCGATCGCCTCGCTGTCCTTCACTGATCCACCTGGCTGGACGATGGCGCGCACGCCGGCCCTGGCCGCGACCTCCACACCGTCGGGGTATGGAAAGAAGCCATCACTGGCCAGCACCGAGCCGGCCGCGCGCGGTCCGGCACGGTGGACGGCAAGTTCGACCGCCTCCACCCGGCTCATCTGACCGGCGCCGGTCCCGACCGCCGCGCCTTCGTGGGCGATGACGATCGCGTTCGACCGGACATGCTTGACCACGGTCCACGCGAACTGCAGATCTTTGAAGGTCGCCTCATCGGGAACCTTCGCCGTGACGACGCGCGACTCACCCAAGGTGCCGCCAGTCTGATCAGCGGTTTGCACCAGGAAGCCGCCGGTGATCGGCCTCGCATCGAGGTCCGGCTGAGCCGGCCCTGGCCCGGGTTGCAGGACCCGCAGCTTCGGCCGGGCCGTCATCGCCTGAAGGGCCGCCCCGTCGAACGTGGGGGCGACGACCACTTCGAAGAACGAACCAACCAGCGCCTGGGCGGCCGCCCCGTCGACCGGCCGGTTGAAGGCGACGATTCCGCCGAACGCTGATCGCCGATCGCAGTTGAGCGCGCGATCGAAGGCCTGGGCTGCATCCTTTCCGAGAGCAACGCCACAGGGGTTCGCGTGCTTGATGATGGCGACCGCGATATCCGGAAAATCCCCGACGAGCGACCAGGCGGCCTGGGTGTCGAGCAAGTTGTTGTAGGAGAGCTCGAGCCCCTGCCACTGCCTGGCGCCCGCGATACCGCCACCGGCGGCGGTCCGGTAGAGCGCGGCCGACTGATGGGGATTCTCGCCGTAGCGGAGGTCGCGTACCTTGTGGCCGCCGAGGGTGAAGTCCTGCGGAAACGTTGTCGCCGCGTTCGTCCCGCGAAGGTGCTCACCGATGGCGGCGTCGTAGGCGGCGGTATGACCGAAGGCGACCGCGGCAAGATGACGTCGAAGCGACGCCGGAACACCGCCCGGGTCCTTGAGCGCGGAAAGGACGGCCGGATAATCGCTCGGCCGCACCACTGGAAGGACGTGGTCGTGGTTCTTCGCCGCCGCGCGCAGCAAGGTCACGCCGCCGATATCGATCGACTCGATCGTTTGCGCGCGGTCGGCACCGGAGGACACCGTCTCCACGAAGGGATAGAGATTGACCACCACGAGGTCGATGAGCTTCAGCTCGCGTTCGGCGAGCTCCTGCAGATGACGCGGCTCGTCGCGGCGCGCCAGGATGCCGGCGTGGACATTGGGGTGCAGGGTCTTCACCCGCCCATCGAGCATCTCGGGGAACCCCGTCAACTCCTGGAGGGCGCGAACCGGGATGTTCGCCTCGCGCAGCACGCGCTCGGTGCCGCCGGTCGCGTAGATCGTGACGCCAAGGCCATCGAGCCCGCGGGCGAACTCGACGAGACCGCTCTTGTCCGAGACGCTGAGGAGCGCGTTCACGACGGCAATGGAAGGGGCTGTCCCGCGAGCCGCCGCACGACCTCGGCGAGTAAGCCGTGCTCCTCCGCCTGGATGCGCTCACGCAGGCTTTCCACCGTGTCGTCCGGCAGTATCTCGACGCGCCGCTGGGCGAGGATCGGCCCCTGGTCGACATCCTTGGTCACCACGTGGATCGTGCAACCGGTTTCAGCGACGCCGGCGTTGAGCGCCATCCGGACGGCGTCCATGGTGCCGGCGAACTCCGGGAGCAGAGAAGGGTGGATGTTGATGATGCGTCCCTCGAATTCGCGGGTGAAGGCCCGTTCCAGGATCGCGTCATACCCCGCGCAGACGACCAGTTCGACACCGTGCTGGCGGAGCACCCGCACCATTTCCCAATCACGCGCCTTGCGATCGGGGAAGGCCCCCAGACGAAACACCTGGCGCGAGATGCCGGCCTTCTTCGCGACCTCGAGCGCGGGGCAGTCGCGGTTGGCGCACACCATCACGACACGGGCGGGATAGAGCGGATCTTTTGCGGCCTCGATCAGGGCCTGCAGGTTGCTGCCCCGGCCCGAGACCAGGACGCCAACCCGGAGCCGGCTCACTCTAGGATTTGGACACGCCGCTGCGCCGACGCCACGATGTCGCCGACCACGAAAACCTCGCCGTCGAGGATCCGCAGCGCGGTGGAGGCGCTTTCCTCGTCGACCACGACGATCATCCCGATCCCCATATTGAAGGTTCGCCACATCTCCTCGTCGGGGGTGAAGGGCGCCAGGTAGGAGAAGATGGCCGGCTCCGGCCAGGCGCCGCGCTGGATGCGGGCTCCCAGGCCGACCGGCAGGATCCGCGGCAGGTTGCCGATGATGCCGCCGCCGGTAATGTGCGCGAGTCCCTTGATGGTGACGGCCTCCCGCAGGCGGCGCACGGGCTCGAGATAGGCGCGGTGAGGAGCGAGGAGCGCCTCCAGCACCGTTTCTCCCGTGCCGGGAATCGTCTGCGACAGCGCCTGCCGGGGGATGACGCGGCGAGCCAGGCTGTAGCCGTTGGTGTGCAGGCCGGTCGAGGGGAGGGCGAGGAGGGCGTCGCCTTCGCGGATCGAGGTTCCGTCGATGACCGCGTCGCGCTCGCAGACCCCGACCATGAAGCCGGCGATGTCATAGGTGGCCGGCGGGTAGAGCCCCGGCATCTCCGCCGTCTCGCCGCCGAGCAGCGCACAGCTGACCCGCCGGCAGGCATCCGCCATCCCGCCGACGACCTCGGCCACGACGGGCGGGTCGAGGACGCCGGTCGCCACGTAATCCAGGAAGAAGAGCGGCTCAGCGCCCGCCGTCAGCACGTCGTTGACGCAGTGGTTGACCAGGTCCGCGCCAATCTGCCCGTGACGGCCCGCGCCGGCCGCCAGCAAGACCTTGGTGCCGACCCCGTCGGTGCTCGCCACCAGGACGGGCTGCCGGTAGCGATGAGTGTCGAGCGCGAAGAGGCCGCAGAACGGGCCGACGCCGGCGAGCACCTCGGGGCCCTGGGTCGATGCCGCCAGCGGCTTGATCAGCTCGACCGTCCGGTTGCCCGCCTCGACGTCGACGCCGGAATCGCGGTAAGTCGTCATCGCGCCACCGTCTCCAGCGCCAACTTGTCCATCTCGAGCTGCACCGGAACGGGGACCGGATAGTCGCCGTCGAAGCAGGCCATGCAGAACCCGCTGACATTCTTCACCGCCCGGAACAGCCCGGCCTTGCTCAGGTACTTCAGCGAGTCGGCGCCGATCAGGCGCTCGACCTCCTCGACGCTGCGGCCGGAGGCGATCAGCTCTGAACGGCTGGCGATGTCGATGCCCATGAAACAGGGCCACTGGATCGGCGGGCTGCTCACGCGGAAATGGACGGTCTTGGTCCCGGCGCGGCGCAATTCTTCCACGATCTTGCGGCTGGTCGTGCCGCGCACGATCGAATCGTCGACGAGCACGACGCGTTTTCCCTCCAGGATCTCGCGAAGCGGGTTGAACTTCAACTTGATGCCGATATTGCGCAGCCGCTCGTTGGGCTGGATGAAGGTACGGGTGATGTAGCGGCTCTTGATCAACCCCTCGCTGTAGGGAATCCCGCTCGCCTCGGCGAAGCCGACGGCCGCCGGCGTGCCCGAGTCGGGAAGCGAGATGACGATGTCGGCCTCGGCCGGCGCCTCGCGCGCCAGCTCGCGACCCATGTTGCGACGGGCCTCGTAGAGTGACTGTCCCTGCAGACGCGAGTCAGGACGCGCGAAATAGATGAACTCGAACATACACATCGCCTTGCGCGTCGAGGGCAGGAGCGGCTCCGCCACCGGCTCGCCCCGACCGAGTAGGACCGCCTCACCCGGCTCGATCTCACGCACGAACTCGGCGCCCACGGTATCGAGCGCGCAGGTCTCCGACGTGATGATGGCGCCGCCGTCCGGCAGGCGTCCCAGGCAGAGGGGGCGGATCCCGAGCGGATCACGGACGCCGACCAGCGCGTCTTTGGTCAGGAACAGGAGGCAATACGCACCCTGCAACCGCGGCAGCGCGCGGCGTAAGACCGACACGATGTCGGTTCCGCTGGTGTGCGCCACCAGCTCGGCGAGGACCTCGGTATCGCTCGAGGTCTTAAATCGAACGCCATGCTGCTCGAGGTCGTCACGCAGCAGTTGCGTGTTCGTGAGGTTGCCATTGTGGGCGATGGCGATGCTTCCGAGCTGCGGATGCTCGACGATGATGGGCTGGGCGTTCTCCAGCCGGTTCGATCCGGTCGTCGAGTAGCGCGTGTGACCGAGCGCGAGGTGCCCGGTCAGGCGCTCGAGTGCGTCGGCATCAAAGGCCTGCGCCACCAGGCCCATATCCTTGTGCATCCGCATGACGTGGCCGTCGCTGGTCGCGATCCCGGCGCTCTCCTGCCCGCGGTGCTGCAGCGCATAAAGGCCGAAATAGGTCAGATTGGCAACGTCCTCTCCGATCGCGTCGATGCCGAAGAGACCACATTCTTCGTGCATCCGTTCGTCGGCCATCAGATGGCGCATCAAAATTCCGTCTCCCAGGCTTGCCGAAGCGTGTCCAACGAGATCCGGATGTCGGATCCCACCTGGAGATCCTCGCCGCCAACCACGCCGATCGCCTGCAGTGGCACCTGATGCTTGGCCATCAGTTTCTGCAGCTCGGGAACGCGGCGCGGCGCGACGCTGACGACGATTCGACCCTGCGATTCACCGAAATAGGCCGCCTCGCGGCTGACCGGCCCGGCGATACCGGGGCAACGGAGCCCGCGGCCACCATAGAGGGCGCTTTCCGCCAGCGCGATCAGCAAGCCTCCGTCGGAAACATCGTGGGCGCAGCGTAGCACCCCTCTACCGATGGAATCGAGCATCGCCGCTTGCAGACGACGCTCCGCCTCGAAGCTCACTATTGGTGGCCGCCCTTCGAGAGGCGCGCCCAGGAGTCGCAAATATTCGCTTCCGGAGAGCTCCTCGCGCGTCTCGCCCAGGAGGAAGACGATATCGCCATCGTCCCGGAACCCGGCCGGGCACCGAAGAGACAGGTCATCGAGCAGGCCGACCATCCCGATCACCGGCGTCGGGGGGATGTTCCGTTCGCTGGTCTCGTTGTAGAGGC
>VBEQ01000136.1 GCA_005881235.1 Chloroflexota bacterium | reverse complement strand
ACGGGTTCCGGTGGTGCCCTGGTCGACGGCTGCCGCGTACTTCTTGTCCGCCATACCCATCCTCCTTACGTAGTCGTTGTCGTTGCTCGCTGGGGTAGTGTTGCCAGGCTGTCGCTCAGCGCCCGCAGCATCAGGTAGGACGAGGTCGCCCCCGGATCCTGGTGGCCGATGCTGCGATCGCCGAGGTAGCTGGCGCGCCCCTTCAGCGCTTTGAGCGGAATCGTCGCCTTCATCCCTTTTTCGGCCGCGTCTGCCGCCGCGGTCAGCGCCTGTTCAAGGGGCGCTCCGTTATCGAGAGCCTGCTTGGCCTGCTCGATCGCCGGGGTTAGTGCGTCGACCATCGTCTTGTCGTTGGGGTTCGCCTTGCCCCGCTCCACGACACCCTTCAGGCCCGCCTCGAGCGCGCCCACGAGGTCACGGTCGGAGACCTCCGTTTTCCCATCCAGCGCGGCGCCGGCCCGCAGGAAAAAGGTGCCGTACAGTGGCCCGCCGGCGCCGCCCACCGAGCCGACGAGGGCCATGCCGGTGGTCTTGAGCAGCGTGCCGGCGTCCTTGTCGCGGACCGGGGCCAGTTTGACCAGCACGGTCTGGAAGCCCCGGTCCATGTTGATGCCGTGATCGCCGTCGCCGATGGCGGCGTCCAACCCGGTCAGGTATTGCTTCTGCTCGGCCACGATGCCGGCATAGCGCTCCAGCCAGGCATAGATCTGCGGACTGGTCACCGCCATGTCGAGTCTTAGACCTTCCAGCGAAGAGCCGGGGTGTGCACCGGCGCATCCCAGAACTTCGTGGTCTCGGCATCGAGCTTGAGCAGCGTCACCGAGCATCCGGCCATCTCCAGTGAGGTGATGTAGTTGCCGACCAGTGAGCGCGTTATCTTGATCCCTTCGCCGGTCAGGTACCGATTGACCGCGTTGAAGATCACGTAGAGCTCGATCAAGGGCGTCCCACCCATGCCGTTGACGAACGCGAGGACCTCATCGCCGCGCTTGTAGGGCAAGTCCTTGACGATGGTGCTGGTCAGGATCTCGGCGATCTCATCCGCCGCTTTCAGCTTGGTCCGTTCCCTTCCGGGCTCGCCATGGATGCCGATGCCCAACTCCATCTCGTCATCGGCGATCTCGAATGTCACCTTGCCTGCCGCCGGCACGATGCACGAGGTGAGTGCCATCCCCATGCTGCGGCCGTTCGCGTTGACTTTCTTCGCCAGCGCTGTCACCGCGTCGAGGTCCGCACCGGCCTCAGCGGCGCCACCGACGATCTTCTCGAGCAGGACCGTGACACCCACGCCACGGCGTCCGGCGGTGTAGAGGCTGTCCTGGACCGCAACGTCGTCGTTGGTGATGACGGCGTTCACTTTGGCGCCCTCTCCGCGCGCCAATTCCGCTGCCATCTCGAAGTTCATGATGTCGCCGGTGTAGTTCTTGACGATGTGCAGGACGCCCGCACCACCGTCGACCGCCGCCGTCGCCCTCGCCATCTGGTCGGGAGTCGGCGAGGTGAAGACCGCACCCGGACATGCCGCGTCGAGCATACCGAGCCCAACGTAGCCGCCATGCATCGGCTCGTGGCCGCTGCCACCTCCGGACACCAGGCCTACCTTGCCTTTGCGCGGTGCATCCTTGCGGATGATCACGTTCGGGTCGTACTCCACCCGGATCAGGTCGGCGTGCGCCGCGGCCATCCCGGCCATGGCGTCCTTGACCTCGGTCTCGGGCGTGTTGATCAACTTCTTGAGCCTGGTCGTCACCGTTGTTTGTGCCATCGCTACCTCCTCTTACTTACCTGGCGGCAACACGCGTCGGAACATGAACCTCCCAATGCCTTTCCCCATCAGCAGCCCCAGCGCGATGGCCGCCAGGTTGATCGCCAGCGTACCCGGCTCGAAGCGGGGCGCAAAGACTGCGAGCATCACAGCCCCGATCGCCAAGCCGCCACCGCCGATCAGCAGGATGCGGTTCAGCCGCTCTTCGCGCGAGCGCGCCCGGCGGACGGGCGGGGCCTTTGCGCCCCGCCCGCCGCGGGCCCTGCCAATCTGTCGCTTCAGTTGGCGGGACACGCTTCCTTACGCGCGTGCCCGCGCGGATTCCGTAACCTTCTCGGCAACGTCCGGACCGACCGGGACAGGCAGATGCTGGTGCACCACGAAGTCGTAGATCCAGGCGCCCAGCGGGCCACCGACCAACGGCATCAGCGTCGTGATCCAGATGTTGAAGTTCGGCCCGGGAATGGCGTTGGAGCCGTAGCCGATCACGAGCATCCAGAGCCGGGGCCCGAAGTCACGGGCCGGGTTCAAGGATGCCATTTCAATCGGCGCGAACAATCCGACCAGCGCCGCCACGACGATACCGATCGCCAGCGGCGCCACATTTGCGGCGGACGGCATCCGGTCCTCAATGATCCCGAGGACTGTAATCACCAGGATTGCCGTGATCAGGATCTCGGTTCCGGCACCAACCCACCATGGATCCTGCTGCAGCGCCGCGGCATTATGGCCGATCAGCAACGGATGTGGCCAGTTGGCGGAAAAGATGAGCCCACTCTCGATCCCGTTCGCGCCACCACGATCGATGGCATTACCACCCGTGTGCTCGTAGTTGTAGATGAGCCCGTTCCAGACGAAGGAGACGCCGGCCGCGGCCAGGAACGCGCCGACGACCTGGGCCCCGATGTAGCCGGGCACCTTCGACCATGGGAAACCGCGACGCCAGGCAAGGGCCAGCGTGACAGCCGGGTTCAGATGCGCCCCGGAGACCGCCCCGCACGCGTAGATGGCGAGCGTGACCGCGAATCCCCAGAAGAATCCCGCTGCGAGCAGCCCGGCCAGGAAGCCGTTCTTGCCACCGGACACCGCATAGGCGACGAAGCTGTCGCCCAGGAAGACGAGGACAAAGACGCCGAGCACCTCGCCCAGGTACTTTTTAGTCCAGCTTTCTTCGGCTACCGCCATTTACTTCCTCCTCCTCATTTGTGACCAAATGTCGCGCGATGACGCCTTCACGATGGTCCCGAGATCCGCCCCTTTGCACCTCCTTTCGCGGGCGTATCCAAGAAAAAAAGTCCTAACCTGCACGCTCCATTCGGAGCGCATAGGTCAGGACTTTTCCCTTCATGTCCCGCCAGTCGCTGCAGGCTTGTTCATAGCACACGAATCGGGCTGTGTCAATCGCCAATTCGAGCGTCACGAAACTCGCGCCAGAGCTTGAGCTCGGCGCTCGCCACCACATCCGCGCCGGCGGCCAGCACGGCGGCCGCCTGTTCGGGAGTGGTGATGAACCCGGTGCCCCATACGGGAACATTTGTGCTCTCCCGAATGGTCGGCATCACTTCCGGGATGGCAACCCCTGGTGCAATCGCGATCGCGTAGGGTGCCGGCCGGCCGACACTGTTGAGCCCGGTTTCGAGACCGGTGGAGTCGAGCGCGTGGATCCGCTGGATGGTTCGCAAACGGAAGCGGCTGGCATCCTTGAGGAGGTGGGGCTTCACCGAGAGCACCCCCGAGAAGCCGAGGTCGGTGGCGACGAAGGCCAGCGCCGCACTGTCGGCGGCCAGCCCCTCGACCGCATCCAGGTTGACGAAGATCGCCACCCCCTGGCGAGCGGCCGCCGCCAGCGGACCCACCATCGCCAGCAGGCTGCCTCGCTCCACCAGCAGCTGCCGGTAGCCGAGATCGAGCGCCTGATGAAGCGTATTGCTGTCGCGGATGGCGGGCAACATCGCCCCCAAAAGTCCCGGTGTCCTCACGGCCACAGGCTCACGGTGCTGGTGCTGACCGCGCGGGCCCCGCGTTCGAGGGCGGCCTGACGCTGGTGCGGCTCGGTCACGAATCCACCGACGATGATCGGCACCGGGTGGCGGGCCCGGATCTGCTCGGCGACAAGGGGGAAGATGACCGCGGGCTGCACCTCGACGATGTCGGGACGCGCGTGCTCGACGGCGGCCATCGCGGAATGCAGTCCGAGATCGTCGTAGAGCAGCAGCCGTTGCACCGCGATCACGCGCTCGGCCCTCGCGGCCGCAACGAGCCCGCTGTGCGAGGTGATGATGCCGTTGACACCGATCTCGCGGGCGAGGAAGGCAACTCCGGCGCGATCCTTCCCCAACCCGGCAATCAGGTCGATATGGACGAACGCCATCTTGCCGCGGGCCTGCACGGCCCAGACGAGCGGACCGAGATGAAAAGCGGGGGCGCGAACGAAAAAGACGGCCGGGACCTGTGAGGCGAGCGCTCGGGGAAGATCCTCGGCGTGGCGGATCACCGCCGCGACCGGCACGTGGTTGAAGGCCTCGAAGAGGCGCGCTACCGATCGATCGACGGCCTGTGCGCGGGCGGGCGGCGTCATCGCGCGAGTGGCCATCGCCACCTCCTCCTTAGGGCTTCGATTTTACGGGGCGACGGCCCGCGAATCCAGAGCGACCTATCTCGCCGCCCTTTCCACGCCGGGGGCGGCTATTTCTCGCCGCCCTTTCCACGCCGGGGGCGGCTATTTCTCGCCGCCCTTTCCACGCCGGGGGCGGCTATTTCTCTTGACCGAACGCGCTCCGGGTCGCAGACTACGGCATGCAAGGAGGCGAGGCGAGGCGATCACCGAACGTCCGCTCACGATCACGAACAAGGTCGGCCTGCACGCGCGCCCGGCGGCCCTCTTCGTGCAGACCGCCGCGCGGTTCAAGGACACGAGGATCGAGATCGTGAAAGATGGCACCGTGCGCGACGCGAAAAGCATGCTTGGCGTCCTCACGCTCGGCGTGAGCCAGGGAACGACCATCATGGTGCGCGCCGACGGGCCGCACGCGGACGAGGCCATTGCGGCGCTTTCCGACCTCGTCGACCGTGACTTTGGCGAATAGTCCACCGCGATCAGTCCTTTATGGGATTGCCGCGGCTCCGGGGCGAGTCGTCGCGCCGGTGTGGCGCTGGAGTACTGAGAACCACGGCACGCAACCAGCCGGGCTCTCGGGCGCGCAAGGCGTCGAGCAGCTGAGGCGTGCGATCGAACACGTGAGAGCGGATCTCGCCGGCGCGACCGCACGGCTTCAGGCGGCTGGGCTGACCGCGGAGTCGGGCATCC
>VBEQ01000135.1 GCA_005881235.1 Chloroflexota bacterium | reverse complement strand
CCGGTGGTACGCCGCCGGCGCCGCTGCAGCCCTCGATCGTGGTGGCGCGGGATCTCGCGCCCTCGCAAACGGCTGGTCTCGATCGCGCCCTCGTCCTCGGCTTCGCCACCGAGCAGGGAAGCGCCACCGCGCACACCGCGATCCTGGCTCGAGCCCTGGGCCTGCCCGCGGTCGTCGGCATTCCCGACCTGCTCGAGGCGGTCGAGGATGGTCAGGCGGTGCTGCTCGACGGCGACGAGGGCACCCTCGTGCTCGATCCGCCCGCCGAGGTCGTCGCGGCCGTGCGTCCGCCGGCCCAGGCTGCCGCAGACGCTGAGCCGGCCGTGACGCGCGATGGTCGCCGGGTCGAAATCGGCTGCAACGCCGCCGGCGTCGATGACGCGCGGCGAGCCGCCGCGGCCGGTGCCGACGGGATCGGCCTGCTGCGGAGCGAGTTTCTTTTCCTCGGTTCCGATCGCCTCCCCTCGGAGGATGAACAGGTCGCTGTCCTCGAAGAGGTAAGCACGGCGATGGGCGAGCGGCCCGTGATCTTGCGAACGCTCGACGTGGGGGCCGATAAGCCGCTGCCGGCGCTCCCCCAACCCCCCGAAGCCAACCCGGCCTTAGGCGTTCGCGGGCTGCGGCTGCAGCTTCTGCGGCGACCCGATCTGCTGCTCGACCAACTGCGCGCGGCGCTTCGCGTTTCGGCCAGGCATCCGCTCCGGCTGATGTTCCCCATGGTCTCGACCCTGGACGAAGTCCGCCAGGTGAAGGTCCTGCTCGAGCAGGCAAGGCGCGACGTCCATCCGAGCGCGGCTGATGGAACCCGGATGCAGGTCGGCATCATGATCGAGGTGCCGGCGGCGGCTGTTGCCGCCGATGTGCTGGCGGCGGAGGTCGACTTCTTCAGTCTCGGCACTAACGATCTCACGCAGTATCTCTTTGCCGCCGATCGAACCAATCCGGAGCTCGCTTCCCTCGCGGACAGCCTTCATCCGTCGCTGTTGCGGATGATCGACCAGGTGGTGAAGGCCGCGCACCGGCGCCAACGCTGGGTTGGTGTGTGCGGCGAGATGGCCAGCGATCTCTGGGCCGTGCCGCTGCTGGTGGGCCTGGGCATCGATGAGTTGAGCGTTCACCCGCCGGCCGTCGCGCGGATCAAGGCCCTGGTGCGCAGTCTCGACGCTGCCGTGTGCGGGCGGGCGGCACGCGCCGCCCTCAAGCTCGACAGTGGTGCCGCCGTCCGACGTCTCATCGAGCGGCGCGGGTTGCATCCCCATGGCTGAGCCGTCCAGCGCGCCGGTGCCGGTGGATCAGGCCTTTGAATACCGGGAGGCGATGCTGACGGCGGCGAATTTCTTGACAACCGCCTCGTCCTGAGCGTTTGCGGGTGGGGCGCGATAATTCACCTCGTTGCGCCTTGCCCGCCGGTTCGCCGGCTTCGTCCTGGTTAACGTCGTCCTCGGGCTCCTTCTCCCGGCATGCGTCAGCCCTGAGGCGGCCACCGAGCTCGCCCCGACGCTCAGCCTGAAATCGATTGGCGGCAGCCGGGTCGCCTTTCAGAACGGCATTCCGGTCCCGACCTTTTCCTACCAGCCGCGGCGGCGGCTGGAGCTGGGCGGTCGCTGGCGGATTCAGACAACAGCGATGGACCACGACCTATCTCTTGCCGTCCGTTCGCAGTCGTTGAATCGACTCATCGCCGACGCCGCCGGGCGGGAGAAGACAGCGTTCGACGATACCCGCTGGGCGACGGTGGAGGTGCCCGGCTCCTATGATCCGCCGCCCTCGCCATCGGGCAACGGCGCCTGGTACCGAAAGGACTTCGATGTCTCCTCGGACTGGCAGAACCAGACGGTCACGCTGAAGTTCGGCGCGGCCAACTACATCGCCGATGTCTGGCTCAATGGCCACTACCTTGGCTACCACGAGGGTGGCTCGACGCCGTTCGCATTCGACGCCACGGACGCGATCGTGGCCGGCGACATCAATACCGTCGCGGTCCGTATCGATAATCCGCCCTGGGGCACGCGCCAAGACATTGTTCCCTGGGGCCTCACCGACTGGTGGAACTACGGTGGACTGACGCAACCGGTGTGGTTGGAGGCCACGCCCGCCGTTTACGCGGTGCGCGCCGACGTTGTGCCACACCTCGACGGCGCGGACATCGCCGTCACCGTCCACCAGCGCGGCGGTGCCGCCGCGCCGGTGCAGGTCGGTATCGATATCTTG
>VBEQ01000134.1 GCA_005881235.1 Chloroflexota bacterium | reverse complement strand
ACCAGGAGAACATTTCCTTCGATCACTATTTCGGAACCTTCGGACAGGGCAGCAACGGCATCCCGGCCGGCGCGCAGCTCTACCACACGACGCCAGACGGCACGCAACTCGGCCCGTTCACGCCATTTCGGCTCGACGGGACGGCCCAGGCCACGACCTGCGACGTCGACCACGACTACGGCAGCATGATCCAGATGGCCGACGGCGGGGCCATGGATCAGTACCTGCAGCACGGCAATGATCTGACCGCACCAAATCCCAGTCCGGACGGCCCCTGCCCCAGCTTCGAGATGAACCCACTCGGGCCGGCGCTGGCGCTCGGCTATTACGAAGGCACCGCCGGCGATGCCTCGGCGCCGTTGCAGAACTACTGGCGGCTCGCCGCGCAGTACACCATTGCGGACAACGCCTTCAGCGGCATGTACGGACCGTCCACTTCGGGGGCGCAGTGGTTGGTCGCGGCCACCGCGAATACCGACGGTGATCCGAATCCAGCCGGCGATGTCTGCAACGACTACGGTGGGCCCTTCATGCCGCAGCAAGATATTCGCAATCTCGGCGATGAGGCGTCGGCGCGAGGGGTCAGCTGGGCGTGGTTCCAGGGCGGCTTCGGGACCTGCGCCACCACCGGAAGCGGTGCTGCGTACAGCGCGCACCATGATCCGTTCCAGTACTTCACGTCGACAGCCGACCTGACGCACAGCTGGGCCTGGAATCCCCGGATGAATTTCCCCGAAGCGAACCGCCATCAGCGCGACCTGCAGGTGCTTTACGCGGCGCTCGACGGGTCGCCAATCGGCGGAAGCATCCCGCGGCTCCCGCGGATCTCCTGGGTCAAGGCGTCGAAGCCTGACGACGGCCACCCCGGCTACTCCGGTCCATCTGCGGACGACGCCTTCATCGGTAACCTGGTCAGCCGGGTCCAGGCCAGCCCGTACTGGAAGCACACCGCCATCATCATCGCGTTCGACGAAACCGGTGGCTGGTGGGACCACGTGTCGCCCCCGCTGCCGGCCGACCCGCGCTTCGCTCCCCTCGCGCAAGGGCAGCCAAACGTGTCCGGCTGCCAGTACCCCGGGATGGGCGACGCCTGCGGCGAAGCCGGCTTCGGGCCGCGCATGCCGCTGCTTGTGATCTCACCATATGCCAAACGGCACACCGTCGACCACGACCTCCTCGACACGAGTTCGCTCGTGAAATGGGTGGAGGGGAATTATCATCTGCCACCCCTGGGGGTATGGGGCGACCGGGATGTCGTCGCCGGTGATCTCCGCGGGGCATTCGATTTCTCGGCTGAGGACCAATCGTCCTAGGGATTCGATTTGACTCGGCACGCGCGACATAGATGTGGTAGCGCGTATGGGGAAAACGTGACGAGCCACTGTCAGCGCTGAGTTCACGTTACGAGAATCGTTACGGCGTACTGACTTTGCTGTAGTCGCTTCGCCACCGGCTTCGTAGGCTTCCCCACGCAGATTGGTGGGCAGAGAGGGGACTGCCTCAACCGATCGAAGCCCCCTCGGAGGAGCGAGGATGAATCGTCGCGCGGGCCGCGGCCTGGTCGCGTTCGTATTGATTCTGCTGGCATTGGGCACCGTGCTCGTGCTGGTCAGCGGCAACAATCCCTTCGCGACCGGTGGGATCGTGGCGCTGACCACCAGCGGATCGACCAACGGGGCGACACCGCATGCATCCGCCACGTCGTCGACGTCGTCGACGTCGTCGACGTCGTCGAGCGTTGCCGCGCCGGTGAAGAATACGCCGCCCGGACAAGCAAAGAAGACGGCGCCGACGCCAACGCCCACGCCGACACCCACGCCCATCATCCTGCCGACGCTGCCGCCGATCTTCCCCACCCCGACTCCAACACCGGCGCCAACGCCGACACCGGCACCAACGCCCACACCCACCGCGGGGCCGACGCCGACCCCCAGCGCAGGGCCAACGCCGACACCAACGCCGGCGCCCACACCAACGCCGACGCCGGCAGCCACGCCCACACCAACGCCTGCCCCGACGCCGACACCGGTGCCGGCGGGCAACCTGACGACGCAGCCCGTCAACTCATCGTCGGCCCAGATCCTCTGGACCCTGCCGGGCAATGCCGCGCGCGTCCAGATCTTCCGCAACGGACGCCTGATCGATGACTTCCCCTTCCCTGGAGGCGCGGGGATGGTTTACACCGACTACCTTCTCTGGCAGTCGACCACCTATGCGTACGAGGTCAAGCTGCTCGATGGCGGCAATGCGCTGATCGCCGACCAGACGTCGAGCCTGACCACGCCCGCGCAGGCAGGGTCGTTCCCCCGCCTCTACAGCGCAACGAGCTTCTGGAACACCCCGATCCCGGCCGGCCCGGCGCTCGCGCCAAACTCGGCCGCCATGATCACCGCGTCGCTGACCAACTACGCTGGCAGCGCGAACTTCGCCCCCACCAATGACTGGGGAAAGGCGATCGCCTATGCCAACGCGGTCAGCCGCCTCTACAACGTCGCCTGCACGCTCTACGACTGCGGCACCGTCATCAACTTCCGGATCCCAACCTACGCCCAGCCAACCACGGGCTCGGACCACCACCTGATCGTCATCAACCCCAGCGCCAACAGCGAGCTCGACATGTGGCTCGCGGCGGCGGCCTGGTCGGCCGGAAGCCGTTACGTGTCGAGCCCGACCGGTTGGGGCGCGCTCTGTCCGCAAGGCCAGCACTGCGGCGCTGCGGTCGCGGCCGGCTACAACGCCTTCGGCGGCGTGGTGCGACCGGAAGAGATCGCGCAGGGCCACATCGACCACGCCCTCTTCTTCACCACGCCCTACACGCGCAGCGGCTTCATCGCCTGCCCGGCGACGCACACCGACGGCGTCGCCAACGATCCCAACGCCCTCCCCGAGGGAGCGCGCATCCAGCTCGATCCGGCGTTCAACGTGGATGCGCAACCCTGGCCGCGCTACGAGAAGATCATCGCCCACGCGCTCCAGACCTACGGCGCATACCTGGGCGATACCGGCGGATCGATCTCCTTCCCCGGCGAGGCGAACGTCAACCGCGGCTATGATGCCTGGTCGCTCGCGGGCGTGTCCGCATCCTCGCAATCACTCGCGAGTCTTCCCTGGAGTTCTTTCCGGGTTCTACAGATTCAGGCTTGCTGAGCCCATTCGGGCTGGCTAAGCCGTAAGGGGGGCTACCGACATGACGTTCTCAAAGCGATGGATCGTGTTGCTTCTCATCCCTTGCTTCCTGCTGGGCGGCATCGTCGGTCAGGCCGCCATCGCCAGCTCGCTGACCAACAACGCGGTGCTGATGAACAACGTGCCGTGCACCGTGACAATCAGCGGCCTCTCCTACAGCGGGACGTGCTCCGGCGGGTTCGTGGAGGCGACGCCATCCCCCAGCCCGACGCCTAGCCCAACGCCGGCTCCGACACCCGCGCCGACGCCGGCCCCGACCGCCACACCGACACCGACACCGGCGCCCACACCCAACCCCACGCCGACACCCACGCCCACGCCCACACCGGTGCCAGCCACGAGCTTCCCGATCGTCCAGAGCAACAAGGAGTTCCTCACGATGCCGGCGGTGTTCGCGCCCTTCTTGCCCAGCGTCACCCGCGCCGGAAGCACGGTTGTGCTCCTGGTCGCCACCGCCGGCGATGGCAACACCGCCTTCACCTTGCCGTCCGGCTGGCAGCGCGTCGCCGATGTGACCGACAGCGCGCTGCCGGGATTGCACCTCTTCTACTATCCGAACGCCCCGACCGGGACGACGTTCGGTGTCTTCACGCTCTCCGCCGCCACCAACGTCTCGTACAGCATGGCTGAAGTCGGCGCCAACCTGAGCGCGGACCAGGTCGGCTACGGCAGCAGCGCGACCACCGCGGTCGGTAGTCTGAGCGTGAGCACCGGCGCCACCATCGCGGCCTCGAGCGAGATCGTGTTTGCCGCCTTCGGCGCCAGCCAGGGGGCATCGCCGCAAAGCTGGAGCGCGCCAGCGGGTTTCAGCCTCGTCAACAAGGACGACACCAACACGAGCAACGAGTCCATCCTCAGCGCGCAGGTCGTCAGCCTGCCCGCCATCTACTCGGTGACCCAGCTGGTCGCGCCGGCGGCCTGGAGCAAGGGCATCATCGCCAGCTTCCGCGTGGCGGATGCGCCCGCGCCGTCGCCGACCCCGACGCCAACCCCGACGCCAACCCCGGCACCGGCGCCCAGCCCGACGCCGGCGCCGACGCCGACACCTTCACCCACGCCGACCCCGACTCCGACGCCCACACCCACACCGACGCCGACCCCAACGCCCACACCCACACCGGCGCCAACACCCACGCCCACGCCCGCACCGACGCCGACGCCGGCGCCCACACCAACGCCGACGCCATCACCAACCTTCCCGGTCGTGCAGAGCAACAAGCAGTTCTTTACGATGGCGACGAGCTTCACGCCGTCGCTGCCCAACGCGAGCCGCATCGGTAGCACGATCGTGCTGCTGGTTGCCTCGGCCGGCGATGGCAACACCGGCTACACGCTGCCGGCCGGATGGTTGCGAGCCACGGACGTCACCGACGGCAACCCGGTCGGTCTGCACCTCTTCTACTATCCCAATGCGCCGGCGGGAACGACGTTCGGCGCCATGACGCTGTCGGCCGCGACCAACGTCTCATACACTATTGCCGAAGTCGGCGCCACGCTAACGCTCGATGCGACCGGCTCGGCGAGCAGCGCGACCGCGGCCGTCGGTAGCCTGGCGATCAAGACCAGCGCAGCCACGACGGCCACTAACGAAATCGTCCTGGCCGGCTTCGGCGTCAGTCAGGGCTCGACGACCCAGACCTGGGGCGCGCCCACCGGTTTCACGCTGATCAACAAGGACGACACCAACCGCAGTAACGAGTCGAACCTCAGCAACATGGTCGTCAGCGCCACTGGAACCTACGGCGCGACCCAAACGCTGACGCCCTCGGCATGGACTAAGGGGATCATCGCCACCTTCCACTCGTCGAGCTCGAGCCCGAGCCCGACGCCCACACCAACACCGACGCCGACACCAACACCAACGCCCGCACCAACGCCAACGCCGACGCCAACACCCACACCGACGCCGAGCCCGACACCATCGCCGGCGGGTCTCCCGAACTTCAGTCACGTGTTCGTGATCGTGATGGAGAACCAGGAGATCACCGACGTCATCGGCAATCCCGCCGCGCCCTACCTCAACGGGCTGGCCAGCAGTAACGCGCTGGGTACGCAGGTCTACGCGGTCACCCATCCAAGCCTGCCCAACTATCTCGCGCTCGCGGGGGGCAGCACCTTCGGCATTACGAGCGACTGCACCACCTGCTATGTTTCGGCCCAAAACCTTGCCGACCAGATCGAGGCGGGCGGCAAAACGTGGAAGGCCTATCTCGAAGGCATGCCTTCGCCCTGTTTCGTGGGCGACTCGTATCCCTACATGCAGAAGCACAACCCCTGGATCTACTTCAACGACATCCGCACCAACGCCACGCGCTGCGCGGCCGATGTCGTGCCCTACAGCCAGCTGAGCAGCGACCTGGCCAACAACACGGTGCCCAACTTCGTCTGGATCACCCCCGACATGTGCAACGACATGCACGACTGCTCGATCACGACCGGTGACGCCTGGCTCAAGCAGCAGGTGCCCGCCATCTTGAATTCGGCGGCGTACAAGAACGGCGGCGCGCTCTTCATCACCTGGGACGAGGGCAATACCTACGCCGCCTGCTGCACGGTTGCGACCGGCGGCCGCGTTGCAACTATCGTGATGTCGCCGTTGGGCAAGACGAACTTCCAATCGAGCGTCCAGGAGACGCTCTACAGCCTGCTCCGGACGATCGAGGATTCGTGGAGCCTGCCGCGGCTGGGCGACGCCGGCTGCAGCTGCACCACCACCATGCGGGAGTACTTCCAGTGAAGCGCCTGCTGATTGCCGGGGCCGCGCTCAGCCTCGTGCTCGGCGGCTTGATCGGTCACGCGGCGTCGACGCTGACGCCCGATTCCGTGCTGCTGAACGGCGCGCCGTGCACGATCACGACCAACGGCCTCTCGTCGGCCGGCAGCTGTTCCGGGGCCTTCGTGCAAACTTCCGCCACCCCGGCGCCCACGCCAACACCGACATCGACCCCGGCTCCAACGCCGACACCCGCGCCGACTCCCGCGCCAACCCCCGCGTCGGGCGGGCTCACGCCCCTCTACGCGGCCACCAGTTTCTGGAACCTGCCCATCGGCCCGGCGCCCGTCATCGATCCCAACTCGGCGGGTATGGTGCAGACGGCCATTGCCAGCGCGGCCGGCAGTGCCAACTTCGCCAACACGTCCGCCTGGGGACGCGCCATGGTCTTCTCGCACAACAGCGATCCGCTCTACACCGTCGGGTGCAGCATGTACGACTGCGGCACGGCGATCAGCTTCCACATCCCACTCGGCGCCACGCCCGAAACCGGCTCCGACCATCACCTCGTGGTCATCAACCTCGACACCAATGAGGAGCTCGACATGTGGCTGGCGAGCTTCAGCGGCAGCAACTGGTCCGCCGGAAGCCGCTACCTGACCGCCGCCAACGGCTGGGGCGCGCTCTGCGCGCAGGGCCAGCACTGCGGCGCCGCGGTTGCCGCCGGGTTCGCCGCCTTCGGCGGCGTCGTCCGCCCGGAGGAGATTCAGCAGGGCCATATCGATCACGCCCTGGCGATCACGGTCTCGCTGAGCCGCAGCGGACTCATCGCCTGCCCCGCCACCCACACCGACGGCCCATCGACCGACCCGAACTCCATTCCGGAAGCGGCGAGGATCCAGCTGGATCCTGCCTTCAACGTCGATGGGCAGTCATGGCCGCAGTGGCAGAAGGTGATCGCGCACGCGCTGCAAACCTACGGCGCCTACATCTATGACACCGGCGGCTCGATGGCGGTCGCCGGCCAGGGGAAC
>VBEQ01000133.1 GCA_005881235.1 Chloroflexota bacterium | reverse complement strand
CACGTCCTTGAGGAAGTTCTTCAGCTTGTCTTCGTCCTCGGGCTTAAGCGTGATCGTGAAATTCCCGAGGCGCACGATCTGGAGGCCATAGCTGTTGATGTTGCGCTGGACCTGGGCGATCGTCTCCGATTCAATCTCGTCGGTGTGTGCCGCGATGCCGAGGAGCGGCCAGCCGTTGGTCACCACGTGCGCCACGACATCCGTCCGCAGGGTCTTGAGCAGCTGCTCACGCATCCAGTCGGTGATTTCGTCGTTGGAGGACAGGTTCTGCGTACCGACCAGGTTCACGATCAGCGACTGCGGCTCGATGACTTTCAGCGAG
>VBEQ01000132.1 GCA_005881235.1 Chloroflexota bacterium | reverse complement strand
GAAGACGCGCAGTCCAACGCCGAAGTTCGTCTGAGGATCGACGACGTTGTCGATCGCGCCGCCGAAGGGAAGGTTGGGGAACTCTCGCGTCGAAACGAAATAGAGCTCGGTGCGAAACAGGTTCCCGCCGCTGGCGGCGTCGACCAGGATGCCGAGGAAGGGGATCTCCGACGAATCGAGCGTGACACGCCCCGGCTGGATGGTGCCCTGGACACGGCCATCACGGAAGAAGACCGCCAGCTCGTCCTGTTCGACCGTCAGCTGGGTCAGCTTTCGGATGTTCGTGTCCGGCCACTTGAAGAGAATCTGGCCCTTTGCCGTATCCGGGCGAGCGATGAACTCGCGGCGGACTTCCTGGCTGAAGATACCCATCTAAACCTCCATTGCCGGATCCGGGCGGTTCGCCGCCAATCCGCGTTATAGCAGGAAAACGGCGGATCCAACAAAGTCCTTCCCCTGGGAGGACGGCGCCAAACCCCCGGAAACCGATGGTCAACCCAATTTTTCTCGGCCCTCGAGAGCAGCCCCGCCCACGTCTTATCGTTGAGCCGATGCCTTACCGCGAGCGGATGATCGCGTTCTTCACATGGCTGGCGACGTGAACCTGCCATCCGGGGCATCGACACTCGAAGTCATGGAGGGCGCCCACCGATACAACCGCTGGATCTACGATCGAGTCCGTGATGGCCTGGGCCAGCGTGTCCTCGAGATCGGTTGCGGTACCGGCACCATCACCAGCTTCATGGTTGATCGCCAGCTGGTCGTCGGGATCGACGTGGTCGACGACTACGTTCACGCAACCAGCGACCGGTTCAAAGATCGTCCCAACGTCATCATCCGCCGGCACGATCTGACCGAGTCGATCGAGCCACTCCGCAGTTACCGTTTCGATTCGGCGGTGAGTG
Organism: Chloroflexota bacterium; assembly: GCA_005881235.1. Taxonomy (GTDB): domain Bacteria; phylum Chloroflexota; class Dormibacteria; order CF-121; family CF-121; genus CF-13. Next base: position 6,551 of record VBEQ01000132.1, on the reverse strand, counting down.
TCAATGTCTTCGAGCACATCGCCGATGACGAGCGGGCATTGAAGGCCGTGCATGCGCTGCTCGAGCCAGGCGGGACCTTCACGCTCCTGGTGCCGAGCCACCCAGCCCTCCTCGGCGCCTTCGACCGCGACATCGGCCATCACCGCCGCTACACCAAGGGCGAGCTCAGGCGCAAACTGGAGGCGAGCGGCTTTACCGTCGAGCGAATCCGGCGGAGCAACCCCGTGGGTGCGCTCGGCTGGCTGGTCAATGTTCGCTTGCTGGGGCTGCGGCGGCTGCGCGGCACGGGTCTGTTCGATCGGTTGGTGCCGGCCTTCGCGGTTCTCGACCGGGTTGAGCTGCCGCTCGGCCTGTCGCTGATCGCGATCGCGCGGAAGCCAGCGACCGGCTGAGCGTCAGGCGGCGCGCTCTTCCGGCAGCTCTGGCAAGCGGGGCCTCAGGGAAAGCTCTTTGAGCCGGAGGCCGTGGTAGGGATCCTCGACGCCGAAGAGCCGGTGCTTCGAGGCCAGCCGCAACTGGAGCAGGGTCCCAAAGGCTCGCGCTCCGTCGACCCAGGTGAGCTTCTTGCCCTCTTCGCGGCTGCGGGCGTAGTACGTGATCGGAACTTCGTGAATGCGATAGCCGAGGCGGAGAATGCGAGCCGTGATCTCGGGCTCGATGTCGAACCGGTCACCGTGCAGACTCAGCCGGCGCATCAGTTCTGTGCGCATCGCCTTGAATCCGGTCTCCATGTCCTGGATGTAGCAATTGAAGAGCACGTTAGTGGCGGTGGTGAGGACGCGGTTGCCCAGCACGAACCAGTAGGAGTAGGCACTCTGGCCGGCAAAGCCGCGCACGCCATAGACGACATCCGCACGCCCCTGCAAAAGCGGATTGATCATGATCTGGTACTCGAGCGGGTCGTACTCGAGGTCCGCATCCTGGATGATGACCAGCGGCGCGGTCACGGCGTCGACCGCGGTGCGGATCGCCGCCCCCTTGCCGCGGTTCGCGGGGTGTCGGTAGACACTGACCCGTCGATCGCCGAGGAAGCCCTGCGCCACCTGGAAGGTCCCGTCGCCGGAGCCGTCGTCGACCACGACCAGCTGCTGGACACACGGTTGTCGCAAGACCCGACGGAGCACCTGCCCCAGGGTGGGCGCCTCGTTGTAGGCGGGCACGATCACCGCGAGATTCGCGTCCACAATGCTTCAACTGGCAATTCGCGCCAAATTTGCAGCCCCCACCCTGACCCTCCCCCGCAAGCGGGGGAGGGAGAATCGAGCGTCCGCCTTCACAGGTTTGGCCATCCCCTGCCGTTGTCCTCTGGGCACCGTGAACCTTGCACGCCCCAACGACGAGACGGTCATTCCCGGCCCCTGGCCCTGGGTCACGCAGTCATCGCTTTCCATCGTCCTACCCGCCTACAACGAGGAGCTGAACATCGAGGGCGCCATCGAGGAGGCGTGCGAGGTCGCTGCCGCGGCGGCGCCGGCGTGGGAGGTCATCGTGGTCGACGACGGCAGCCGGGACACCACCGCCCAACGGGTTGCCCGCATCAGCACGCGCCAGCCTCGGGTCCAGCTGATCAGTTTTGCGCAAAATCAGGGCTATGGCGCCGCCCTGCGAGCCGGCTTCCGCGCCGCTCGCGGGGATCTCATCTTCTACACGGATAGCGACCGGCAGTTCGACCTGAGCGAGCTCCGCTATTTCCTTCCCGTGATGGAGCGCACCGACGTGGCCATCGGCTTTCGCGTCTACCGCTACGACCCGGTGCTGCGCTGTCTCCTGTCGTGGGTCTACAACCGCCTGGTGAGCGCCGTGTTTCGGGCGCGGGTCCGCGACGTCGACTGCTCATTCAAATTGTTTCGCCGCGAGGTCTTAGAAGCGATCGACCTCGAGACGCGCGATTTTTTCATCGACACGGAAATGGTCGCCAAGGTCAGGAAGTGGAACTTCCGCATCCTGCAGAAGGGCGTCAAGCACTACCCGCGACGGGCGGGCGAGAGCAGCGTCCGAGCGAGTCACATCCCTCGCACCCTGCTTGTGGTCGTGCAGATGTGGCTTCGCATGTATCTCCCGGTGCTGGTCGGTCGACGCGAACGGATCGATCCTGTCTGTCCGCGACGTTTGGCCGGCCAGGATATCGTGCGTCAACAGACCCCCACGCTGAGCGTGGCGGCGAATCAGGACGTGCCCCTCGAACCTCGCGAGGCGCACGGTGGAGAGTAGCCTCTACGACGAGTACGTCCGCATCGAAGACACCCACTGGTGGTTCCGCGGACGCCGAAAGATCATCACCACCCTGCTGCGCCCCTACCTGCGGCCGCCGGCCCGCATCATCGACGTCGGCTCTGGGGGAGGCGCGGTGGCCCAGGCCCTGCAGGAGTTCGGCCATGTGACGGCCTGCGACATCGACGTGCGCTGCGCCGCGAGCGTCGCGCGGCGGCCCGGCATGAGCTTCGCCTACGGCACAGCCGAGGCGATCCCGTTTGCGGGTGGCAGTTTCGATCTGGTCACAGCCTTCGACGTGCTCGAGCATCTCGACGATGACGTCAGGGCGCTCCGCGAAATGGCCCGCGTTGTCTCGCCCGCGGGCCTGATCGCCGTGACGGTGCCCGCTTACGGCTGGATGTGGGGCCGTCAGGACGAGATCAGCCATCATCGGCGACGCTACACTGGCCGCTCCCTGAGGCAGGCGATCACTGCGGCCGGTCTTTTCCCGCGGCGGCTGACAGCCTTCAATAGCATTCTCTTTCCGGGCATTGCGGCGGTTCGGGTTGCGCGCCGCCTCGCCGGTCGACTCGCAGATGGGAAACCAACGCCCGACCCAGCCGGCCTGAGTTCCGACTTCTCCATGACGAAGCCCGGACCGTTAAACGACCTGCTGGCGGCGACCTTCGGTGCCGAAGCGGCGGCGCTGCGGGTACTCGACCTCCCGATAGGTGTCTCCCTCATTGCGATCGCTGAGCGCACGGCTTCATAGTTCGAAGCGTGCCCAGGCGGCCGCCGTGGCGGTCGTCCTGGTGCTTTTCGGCTACGACGTCATCCAGTACCTCAGCTTCGTCATCCAAACGCCCTGGCAACTCGACTTCTCCGACTTCTACTTCGCGGCTCGTACCGGCCTCATCCACGGCTGGGCCGAGATGTACAACACAGCCGTTTCGATGCCGGCGCTCTATGCCGCGACCGGCAACTGGTTTCCCTATCAACACTCTCCCGTGCTCGCCTGGCTGCTCGTGCCGCTGAGCCTGCTTCCCTATGCGCTGGCGCTGACCATCTGGGATGGTTTTCTTTTTGGCTGCTACCTCCTCTGCTGGCGCCTCCTGGCCCCCGGCTCTATTGGCCGGCGGCTCCTTCTCCTGGTCGCCGGCCTCGCGCTTTACCCGGTGGTGCTTGGCCTGGCGTTGGGACAGCCCACCATGCTGGTCCTGGCGGGGGTGAGCGCCTGCTACTGGCTGTTGGGGCGCAACCGGCCTCTGCTGGCCGCGCTCGCGCTCGCGCTGATCGCGGTCAAGCCGCAGTCAAGCTTCCTGGTGCCGTTTGTGCTCCTCTTCGCCGGGCGGATCCGACTCTTCACGGGTTGGGCCGCGATCTCCATTGGGCTCGCGGGCCTCGCGGTTCTCGCCCTTGGCCAGCACGGCCTGCAGGATTGGCTGCACGCCATCGCGATCGCCCAGCATCTTCCCGGGATTCGATTCAATAGCGTGGGTTCGGTGATCGGACCTGGCCTCTTCGCCGCGGCGGTGAGCCTTGCGGCCGCCGGCATCGCGATGGTGATTGGCCGGCTCGCGGCGCGCGAAGGACCCGAGCTGCCGATCGCGGCGGGGCTTTCCGGGTCGGTCCTCGCTTCCCCCTACCTGAGCGTGACCGACCTCTCAGCCCTGCTTATCGCCGCATGGCTGATTCTTCGCCTCAATCCACCGGGCTGGCTGAAGGCGTTGATGGTGGTGGGTTACGTGCCGTTCTTCTTTGCCAACGCCCTGTTCATGCACGGCCCCTTCCTCGTGCTCGAATTCGCCTGGCTCCTCGCCCTGCTGGTGTTCGCGATCAAACTGAGGCGGGGTCGTGATCTGGAAGGTTGGCTCCGGAGCCCGGATTCGAACCGGGAACCGTCGCGTTAACAGCGCGCTGCTCTACCGTTGAGCTACTCCGGAACGCCAGGCGCCGTCCAGTATATCCGCCAACGTCCACCTGTCTAACTCGCTAACGGTTCAGCACTGTCCGGCCTTTCGGCTCTACCGCGCTTCGCGCCGCGGCCCCCTGGGCAGGTTGATCACCGCATCCCGCAGGGACCTAAGGTCTCGCGCGCTCAGCTCCAGCAACCCCCTGGGTGGCCGGTAGACAGCCCTCTCGATTTGGGACCACAGCTTGTCACCCGCCGGCGTCAGGGCCACCAGCCGCGAGCGCCGGTCCGAAGGATGAGGGCGACGCTCCGCCAGACCGCGCGTCTCGAGCCGATCGACCATCCAGGTCACGGTCGACGCATCGCACCGCCACTCGTCAGCCAGCGATCGCATGCTCCGCCCCTTCGCCGTCGGCGCGATGGTCGCCAACGTGCGCGCGTCGTTGGGCGTGAGGCCAGCTCGGCCGAGCGCCGCATTCCGCTCTGCCGAGGTTGCCACGATGAAGTCGAAGATCGCCCTCCAGGCCTCCCGGGCGGCCCGCTCCTTGCCAGCCATGTCCGGATCGTAGGGGACGATCAACCTCGTTGGCAATAGCCGATCATTGATTCGATCCGATAGTTGAAGCCATCCAAGCATCTTTGGTATGGTGGGAATCGTGTAGGAGGTGCGATTGACATGGTTGCCTGGTTGCTATTCGTCCACGTCCTGTCGGCGATGGTGTGGCTTGGCGGCGGCCTGACGCTGATGGTTGCCGGTTTGCGCGTGCGCTCCAGCTCGCGCCCGGAAGCGGTTGCTGAGTTTGCCCGGACGGTCCCCTTCGTGGGGTTGCGCATCCTGATGCCAGCGGTGGTTGTCCTTCTGGTGACCGGCGTCTGGCAGGTGTTGGCGAGCTCCGCGTGGAGTTTCTCCCAGCTCTGGGTCAGACTGGCGTTGGGACTTTTCATCCTCGCCTTCCTCGTGGGGGCCATCTACCTCAGCCGCGTCGGCATTGGGCTCGCTCGCGCCACCACCGATAACAGACTGGCCAGCGAAGGCGCGGCCCTGCTCAACCGTTGGCTCGTCGGCTACGTCGTGGTGCTCGGGCTGCTTGTGGTGGCTGTCTGGGACATGATCTTCAAGCCTGGCCTCTGACGAACGTCAACGCTTCGCCGCTAGCTGGCGATCCGCTCGGGAACCTGCCGGCCGGCGGACTCCCCGGCCCGCTCCTCTTCCTGATACTCGGCGTCGGTGTTGACCAGCCACGGATCGTAGTGCGCCCCGGTCGCGATATTCCGCGCCACCAGGATGCCCGTCATCATCGAGTGGTCCTGGTTGTTGTAGTGATGCATGCCGTTGCGCCCGACCAGCCACAGATTCGGCAGGGCTCGCTGCAGCCATTCGCGGACGACGGCCACATGCTCCAGATACGCCCCGTCGTACACCGGATAGGCCTTCGGCTGCCGGTAGACCATGCCGGCCTTCACCTCGTCCGCCCGGCAGATGCCCAGCGCGACCAGCTCGCGCCGGCCCATGTCCAGTAACTCGGCATCGGACCAGCGCCACATGCCGTCCTGCTCGAAGCAGAAATACTCCATGCCCAACCCGGTCAGGCCGCTGTCATCGACCATCGCCGCGCTGAAATTCTTGAAATTCGCGATCCGCCCCACCTTGACGCCCGGATCGTGCACGTAGATCCACTGGTCCGGAAACACGTCGGCCCGGTCGACCACCACGTTGACCGTGATGAAGTCGCGATAGCCGAGCGCGTCGGCCGCGGCGCGGACGATCGAGGGCGCGGCCGGCTGTAACTTCGCGATCAGCTCGCGGATCGGCATGGTGCTGATGAACTCGGTTCCCAACACATCCAGCGTCCCACCCGTCCCATCCCGCACCACCGCCGACAACACGCGGCCACCGACGTGGCGCACGGCCACCACCTCTTCTCCGAGTCGCACCGGGTGCCCGCTCGCCTTCAGCCGCGCCGCCACCGACTCCCACATCTGGCCGGCACCCAATCGCGGATAACGGAATGCGTCGACCAGGGTCTTGACGATCGCGTGCTCGCCGCCGCGCCATGACGGGGGCAGGACGGCATTGCGAATCACCTCGACCAGGTTGAGGCCGCGGATCCGCTGCCCCGCCCAGTCCGCGGAGAGCTCGCTGGTCGGGATCCCCCAGACCTTCTCGGTATAGGTCTTGAAAAAAATCTCGAACAGCCGCCGGCCAAACTGGTTCGACACCCAATCCTCGAACGACTGCGGGTCCACCACCGGACGCATCCGAGCCTGCGCGTAGCTGATCAGGCAGCGCGCCGTCTCGACCGGCCCCAGGTTCAAAAAGGCATTCGAGGCCCGGATCGGATAGTCGAAGAACTTGCCGCGGTACATGATCCGGGTCAATCGCGAGACCGGCCGGATCTCCTTGCCGAGGACCTCGCTCCAGAGCGCCTCGATCTCGGGGCTCTTG
>VBEQ01000131.1 GCA_005881235.1 Chloroflexota bacterium | reverse complement strand
GTCCGGATCGATCACACTCGTGCAGTCATTCAATCTGGTGGATCTACGAGGACCTGACTTTCAGCGAGTTGAGGGCAACGGCGAAGGGGTCGAGATGATATCCGTCACGTGGGCTTGACGGCCGCGCTGTAGGAGATCCACGGACCGCGCCGGCCGCCGTGGCGATCGTAAAAGCGCTGGGCATCGTGGTTATCAGCGGCGGTGACCCAGTCGAGGCGTGCGTAACCGCGCGCCGAAGCATATGCCAGGCTGGCGTCGAAGAGCGCCGCGCCGGTGCCGCGATTGCGAGATGACGGGTCGACAAAGAGGTCGTTCATGACCAGGATGCGATTGGCGATCAGCGTGTCGAGACAGGCGTAGAGGCTGGCGAAGCCGTGAAGACGCCCTGCCTCCTCGGCCACCAGCTGGACACCAAGCGTCGGATCCCGCTGAAGGAGATCGACCATGGCCTCGACTTTGGAGCCGGCAGGGAAGGGGACCCGGTAGAAGGCGAAATACCCCCTGATCAATTCGAGAAGTTGTGGCCGGTCTTCAGCTTCGGCGGGACGGACAACCATCGCGCCAGCCTAGCATCACTCTGATGACATCTATAAGGATGCCGCCCGGCCACGCCCACGTCGCCGGGATGGCGACGGCGCTGCCGGCAGTCACCGCCACCGTGGACGAGGTCTGGGATGCGCTCGGCCGGGCCCGCGGGCGGCGGATGCCAAAGCTGCAGGGTGAGGAAGGGACGCGGACGCGCTACTTCGCGCAACCACTGGCCTCCCTGATGGAGCGGCGCACACAGAGTCAGCAAACCGACGCCTACCTCGACCACGCCCGCATCCTCGCCCGCCGGGTGTGCTGCACAGCGCTGGAACGAAGCGGGATCGCCCCCTCCGACATCGGCCTCGTGATCGGCGTGTCCTGCACCGGCGTGGTGCTGCCCTCGCTGGACGCCGAGCTGATTCCCGTGATCGGCCTGCGGCCGGAGGTGGCCCGGCTCCCTATCACCGAGCTCGGCTGTGGTGGAGGGGTGGCAGGCCTGGCGCGGGGCCTGGACTACCTGCGCGCCTACCCGGATCGCACGGTGCTGCTCTTTGCTGTCGAGATCCCCTCACTGACGTTCCAGCCCGACGATCGCTCGGTCGACAACCTGGTGGCCGCGATGGTCTTCGCCGACGGCGCCGGAGCGGTGGTCCTGGGTGGCGATGATAGCCAGTGGGGCTGGACCCTGGAGCAGGCCGGCACGGTCCTCGTGCCGGAAGGCGCTCATCACCTGGGATACGAGTTGCGCGACGGCGGGCTTCGCGTGATCCTCAGCCGCGAGCTTCCGGATGTCGTGGAGGCGCATCTTCGCGGCGCGGTCGACGCCTTCCTCGCCGAGGCCGGCCTCCGGCTGGCGGACATCGATGCGGTGGCGGCGCACCCGGGAGGCCCGCGCATCGTCGATGCCGTAGAGCGGGCGCTCGACCTGGATCCGCAATCCCTTACGACCTCGCGATCGGTGTTCGCTGGCAACGGCAACGCGTCGAGCGCTGGCATCTTCTTCGTCCTCGAGGAGATGCAGCGCTGCGCTACGCGTGGCCGCGTGCTCGCGATTGCCCTGGGTCCCGGGCTCTCGATCGAGCTGGCGCTGATGCGGCTCGTGTGAAGGCCCCCACCCCGACCCTCCCCCGCGAGCGGGGGAGGGAAATTGCATACGGGTTCGTCTTGCTCGCGTTTGGCGCCCAGCGTGGCCTGGAGCTGCTTTACTCCGCCCGAAACGAGCGGCTGATCCGCAGCCGTCAACCGTCGGCGCCCCAGGCGAGCGAGCGGGTCTTTCGAGGGATCGCCCTCGTCAACCTCGGGTTGTTTACGCTGCCGCTTCTGGAGCGAGTGTTGCGTCGACGCTCGCCGCCGGCCCTCATTGCCGGGATCGGGTGGATCGCGGCGCTGACGGCGGTGGCATTGCGGTTGAGCGTGATCGCCAGCTTGCGCGGAGCGTGGACGGTGCGCGCTGTTGTCCCGAGCGACCTGCCCGTGGTCGATCGCGGTCCGTACCGTTTCATCCGCCACCCGAACTACGTCGCTCTCGGATTAGAGTTCCTCGGTCTCCCGCTGATCGGGGGCGCCTACCTCAGCGCGGCCGGGCTCGGGCTGGCCAACGCGCTCCTCCTGCGGCGGCGCATCGCGGATGAGGAAGCGCTTCTGATGGCGATTCCAGCGTACCGACTACGGATGGCCCACAAGCCGCGCTTCCTTCCGCGGCTCAGTGCCCGCTGAACATCCGGATCCACTCTCGCGGTGAGATGCGGTTGAAGCCCCAATAACCGAAGCCGATCCCGAGCAGCGTTGTCAGCGTCTGGGGCGACCGCTGGTGGCTGCGCATAGCGCGCTCGACCAGTGCCGGAGTGCGACTGAGCCGGAGGAACAACGCCGCCACGCGGCGTGGATCGGTCGTGAGCCGGCGATGTGCCTGCCGGTACAGGCGTTCGGGATTCGGCGACTCCAGCGCGGCCGCGAAGGCGCGTCCCTGGCGTAACCCGGCGGCGACCCCCTCGCCCGTGATCGGGTCGGTGAACCCCGCCGCATCGCCGAGCAGGAAGACGCCGCCCTGCGCAAGCGTCGATGCGCGGTACCAAAACGGCCCCACCGCGGAGACGGGGCCAACGAGGTCGGCGTTGCGTAACGCGGGGCGCAGCGTTTGGGCGATCTCCCGGTAGCGCGCCTCGAGTCGGCCAGCGAACTCACCCATGCGATCCTGGTAGCAGAGCAGAGCGACCATTCGTTGATTGCCCGCGACCGGGCCTTCATAGACCTCGAGGCCACGATCGAAGGTGATCCGCACCCAGGGATCGACGGGCGCGTCCATCGTCCAATGGGCAACGACGCCGTAGCGGTGGGGCGGCCGGGGCCCGACCGTCCAGCCCAGCCGATGGCGGAACGGCGACCGGAGGCCGTCGGCCACCGCAACGACGCGAGCTCGAATCTCGCCCGCCGCAGTGATCACGCGCGCGCTGCCGCCGTCGGCCGGTCTGATATCGCGCGCTTCGGTTTGCGGACAGAACTGGATGCGAGACTCGTGGCCGAGCGCGTCGACCAGGCGCGCATCGAACGCGAGTCGGCGGATCCCGAGTCCGGCCCGCTCGCCACCGTGCTCGGGAAAAGGTACGGCCACCGGTGGCTGCCCGGCGAGTCCGAACTGGATTCCATGGAGGGGCGGCGCCCCGCCCGACACGATCGCATCCTCCAGCTCCAACTCCCGCAAGACCGGCCGGCCGCCCGGCATCAATCCTTCGCCGCACGGCTTGTCACGAGGAAAGGCTTGCTTGTCGACGACGATCACCCGATATCCGCGCCGCGCGGCAAAGAGGGCCGCGGCGGTTCCGGCTGGCCCGGCGCCAACGACCGCGACATCGGCGTCGATGCCTGGGGCCATCGGCTTAACGATCGGGATCGGCTAGAGAGCCCTCGGCGCTCAGGCTCCCGGCTGCTTCGTATCCGCTGCGGGTCCCGCCGGACGCTCCGCACGCTTCGGACGCGATGGCGCGGTTGCCGAGCCTCCAGGCTCGGTCGGAACCGTGACCTGCGCTGGAGCATGACTCTGGGTGCGGCCCGGGAGGCGTGTGCTGACCAATTTGCGCCAGCGGCTCGTGCGGTCGGCCGCAGTCTGAGCCGCCCCCGAAAGCTGGCGAAGTGCAGCCTGGCGTCGTGCGCTGCCCCGTTCTCGGTCACCTAAGTAGGCGATCGCCGCTCCGGCTGCTGCGGCAACCCCGAGCCACAGCCGGCTGACACCGTTCTTTGCGTCCGAGTTCTTCACGTCTTGTGACTTCATGCCATGTCCCCTTGTCATCTCATGCAGCAGCGACCCGTGAGCGCCTAGTACAGGGTATCCCATATTGCCGCAAGCGAGGCGCGGTCGACGACCAGCCCCGTCTCGGGCACGATCACCCTGTCAGACTTAGACCATGTGCCGAAGTATCAAGACGCTCCGACGCCGTGACGAGAAGCCGACTGACCAGGAGATCCACGACGCGGCCCTGCAGTTCGTGCGCAAGATCAGCGGCTACCGGGTCCCGTCGCGGGCCAACACGCCGGCGTTCGAATCCGCGGTCCGCGACGTCAGCGCCAGCTCGCGCCGGTTGCTCGACGCGATCGCCTAAGGGGCCGTCGGCGGCAGGCGCAGGACGAAGGTCGAGCCTTCGCCCGGCTGGCTCGCCTGCAACTTCAGGGAGCCGCCCATCTGTTCGGCCAGGCCTCGACTGAGGTAGAGGCCGAGACCGCTACCCGGTTTTTCCCGCGTGATCCGGTCCGTGCCCCGGGCGAACCGCTCGAAGATCCGAGGCTGGTCGGCGGGCGTGATCCCGATGCCGTCGTCGGTCACGGTGATCGCCAGCTGGCCCGCGTCTAGCCCAGCCCGGATGCGGATGGTCGGGGCATGGTCGGTGTAGGTGAGCGCGTTGTTGAGGAGGTTGTCGAGGATCGTTCCAACCATGGCGCGGTCAGCCAGCGCGGTACTGTCGTCACCAGGTTCGATCGTGATCGTCGCCTTCACCAGCGCCGCGCGCGGTCGTGCCCGCGCCACGGCATCCTGCAGTACTCCCATGACCGAGATGGCTTCGGGGTTGGGGGTTAGCACCTTTCCTTCCATGCGCGCCACCGCGAGGAGTTCGTCGGCGAGCAGTTTGGCTTCCTCGGTTTTTCGCAGCGCGGTCGCGAGGACGTCCTTCAGCGACGGGGGCAGATCACCGAAGGCGCCTTCCAGCGCCATCCCCAGGTAGCCGCTGGTGACCGTCAGTGGGGCGCGCAGCTCGTGAACGGCGATGCTCATGAACTCGCTCTTCGCCTGCTCCGCCACCTGGGCCTGGGCGATCAAGCGGGCGTTGCGAAGCAAGAGCGCGCCCAACGTGGAGAACTGCTGCAGCGATTGGACCGCTGCCGGGTCAAATGGCTCATCGGTCTTGCGGCCCATCGCCAGCAACCCGATCGTCTCGCCGCCGACCGCGAGCGGGGCGACCAGGAAGCGTCGATAGGGTTGCACGACCGACTCGAGGCCCTCCGGTGCACCCGTGTATTCGCCGGCGGTCAGTTCGACCGCGTTCCCTCGGGCGACGCCGGCGAGCACCTTGGGCATCAGGGGCCAGCGGGTGCCGACGAGCTCGCCGGTCGGGGTCGATTCGATCACCATCTCGGCGCCTTCGAGCCGAGCGAGCGATGTGCCGTCGGCGTCGACCGACGCGCCCGCCCGCTGCAGCAAGCGGCGCAACACGGCATCGAGCTGTACCTGGCTGGCGACATCTTCGGCCGCTTCTGCCGCCGCGCGCAGACGCGCGGCCGCCTCGTCGGCGCGCTCCCTGGCCGCCTTCCCTTCTTCGAAGAGCCGGGCATTACGCAGGGCGAGCCCGGAGATCGTCCCCAACAGGGTCAGTGCCGCGAGATCCGCCGCGGTGAAGGGGCGATCCTCGTAACGGCTGAAGACCAGCATGCCAACGGCCCGCGTGCCGTGGACGAGGGGCACGACAGCTACGTGGCGCACGTTGGCGAGCGCCTGGCGGAACTCCGGCGCCGCCTTGTCGGCTGCCAATCGGCCACCGAACGTCGGCTGCAGCGTGTCGATCGCCTTCTGCACCAACGGCTGACCCGCGAAATAATCGAGCGAATAGCGTTGCCCGACCCAGGTCAGCTCACCGGCCTGGCCGTAGGTGGCTTCGATCACGACGTGGTCGTCAACCAGGCTGGATAGGGTGGCCCGGTCCGCCTGCACCGCGTGGGTGCCCCGCTCCAGGATACGGGCGATGACCTCCCGCGGATCGAGCGACCCGGCGACGTCGAGCGCGATCTGGATCAGCTCGCCCAGGTCCTGGTTTGGCTCCTCCGCCAACATACCGCCGGAAAGATTACCGCAGGTGCAACCGTTATGAACATCGCCGGCATCTGAGCACGGTGTATCGTCAACCTCAGCATCGAATGACGGTGGGCGCTTCGATGGGGCCGGAACTGGGGCGGCTCGGTGACCTGCTCCGCCGGCGGGATCTGACGGTCGCGGTGGCCGAGTCGATGACCGGCGGCCTGCTCGCCGCCGCGCTCGCCGATCTGCCCGAGTCGTCGCAGCGGTTCCTCGGCGGGCTGGTCAGCTATCGCACGGACAAGAAGATGGACCTGCTCGGCGTGCCCGAGGACGTCATTGCAAGGGACGGCGTGGTTAGCGGTCCAGCGGCTCGCCTGATGGCGGACGGTGCCCGCCGGCTCTTTCACGCAGGGGTGGCGATCAGCGTCACGGGAGTCGCCGGGCCGCAGCGCCAGGAAGGCAAGCCGGTCGGGTTGACCTACATTGGCGTTTCGCTCGACGGCCAGACCGAGGTTCGCGAGTACCACTGGCCCGGTGGCCGCGCTGCCAACCGGGTGGCCAGCGTCGAGGCCGCGATCAACCTCGCCGCTGACCTGCTCGACGGCCCCACCCTGCCCTCCACCAGAGGGGCAGGGGAAAAAAGTCCTTAGCGGGTCGCGAGGGCGAAGAGGGGGTTCGGCTTGCCGCTCTCGGCGTACTGCTTGAGACGCTCGACGACGAGGGCCCACGTGTAGTTGATCGAGCCGAGGTCGTCCTGCGACACCGTGGCCGGCCAGTCGGCGTGACGGAACAGGACACCGGTCTCCCCGTTTTCGGCTGGGGAGATGTCCCAGGTGACGGTCGTGCCATCCCAGTTGGGAAAGTCGGCAAGGGCCGTCCATTTGACGCGCTTTCCGGGCTTCAGCTCGTCGACCCGCATCCGCTGCGACGGGCCGCCAAAACCGAAGGTCGCAATCGCCCCCACCCTGGACTCGGCCTGGCTCTCGGAGGTCCAGAAGGCGGCGAGGCCCCTGGCCGTGGAGACTGCGGCGTAGATCTCGTCGGGAGTCGCCTTGACATTCACCTGATGCACCAGCGGAGCGGCCATGTTAGCATCCTCCTAAAGGAACGACTTAATTTAGAGGTAGCTTAAATAATTGATGTCGAGAACGCAAGTCCGAACTCGCAACCGCCCTGTCTCACTCGAAGCCGCCATGGAGGCGATCGCCAGCCCCCGGCGCCGCCAGATCTTGCGGCTGGTCTGGGGTGCCGAGCGCTCGGCCGGTGAGATTGCATCGACCGTGCGCGACGTCAGCTGGCCGGCAGTCTCCCAGAACCTGCGCGTGCTCAAAGCGTCCGGTTTGATCACGGAACGGCGACAGGGGACCCGTCGCTTTTACAAAGCGGATCGGCGAGCGCTTGGTCCGCTCGCGGTGGTGCTGCGCCAGATGTGGACGCGCGACCTCGACCGGCTGCGCGAGCTGGCGGAGGAAGAAGCTCGTGCGAGGCGCCCGCGGCGTGATTGAGGATCTCACCGGTGCGATCGAGATCACCCGGCGGATCGAGGCGCCGCCGGAGATCGTGTTCGCCTATCTAACGGATAGCCGGCGATTCGTGACGTGGATGGGTGTCGGCGCTGAGCTCGATGCGCGTCCCGGCGGGCGCTATCGCATCGACGTCGACGGCGAGCACATCGCGAGCGGGCAGTACGAGGTGGTCGACCCGCCGCGCCGCCTGGTGATGAGCTGGGGTTGGGAGGGCCATCCAACCGTCCCGCCCGGATCGACGACGGTCGAGATTACCCTGACGCCAGAGAATGACGCAACCGTGCTTCGGCTCCGCCACTTCGGCCTGCCTGACGAGAGCGAACGGCGCCAGCATAGCGGTGGCTGGCAGCGCTACACCAGTCAGCTCGCCGACGCCGTGCTCGACGGCACCCCCACCCTGCCCTCCCCCTGAGGGGGAGGGAGATAAAGGAGTTATCGCATCGGCGCGTGCTGGTCGGGGCCGAGCTTGCGCACTGCCTCCCCCGTCCCGCGATAGAACGTGGGGTAGGCGTAGATCAAGTGGCGCAACTCGTCACTGGAGATCTGCAGCTTGATGGCGAGCTCGAAGATGCCGAGGAGATCGCCGCCCCGCGGACCCATCGTCGTGGCGCCGACCAGCACGCCACGGTCGGCGTCCTCGACCACCTTGATGAATCCATCGTTCCCCGGCCCGTGGATCCAGCCCCGGGACGTGACCGATGCCTGCTGGATGCCGGTGCGCACGTTGATGCCTTTCTTTCTCGCCTGGGCCTCGGTCAGGCCGGTCGCGCCGACCTCGGGATCGGTGAACGTGACCCGCGGCTTGGCGCGATAATCGGCTCCCGGCCCCGGCGCCCCGAGGATGTCGCGGATCACGATGCCGGCGTGGTAGATCGCCATGTGGGTAAAGCCACCGCTCGTGGTTACGTCGCCAATGGCCCACAGCCGCTCACCCACGCGAAGATGATCGTCCGGCTCGAGCAGGCCCGCCGATGGGTCGAGGCCCACCGATTCCAGGCCGATCTCCTTGAGGTTGGCGCGCCGACCCGTCGCGACCAGCAACGCCTCACCCGCTACCTGTCGCCCGCCATCGAGGTTGACCGCGATCGCGTCGCTGCGCGACTCGACCGACTGTGCCCGGCTCTTGAGCCACAGCTCGATGCCCTCGCGTTGGAGCACGTCCCCCAGCACGGCGCTGGCCTCCGGCTCCTCCATGGCGAGCACCCGGTCCATGCCCTCGATCATCGAGACCTTGACCCCGAAGCGGGCGAAGACTTGCGCGAGTTCCACGCCGATCGCGCCGCCTCCGAGGATCACCAGGGATTCCGGGAGCCGCTCGACCTTGACCGCCTCGCGGTTGGTCCAGTACTTCACGCGGTCCAGCCCCGGGATCGGCGGCACCGCCGGCGATGTCCCGGTCGCGATGACGATCGCTCGCGAGGCCTCGTAGGTGGTGCCGTTGACCGAGACCTTGCCTGGGCCGGCCAGCTTGCCGGCGCCGCGGACGAAGTGGCCGCCCTTGCGCTCGAATCGCTCGACGGCGACGCGGTCGTTCCAGTTGTCGGTGGCCACGTCGCGGATGCGTCGCGCCACCGGTGTCCAGTCGGCGTTCACGGTCGATTCTCCGGCGAATCCGGGAATCCGACGACCCTCGGCGACCATATCGTCGGCCCGGATCATCATCTTGGTCGGGATACAACCGTAGTAAGGGCACTCGCCTCCGACCAGGTGGCTCTCGATACCGACCACGTTGAGGCCGTTGTCGGCGAGCGTATTCGCGAGTTCCTCGCCGCCGACGCCCATGCCGAGGACGACGACATCGACACGCTCAGCCACTGGCGGCCGCCATTGGAAAGGCCGACGGATCGATGGCATAGGCAACGGCCTGCTCGAGGGTCAACGACTGGCCCTCGGCCCATGCCCGGTCGGCATCTGCTTCGCTCAGGCCCTCGCGGCCGGTTCGTCCTTCCTGCGTACTCAAGAGCCCGCCAAGGCCAGTGCCGGTCCGGACCTGCTGGGCGGCCGCCGCGGCGGCCAGACGGGTGGCCCGCACCGGGTCGCCCTGCTTGCGGGCCGCGACCGAGAGGTTGTCGAGCTGCAGCGTAATCCCCGACACATCCTGCGCCTCAATGAACAACTGCAGGGCCGCCAGAAAATATTTTCCGGCTGCCGCCACGTCCTCGCTGTTGATCGCGACCAGGCCCAGGGTATGGGTCGACCATGCGAGGGTGAAGCGGTCGTCCGACCGGCGGGAGCTGGCCTGCGCTTCCTCGAGTCGGGGCTTCGCGGCCGTGTAATCGTGTTGGAAGTAGGCAACGTTCCCGAGGCCCCATAGTGTCCGGGCGACACCGCTCTCATCGGCCAGCTCGCGAAACAGAGCGAGCGCTTCCTCGAGGAGCTGCTCCGCTCGTGGGTAGGACGTTCGACTGATGATCATCGGGAAGGCGTCGTTATAGATGGCGTTCGCGATCGCTCGCTTGTCACCCACGCGCCGCGTGAGCTCCAGGCACTCGTCGTAGAAGACCTGGGCTGTCTGCATGTCGGCTTGCCAGTAGGCGAGGCCGCCGGCCGCCTCGAGCGCTGCTAACCGTTCCTGGGGAAAGTCCTGGCTATCGGGCATCGCTAGTACTCGTGCCAGCCGTGCCCGGCCTTCGTGGATGTGCCCACGCATCTGCCAGAAGCGCCAGAAGACTCCGGCCAGCCGCAGCGCCTGGCGGGCGTTGCTGCTCTCGAGGCTCCAATCGAGGGCCGCACGCACGTTGTCGTGATCGATCTCGAGGCGGTCGAGCCACTCGCGTCGTTGAGGACCGAACAGGTGAGGCTGCGCGGCCTGTGCCAGGGCGATGAAGGCTTCGACGTGGCGGTCGCGAATCGTGTGGGATTCACCGCTTTCCTCGAGGCGCTCGATGGCGAAGTCGCGAATGGTCTGCAGCATCAGAAAGCGCGGCTCGTCGAAGTCCGGTAGGCGCCGAAGTAGGCTCTGCTCGGCGAGTTGATCCAATCGGTCGACGGTGTCGCCGCCGACATCGCCCGGCGGTCCGCAGACCGGATCCGCTTGCGCCAGGCTGCCACCTCGGGCAAACACGGAGAAGCGGGCGAGGAGGCGGCGGCTACCGTCATCGAGCATGTCGTAGCTCCACAGAATCGCGCCGCGGAGCGTCTGCTGTCGCGCCGGCGCGTCGCGGGTCCCGCCGCCGAGGGCATTGAGCGACTTCTCCAGCCGGCCCAAGAGTGCCGGTGGCGAGAAAAGCTTGATGCGCGCGGCCGCGAGCTCGATCGCCAGCGGCAGGCCGTCGACGCGCTCGCAGATCCCTGCAATCGCCGGTGCATTCTCATTCGTCGCCTGGAAATCGGGCTTCACCGCGACCGCGCGTTCGATGAAGAGCCGCACGGCCTCGAACTGCGAGAGTGCGGCCAGCGATGGCAGGGCCTTGAGGTCGGGGAGCGCGAGCGGAGGAACGGGAAACTCCTGCTCGCCAGATACGCGAAGTGCGGTGCGGCTGCTGACCAGCACGCGGAGCCCGGCGCTTCCTCCGAGGAGCTGGGTCGCGATCGGTGCGGCCTTGATCACTTGCTCGAAGTTGTCGAGCACCAGGAGGATGTGCTTCTCCCGCAGATGCTCGAGGAGGGCGTCGATCGGCCGGCGGCTGCCGGTTGTGGAGATGGCGAGGGCCTGCGCGATCGCGGACGCGACCAGCTCGGGGTCATGCACCGCGCTTAGGGGAACAAAGTAGACACCGTCCGCGAACTCGTCCAGGACTCCGGCCGCGATTTCCAGGCTCAAGCGTGTCTTGCCGGTGCCGCCCGGCCCGGTGAGGGTCAGTAGCCGGGAGCGGGCGAGCAACTGCGTCGCCTCGCGGACCTGGTCGTCGCGGCCGATGAAGCTCGTCAACTGCGTCGGGAGGTTGTTGGGGGCCGCCTCCAGCGTCTTCAGTGGCGGAAAGTCGGCAGGCAGACCCTCGACGGTCAGCTGGAAGAGCCGTTCCGGCCGGGCCAGGTCCTTGAGGCGATGCAAGCCCAGGTCTCTGAGCGTCAACCCCGCTGGTAAGGCGTTGTCGACCAGCACCCGGGTGGTTTCCGATACCAGTACCTGCCCACCGTGGCCGGCGCTCGCCACCCGTGCGGCGCGATGCACATCCAGCCCGAGATATTCGTTGCCGACCAGCGTTGCCTCGCCCGTGTGCAGCCCGATGCGGACGCGGACCGGGCCGCCGTCAGGCCATTGGTACGCGTGCAAGCGCTTCTGGACGGCGGCCGCGCCGGCACACGCCTCCAGAGCGCTCCCGAACACGATGAAGAAGGAATCACCCTCGGTCCGAAGCTCGTGGCCGCCGTTGGCGGCGAGCGCCTCGCGCTGGATCGCGTGATGGGCGAGAAGGACGTCCGGGTAGCGCTCGCCGAGCTGCTGGATCAGCCGCGTCGATCCCTCGATATCGCTGAAAAAGAATGTGACCGTGCCGGTTGGTAGGGTCATGCGGGTGACGCGGCCCCGCTCAACACCGGCTCGAGCAGGCTACGCAGTTCCTCCCGATATTCGGCCCCGCTGAAATCGAGTAGCGGATCCGGCGCCATGGCGTGCTCCGCGATGGAGCCCTCCTTGCGGACGTAGACGACCGGGTACGGATTGCCCTGGCCGTTCGATTCGAGGCTGACCGCCACCGCGTCGCTACGCCCCGAGTCCAGGAAGGATTGCAGCGGGAGGACGCCTTCGTTCGTGATCCCGGTCTCGCGATCGAGATTGATGACGCGGGCCAGGTAGCCGCGCTGATGCCAGAGCTCAGGGCCGTGACTGACCTGCTCGAGCAGGTAGGGGACCAGGGCTGCGGCATCGATGCGCTCTCGCATGGCGGGGACGCCGAACTTCGTTTCGGCGAGATGCCGGGCCAGCACCCGCGCGTTGTAGCGATAGCCCTGGACCGCACCCGAGTTGCTCGGAATACCGTGCTTCTTCAGCCCAGCCGCCCCCTGGGTGATCGTGCCCGCGAAGAAGATGCCCGGGACGGTGGCACTTTCCCAGTAGGGCGTTTGGGCGGGGAGTCGGCTCTGGCCGAAGGTCGCGACACCCAGCGCGGGGAGGTCGCGCAGCGGCGTGACGAAGCCCGTCGCCGCGATCACGTCATCCACCGGCACCGTGAGCTCGCGCCCGGCGGCATTCCGGGTGCGAACCCGGTAGCCCGCGCCATCCCTGATGACTTCCTCGATGGTGGTATCGAGAATGACGACGCCGCCGGCGAGCGCGGCATCCTCATAGGGCTGAACATAGCGGGCGCGGACGCCAACCAGCGTGTGGGTGATGACGGAGAGCTTGGCCGGGCTCGGCGAGGCGAGCACCAGCTGCCGGGCCCAGGGCAGCAGGCCGGTCGCGATCTCGAACCCGGAATTCTGCTTGCCCACGATGAAGACCCGGCGGTCCTTGTAGGTCTCGACGGGACGGAAGTCGCCGTAGTGGGGCACCGACTCGAGGCCGGGGATGGGTGGCCGGTAGGGGTGCGCCACCCCGACGGCAAAGACGACGACCGGCGCGCGGTACTCGCCCTCCGACGTGGCGAGGACAAAATCTCGGCCCCCACCCTGCCCTCCCCCGACAGCGGGGGAGGGAATTTCCTTTGTCGATTCCCAGCGACAGCCAAAGCGCACGCGGATCCCGGTCCGTTGCGCGAAGGTCTCCAGGCCTTTCTGCATCTCCGGCCGCGAGGGAAAGTAGGAGGTTCCGTCCATCAGTGCCGGCATCACGGCACGATTCACCTGGTCGTCCGCCAGCAGACTGTTCCAGTCGTAGCGCTCGTACGCCCGCTCGTGGTGCTCGACACCGGCGAAGGGCTTGGTCCAGCTGAGCATGCGCTGAAATACCGGCCAGCGGCGGAACATGCCGCCGGGCGCCGGGTCGTCGGAGAGTACGGCGTGGTCGATGCCCAGACGAGTCAACGAGTAGCTCAGCTGCAACCCACCGGGCCCGCTTCCTACCACGATCAATCGATAGCGGCCGGGAGGAAAGGGTTTCTGTCCTAGCTCAGCCACTTGGTTGTGTTCTTGAGCTTGCGCGCCTCCCCCTGCAGCAGGCGGTACATGATTCGTGGATGCGCCGTCAGAAATCCCTCGAGCTGGGCGGCCGGCAGCACGAGACAGCGCAGCGGGGTTTGCGCCACGATGTCGGCAACCGGCACCTCGCCGAGCAAACAGGAGATCTCGCCGAAGTAATCGCCGGCTTTCAGCGTGCTGCGGTCGACGTTGTCGACACGGATCCCGGCGGTACCCTCGAGGATGATGTAGAAGCCCGATCCGCTGACGCCCTGGCGGAGGATTCGCTCGCCCTGGCCGAAGAACGACTCGTCAAAAAGGTGGGCGACCTCTTCTAGTTGTGGCCCGGATAGGTCCGCGAACAGCGAGAAGGCCGCGATCGCGTTGACGACATCGTCGCGGACCGCCATCAGAGTGCTTCCTTGGCGGGCTCCGTCCGACCCGGCGCGGCCTCACGCGCCGGCGCCTTCGCTGGGTCCTGGATACCGACCGCATTGACGATGGCACCGAGGATGAGGAGGGCAGCCCCCACCATCATCGCCAGGTGGAAGGCCGTGGTCGATGCATCGCGCACCAGGCTGCCCATGATCGGGATGCCGGAGGGGTTGAGGGGGCTCACGAGTTTGCGGAAGGCGGGATCGTTGACGTTGATATCGGTCCGCCGCGCGGCGATAGAGCTGTAGAAACTGGCGGTGATGAAGACAAAGATCAGCGCGCCGGCGAGCTGTGGTCCGACGCGTGAGATCGCGTTGTTGATGGCGGATCCGAGCCCTGCCCGATGGGCCGGCACGGACCGCATCAGCGCGGTCGTCAGTGGCGCGACAAGGAGGGACAGCCCCAGGCCGAAGATGATCCCCGCCGGGAGGAGATCGATGACATATGACAGCGGCGGCGCCCAGGTCGTGGGGTTCTGCGGTTCGAGGTGCCAGGCGGTGCTGGTTGCCGGCATGCGCGCGTACCATAGGACACCGACCGCCATCATTGCTGGGCCGACGGCCATGAAGATGCGCGATCCAATCCGGCCGGCGAGCCCGCCGAACCGGGCCGAGAGAAAGACCAGAAAGAGCGTACCCGGAATGCCGGCCAGCCCGGCCGCCGCGGCTGTGTAGCCGATCGTTCCCTGCACGAAGAGCGTCAGGTAATAAAAGGTGACGTAGAGCGCGCCGTAGATCACGAGCGTCGAGATGTTCGTCACCGTGAAGTTGCGCGAACGAAAGAGCGACAGGGGAATCAACGGGTGCGGAACCCGCGCCATGTAGAAGGGCAGGACGATCGTGCAGAGTACGCCGACGGCGAGCGCAACGTAGCCCAAAGGATCCTGCCAATCGCGTTGCTGGCCGTAGATGGTGCCGAAGGCGAGCCCGCCGACGGCCAGCGCCACGATCGCCGACCCGATCCAGTCGAAGTGCCGGCTGGCGGTTTCGTCACGGCTTTCGGGCACGTGGACGTAGGTCGCCCAGAGCGCGACGATGATCAGCGGGACGTTGATCAGGAACGCCGCGCGCCAGGAGATCGTGTCCACCAGCAGGCCACCGATGAAGGGACCGAGGATAGTGGTCGCGCCCGACGCCCCGGCCCACAGCCCGAAGGCCCGGCCCTGCGCCTCGCCCTCGAAGTTCGCGGTGAGCAGCGCGAGCGACCCGGGCACCAGGATGGCCCCGGCGACACCCTGGAGAACTCGAAAGAGAACCAGGAGTTCCATGTTGGGGGCAAGCCCACAGAGCACCGACGTCACGCCGAAGCCGACCAGGCCCCAAAGGAACATGCGCCGCCGGCCGAAGTAGTCGCTGAGCGCGCCGGCCAGGATCAGCAGCGCGCAGAGGCTCAGGAGGTAGGCGTTGTAAACGTAGGACTGGCCCTCCAGCACGCCGAACCACAGTCGCGGCAGGTCCTTGCCGATCCGTGGGAGGGCGACGTTGACCACCGTGGAGTCGAGGAACACGATGCCGGACCCGAGCACGGCGGCAACCAGGATCCAACGGCGCCGGTCGGTCATGTCCTCCCTCCTTCGGTCTTGGCAGATTCTAAAACGCGCCCGAAATCTGTGCCTATCCGAATCAGCCGAGCAGGGTCCCTGCTGCTCTCGCTCCTACCGCGATGTGGTCGAGCCGAACGCGTCCCCAACCCTGGCTCAGGTGCGGGTCGATCCGCAACGTCCCGTCGACGACATCCAGGCCCAGCGCGGTGCGAAGCGCGAGCAGCGGTGCGCCCGCCGCCCAGGCCTGCGGACGCGAGGCGGTGGGATACTCGACGGGCGCCCCGGTTTCCTCGCGGGCAAAGCCGGCAAAGACCTCGGGCAGCCGGTATTCGAACGCGGCCGCGGCCTGGATCAGCATCAGCGCCAGGTGCGACGCCTGCTCCCGATGGCCGTAGCGGCGCATGCCCTCGGCCGCGAACGCGGTGTCGTGCGGCCAGACGGTCCCATTGTGATACTCGATCGGGTTGTAGCCGGCATCGTTCGCCGACATCGTCCGGATGCCCCACCCGGTGAACATCTCGGGCGACATCAGGCGCGTCGCCATCAAGGCCGCGCGGTCACTGGGGACAATTCCCGACCAGAGCAGATGCCCGACGTTGGAGCTCATGGCATCGACCGGCCGCTTTTCGCCGTCGAGTGCGAGCGCGTAGTGGCCGCGGGCCTCGAGCCAGTAATCCCGGTTGAAGCGCTCCCGGAGGGTCACTGCGTCTTGTTCGAGCCGGCCGGCCAATTGAGGGTCATCCCAGACATCACGGGCTAGG
>VBEQ01000255.1 GCA_005881235.1 Chloroflexota bacterium | reverse complement strand
GAGCGGCATAACCGGTACACGGTTGGTCCTTAGCGGTCGGGTGCTTACGCTCGCGTGCGCGCCCGTCGCCGGCGCCACACTCGACTTCTGGCAAGCGGACGCAGGTGGTACCTACGACAACAATGGCTACCGGCTGCGGGGCCACCAGTTGACCGATGCCGCGGGCCGCTACTCCCTCGAGACGATTCTCCCGGGCGAATACCCTGGGCGCACCGAGCACATCCACGTCAAGGTCGGTGCGCCCGGCAAGGCCGTCTTGACGACACAGCTGTACTTTCCCGATGTCGCCCGCAACCAGCAGGACTCGATCTTCGACCCGCACCTGCTCGTGACCATGCAGAATACGGCCTCCGGCAAGTCAGCTACCTTCGACTTCGTCACCAGCGGCTAGCGGCGCGGCGTCCCGGACTTGTTGAGCGATTCGCCTCAGCCTATGGTCCGCGGTGATCTGCTTTGATATCTACCATGAACAGAGAAGCTGCCTTGCAAGTCTTGGCAACACCCTTGGCGCAGGAGTTGCTGCATTCAGAGCTCCTGACTAGGCTGGCCTATGTCGGGCCCGATGGCTATCCCCGCGTGGTCCCCATAGGCTACATCTGGAAAGATGGCAGGTTTGTGGTCTGCACGGCATGGAACGCACCTAAAGTCAAGGCCTTACAGTCCAACCCGAGAGTCGCGTTGACCATTGACACACAAACTCATCCGCCACATATCTTGCTGGTCCGTGGCAGTGCTGCGGTCGAAGTGGTCGATGGCGTTCCCGACGAATACCTCGAGGCTTCGCGCAGGTATGTCCCGAGACAACAATGGAGCGCCTTCGAAACGCAGGTGAGAGGCCTGTACGATCGAATGGCTCGAATCAGCATTACCGCCGAATGGGCAAAGCTCATTGACTTCGAGACCACCTTGGAGCTATCCAGCAGGCGCAGCGCTCGATAGCGCTGGCGTAAAGCCAATCCACGTCATCCGAAGGACCCTGGCGACTTCTGAGCCTAGTCGGACTTGGTCCGTTCGGGCGACGCCTGGTAGGCGGCCGCCGCGCCGACGGGGGGACTGGTCAGTGGATCGGCGAGGTATTTGTCGATGATCGGCGCAAGTTCGGGTGCGTTCACGAAATTGTAGTGGCTGTAGCCGGGAACGATCGCGAGCCGCGCCTTCGAGAGCTGGGTGTTCTGCCAGCCGGGCTCCTTCACGCCGCCGCCGAGCAGAGCGAAAAACTCCGCAATGTGTTTCTGCGAGACCGAGTCGTTGTCGGCGAAGACCAGCATCACCGGCATGGGCAATTTTCTTCACATCGGCGGACCAGTCATAGGATGCACCCATCATCTTGCCCATCTTGTCGAGGAATTGCGGGGAGGCGCCGCTTTCATCACATTCACTTTCCCGCATGAGGGAAATGAGCGTAGCGGCCGCGAGCTTTTCACATGGCAACCCTGGTCCGAGGTTGACTAGGCGTCTCGGACCGGCTCGTATGTGAGGTACGCGAGGTCGCCAGCGACGGTCCGGGTGGCGAGTAGCCGCATAGGTCTCTTGTCGCTGGTCTCGCCGAAAAGGCGCTCGCCGGCCCCGAGCACAACCGGGTAAATCATCAGTCGCAGCTCGTCGACGAGGTCGTGCTCCATCAGCGTGTGCAGGAGTTGGAAGCTCGCGGCGAGTACGATCTCCCCGTTTAGCTCCTGCTTCAGCTTCGACACCTCCTCTACCACGTCGCCCTTTAGTACCGTCGTGTTGTTCCAGCCGGGATCTTCGAGAGTCGAGGACACGACGTACTTGGGCAGGCTGTTCAACCTGTCCGCCAACGGGCCACTTCGGGATGGCCAGCGCGCTGCGAGGAACTCGTAGCTCCGCCGACCCAACAGGAATGCCTCAGCGCCGAGCGCCTCGTCGAGCGCGACCTTGGCCGCTTCTTCGCGGCCCCGGTCGCCAATACGACCGATCCAGCCGCCGAGCCTGAAGCCCTCGACACCGGCCGGGTCCTGGATAACTCCGTCGAGCGTTACGTTCTCGCTGATTACGATCTTTCCCATGTCGGTTCTCCTCTCGTTGGTGTTGTGAGGTCGACGGGTGGCTGCGAGTGCCGAAGGCTGCCGACCTGCGTGGTGACAATCCGCACCTTCTTACTCATCACTTACTCCCGTACTCATCGTGGCGGCGGAGCCACATCTGCCACTCATCGCCCTCGTCACGGCCTTTCGGCACTCGATCAAGGATCGCGTAGTAGCTCATCAGGAACTCCACACCACGCGCGCCGGCGGAGTAGGTATGGTAGACGGCCCCATCGTCCAAGGCGAAGACACTAAAGCCCGGGCTCTCGGTCAGGTAACGGACTACGTCGGTGCCGGTCTCCCGCGCATTGCGCGAGACGATTGGCGGCAACTCGGCCTCGACCGCCGGCGTGAGCCACCCGCGCGTCTGCTCCTCGCTGGCCGAGAAACCGAGGTCGACGTTGAATTCCCTGCGGGCCGACGACACCCAGGGGAAGGACCAGCCCATCCGCCGCTTGTATGCCTGCAACTTCTCGATTGGAGCCTGTGAGACGAAGACCATGGTCACGTCGCGCGCGTGGAGGTGCGAGAGAATGCCATTGACCGCGTCGGCGATCGATGAGTTCGGCGGATCGCCGGCCTGGTAGCTCGGGCCGAATTCCTTCCCAACCCGGACCCAGGGCAGCTCACGGCGCTGCCGGGCGATCTCGTCGCCCAGCCGTGTGTGCTCCTTCTCGCGCGCAAGCAACTTATCGCGTGCCCTTAGCCACTCTTGACGTGTTCCAATCCTGTGATTCGTCATGGTTTGGCTCATTGTTTCTCCTCCTGGGCCTGACATCTGGGCCTGACTCCTCAGGCTGCTTGAACAAATGACGCCAGCTGGCGCTCCATCGCCTTCACCGCACTGTCGCGCCAGCTCGCAGCCATCGACGCCGACAGAGGGTCGGGGAAGATGTCTTCTTCTTCCTTCTCCACTCCGTCGAGGATGGCCCGTGCGACGGACTCTGGGGAGGCCTTCGGTAGATCGAGGCCTCGGGTCATATCGGTGTCGGTGGGACCGGTCAGGACGGCGTGAACCTTCACACCCTGCGGGGCCAAGAGGGCGCGCAGTGATTGCGTCAGGTTGAAGGCGGCCGCCTTGGAGAGCGCGTAGGCCGGGGTGAGCGGCAAGGGGGCCAAGGCCTCCGCCGAGACGTTGTTGACGACGGCTCCCCCGGAAAGAATCAGGGCTGGCAAGAAGGCCCGGGTCACGCCGTACATGCCGAAAAAGTTGACGGCCAGGTGCCATTCGAGCACGGAACGATCGCTCAAGTCATCAAAGGCGTGCACGCCGGCGTTGTTGATGAGGATGTCGAGAGATTCGACACGCTCGACCGCCATCTGAATGTGCCCCGCGTTCGTCACGTCCAGGGTCAGCGGCGTAACGCGTCTGTCCGAGTGAGATAAGGGCTGGCGCGTACCGGCATATACGCGCTTCGCGCCGCGCCTCAAGGCCTCCTCGACCAGCGCCTTGCCTATGCCGCGATTGCCCCCCGTCACCAGAACGGTTTTGTCTGCGATTCTCATTGGCATCCTCCTACCTGAGAGCCCGGCCACTCAAGCCAAATTGCGATTAGGCAACCTATGGTTGCACATAGTATCATCGAAGCGCAACTTTGAGTTGCG
>VBEQ01000200.1 GCA_005881235.1 Chloroflexota bacterium | reverse complement strand
CGCCTGCGCGATTACGCTCGGCGGTCGAACACGGCCGCTCGCGGATGAATCCGCCGAGCATCACCGAGGAGGCCCTTCTGGAAGCGGTCGCCGACACATCGCGGCGCCGTGTCCTCGACCTGATCCTCGCCCACGGCGAAGTCACGCCAACCGCTCTGGCGGCCGAACTCCCGTTTACTAGGCAAGCGGTGACCAAACATCTCACCGTGCTCGACCGTGCCGGGCTTGTCGAGAGTTCGCGGTACGGTCGAGAGGTGCGTTATTCGGTTCGGCCGGAACACTTGGACCGTGCCGCGCGCGCGATGGCTAAGGTCGCGGCTCGATGGGATGCGCGCCTCGACACCATCAAGCGCATGGCGGAATCAAGCTCGGACGCTCGGAGGAAATCAGCCAGGCGGCGCACTTCTGTACCGTAGGACGCTTTTCGGCCACTGTGGAGCGCCTGCTCGAACGTCTTCCCGCGCCCGGAGATCGTCGGGCGACTCTGGTCAGTCTCACCCCGGCGGGCCGTCGCCACATCGAGGAATGGGCGCCTTTCAACGCCAGCTCGCAGAGGATGCCATGGCGCCGCTCGGTCCGAATGAACGCCGGGAGCTAATGACGTTGCTACATCGGGTAAACACAGCGGAGCCCGCTTAGGGTTTCCAGCGGCGTTTCTGCACTGACTGGCAATCCCGTCCCGTAACCGCGTCCGCGCTTGCCCATCGTTTCTGCCTCCTGGACGGCGCAGGATGGGGGCTTGCCAGTCAGGTTGCCAGGACCGCGCTCAAGCTTCCGCTGGGCAGGCCCGCCTCATGTCAAAACGCGGACACCAGCGGCAACCTCGGCCAAATCATCGTTGAGCTGGTGATTGCGGCCGCGGAGCCGATGAACGATCGCGCCGGGTATCGCTCTCTCATAAAGATCGACATGCGCAAATGGCGCAGTGTCGTCCTCGCTGCCGTGATAGAGATAGATCGGCGTCTTTTGCGGCAGTCGCGCGCCGAGGTTTGCCGTTGGTTTGATGTCTTCACTCGGCCAGCCGCCAGGACCAAGAAACGGCGCCGCGATAAGAAATATGCCAGCAAGCCTTCGGTTCGGCGGCGTTTCCGCGAGGGTGTTGATCAGAATCGTTCCGCCAAGCGAGTGGCCTATCAGTATCGCGCCATCATCGAGGCCGGCGATCTCTTCCGCGAGCGCCGCCTTCCACACGGTATAGCTGGGATCCGCCTCGTTCGGCATGCGCGGGTACCGGACATCGTAGTTGGGCCCAAGTTCGTGCCTCAAGCTGTCGACGAGCTTGTTGTCCCATTCATCATGAGCCCCTGTACCTCCGCCTTGAATGAACAGCACTTGCTTCTTCACGTTCTCATCTTGCCGACTCGGGATTCGGCTCGCAAGTAGGCAACAGGCCCTAATGGCTTGTTGGGCAGTGCCTGCACCCCCGACGCGCACTTAGCAGTGGAAGACCGACCAGCAGATGTCGTTCCGCAACCGCTGGTCGTCGAGTACGAGCTCGCGGATCGCCTCCGGGAGCTGGTCGCGCTGCCACCGGCACTCGAGTCGCCCTGCGCTCTCGCCCTCTCCATCCAGCGCGGCGGCGCGTGCGGCCTTGATCGCATAGGCGGCCGCACCCAGCTCGTGCGCCGCCACGTGTGCGACGACCGCCGCCTGGCCGGCGGCGTACGCGGCATGGCGTGGCGCCCCGCTCAGATCTCTGGCCGCGGCCATTGCATGGCCTCCTGCCGAGCGTGCCTCCGTCATGGAGATCTCGCCGCGCGCCCAGGCCCGCCCGAGTTCGATCGCGCGACGCGGTCGCGGGTCCTCAGGCCGAGCCGACTCGAAGAGGTCCAGCACGTGTTCCGCGCACGATGCCGCCCACAAGGCGAGGAGATGGTGATCCGAATCAGTGAGGCTCCCACCGCGGCGGATCGTCACGAAACGAGGGTCGCGTTCTTTCGGGAGGATCAACCCGTGCTCCCGAGGGCTTGGAGCAAGCCGATGAACGTGATGAACGTCAGGGTTGCTCGCGACTGCATTAATTGCCGACTTACGGAGATTAGCTGATCCACGACGCAGCATTTCTGACTCGCGATACCAAGTAGATATGGTCTGTGCCGGTCAAAGCCCAGGCAACCGCCGACGGGGCAGCCAGCCAGCTCGAAGAAAACGTGTACATGTTGACCCGATCAGTCAACTAGCCACCACCTGTCAAATCGAATACAAAAACGAGGGTTCAACGACCCCGAACGGACTCGCGGGCGCAAATACCACCGGTCCTTCTCAAATACGTTTGATATAGCGGCGCTCTAAGGAAACCAGGCAACGTTCGTTGTCCTTCCCGGAGGTTCGTGCTGTGTACCGGTTAGCCGTCCGTCGTCCGCCAACTGGCGCCTAACTTCGGCACAGTTCGCCTCCGTTGCCGTCCAATTCGCTGCCCCGCGTCGCGGGGCGATCGCCTGACGCCAGCTCTCTTCTGGAGCTGCGACGCCACAGTCGTGCGCCCATCAGTCTGAGTTCGGTACGCAAAACGCGGATAGGGCCAAAGGGGGAAGGCTTGTTTGGCTAGACCCGTCTTACCTTGGGATGCAAGTTTACGAGTCGGTTCCCTGCCCCTATTGCGGGGCCACCTGGAATCCACCAGATGCACGGTTCTGCCAGGACTGTCAGCGCTCGCTCAGAGCGCCGATTGCCAAGAAGGCTCCGGGTAAGGCTTTGCTCATCGCGGTCGGCGGCTTCCTTGTCGCAATCGCTGTCGCGGGTCTGGTCGTCGTTCCGGCAATGGCGTCCAGCGAACTGGCGAAGGATCAGCAGGCTCTCACCGACGCCGCTGGCCATCAGGTCACGGTCGACGCTGCCATCAAGACCTTTCTGACGCCCCGCAACGCGCAAACGAAGCAGGGTGGCATCTACGAAAGTTTTAGACAGTTGGACACCTTCAAGGCTGCACTCGCCGCCGTCCGATCCGACAAGCAACGGATTGAGGATGCCGACCATCGGTTGGACTGGATGGGTCGGGTTGCCGTTAGCAAGCAGGCCGAGATTGCCCGGATCCGAGGCCTCAATCAAACAGTCCTTAAGGCCCTGATCCAAGGAGAGGGCGCCTTGCAGGCTGCGGTCGACCAGGCCGGCCTCATTCAGGCCCTCGACAAGACATCGGCGATTGAAACCCAGATGCTCACGGCCGCCAACGCGAAGGATTACGCGAAGGTCGAGCAGCTGTACCCCGACGCGGATCGCCAGGTTATTGCCGCCGAGTCACTGGCGCGCAATCCCGATATGCCCGAAGCCGCGCGCTCATTCGTCGCCTTGTTCAGACTGACCATCGACGGCACGGAGAAGTTGATGGTCGCCGCCCAAAACCACGACCCGCTGGCGGGGCAGAATGCCCGGTCGATGCTCGAGGGAGTCGTCAAGAATTCGTCGACCTACGGAGCGGATTTCGCGGTGAAGTGGGATAACTGGAACGTTCGGAATCTCCAGCCAATGCTTGACGCGTATGACCACGGTCTGCGTGAGGCCCACACGATGGGCGGGTTTTGACTATCGTGGGCTCTGCCCGGGAATCAGCACCTGAGCCGCGCCTGTAGTTCCGTCTATCAGATACGTGCTGTCGGTCTGTCCGGGAATGTGGACCCGGACCGCCCACACCGAGATTGGCGGGCAAAGCGCATATGGTACGGGAAACCAGCTCGGGCAGCCCGACAGTTGAATGTCAATTGGCAAGCCGTCGCGGTTCACAAGTTTGCTAGCTTCCGGGTAATACTTCGCTGAGACTACGACCGTGCCGCGCGGTCCCGAAAGGTATTCGGCTTCGTCAAGGGCCTTGCTCTGCACCTCAGCTTGCGTGAGATGCGGTGCTCCGAGCCGGTAGGCCCAGACACCGGCCAGCAGAAGCACCGCAATAGCCAGCACCCCAGCGATGATGCGACCCATTTGTCTTCACTGCTGCTAACGTCCTCAACCACCGACAACTTGCAGAGCAGACGTGGCCGGTGGCCGCGACGTTCACGCGCTCGTTGAAGCCTGACTAATCCTTGGCGGCATCGACGGTTCGGTGCCACGTATCGCCTGCGTCCTCTCCGTCCGCGCTAAATCGAAATAGAAACACGCCGTCTGGTCGCTCCTCTATCAACACGATGTCGGGCCAGGGCAATTCAATGGGCAGACCCGCAGGCTCGGTGGGGCCAGCGAAATGCCGCGCTTGCCTGGGCTCCCCACGTACGCGTGCAAACAATCGAACCCGTTCGGTCAATTTCCGCTCAGATAGAAACGTACGTTGACGATAGGTTTGTCGTCCGGGCGGACAAGTTCAAAGTGTACGTGCGGTTTCTTGGCGACGATATCGGCATCCGTCATTTCGTAAATTGTCGCTCACCGTTACGAAAGACTCCAGGGCAATCTCGCGGGAGCCCGGGCCAAGCCACCGTTCAGCCACCTCGAGGGCACCATCGTACCGTCTATTCATTCTCGCCGGATCGTAAGGAGCCGAGCTAGGAACTTCAAGAGTGCAAACCGGGTCCGGCAAAAATGCCTCGTGCAAGACATCTCCCCAGTAGCCGTACTGCGCATCTCGATATGCGGCAAAGCCGTTTAGCAACGGCCCACGCCTGGCACGAAATTCAACAAAGGTTGCTCATCGAGAAGTTCTTTGGAAAACGCTCCGGCCCGTAGGAACTGCTTATCGTCAAGGCCAGCAGGACATCGACGGCACGGAGAAACTCGCCATCCCTGCGCAAAGCCATGACGCCCGCGCCGGCCAGAATGCGCGTTCACTCTTAGAGGCGGTCGTTGTGCCGAGTTTTGGGAGAGATTTCGGTGTGAACTGGGATGACTGGAACGTTCGGAATGTCCAGCCAAGGCTTGACGCATACGACCGCGGTCTGCGGGACGCCAACATAACCGGCGGACTTAAGCTACTGTGGGTTCTGCGCGGGCAGCAACTCCTGAGCATCCAGGCGCCTACCGAGACCAGGGCAGATGGCCTCAGGCAATTGCGGTGACCCGGGCGCGTCGGATGACCTTGTTCCTTCTACGAGCACGATCTCTTCACCCACGCGGGCAAGCGAGGATTTGGCACAGTCAAGATTCAGCCGATGCGACCAATGTGTCATGAAGACTTCGTGCCACCGAGCGTACATGCTCCCATTCGGCGGTACGCGCAGCCTCGGCGAACGTACCCATCGGACAGATCAAGCAGCACCCTCAGGCTCTTGGACAGTTCCTGGAACTGCATTAGCTCCCGCTCGTCGACTCAGAACTTTGCCGATGAGCGCCGACGTGTCCTCGGGGCTCATATCATCGACAACAAAGGCGATCGCCTCATCAAATGGACACTTGCCCTCCGGGGGAATGGTATTGGGAATTGCCCACACCGGCGGACTGAAAATCCCCATCCGATAGGGCCCCAGCAGCCTCTACCAGGCTCCGTCTGAGGTCTGAGTACTCGACCGTTCGAGGCGCACTCACGGCTCGATCCACTGGGACCAGCCCAGCCAGTCCGAGAGGGGAATGTGCGCTTCTGGATCACTTGCCAAACCGGACGGCGCTGGCTTCCCGTCTTGGCCGATTACCTGCCTCCAGATCGCACCGTGGACCTGGTCGACCTGAGCAAGTGGCGCTTCCCTGCTTCAGCCTTGGTGACGGGCGACCCCCAAAGACGGCACGCCCAAATTCCAGGTAAAAGCAATAGAAAAGTCGCGCGTACGCCAGCGATGATTCGACCATGGCCATTCAATGCGCCTAACGATGCAAGCCGTTCAACTCGCGTTAGCCCAGGCTGGCGCATGGGCGTCCGACTCGAATGTTTTACTAACGATTCGCGTCGGCGACTCGGTCAGCAATCAAAAGGTGCAGACAAATCACATCGGGCATCGCGCCGTACTGGTGGCCTCATCGGTAGTCACTGCTGCTGAGTTGCGAGGAGGCGGATCGCATCTTCTATGAGCGCCAAAAGGTCTCGGTCCGGCCAATCCTCGGGAGCTGCTGGGTGTGTCCCGAAACCCGTCTCGGCTACAGCGCCTCCGCTCGGCATTACAGGAGCGGTGCCCGATGGATCAGTTTCAAGCACCACATAGAGGAAACTCGCCGTGTACCCTATCCCCTTGGACAGTATCTGCTCCTTCCAAGCCTCCAGAAATCCAACTACCCACGGCGTAACAGGCGCAGACAGCTCGACCAATAAGGAGAGTTGCCCAGGAAGTTGAGCGAGCACGATGTGGCCCCAATGCGGTTGCGGTGTTCTCCACGGAGGCTGCCACCGATAACTCAGCAAGCCGTCACCCACCGGGGACAAATCCGTGGTAGATCTCAACGATCCTATCTTCGAACTCCTGTCTGAGAGTAAGCCGCAACTCGACCGGTAATCCGGTCCCTGGCTCGACGCCTATGCGGTGGGGACTAGTGGCTGATTTTGGCAATGACTCATCAAGGATAGCCTGGGCGTCGCCTCGCGGGCCTCTGCTCACGACGCGTCCCAAGCTATCCACGTAGCTCTCAGCACCGTGTTTAGGACTACCTTGGTAGATGCGCTCGATTGCCTTGTCGAACGGCTGATTGATGTTCATCGCGCCTGGCCCAAAGCCGCGCGCGGCACCCGTTTCCTCCGCGGCAGCACCTAACCTGCCTACTTTTCCTGCATCACCAAGCAAGCCAAATAGCGGAATGACCATGATGCCCTCAGTTGCAGCATCAAAATAATTCCCACATTGGGCATCGCGGTATGCGGCGAAAGCGTTGAGAGTGGTGCCAACAACTGGAACGAAATTGAGCAAGGGGTAGTCCATCAGCCATTGCTTCGAGTGCGCGCCCGCTTGCATCAAGGTGTCGCCGGGGTCGGCTCCCCCTGGATCAATCGCATTAAGTGGTGAGTCGGCAGCGTAGGCGTAGGTTTGAATCATTCCCTTGGGATCTCGCGACAGGAAGGAAGCTGTCGAGGAGTCGTAGAACCGACTTCGGAGGTAAACAAGACCGGACTCTTGGTCCGCGTACTCGCCTGCGAATTGGAACGGGTTGTTGATTGTCGGCGGTGGCGGGCTTGTAAGGTTGCCGTAAGGGTCGTAAGTGTAGGTGGCGACGACGTTCCCACCACTATCGGTAAGAGCTCGGGTGCTCCCGAGTTGGTCCTCATGGTAAAAGAGGACTGCTCCTGACGGCGAAATTTGTTCTAGCGGTAGGCCACCTCTACCCGTGACGTAGCTCGTGCCTCCGTCCTGGATGACGAGGGGCAACGGATCTCCGACGTCCCAGGTAAATATCTCCGGCACGCCATTCGAGATTTTGGTCTGCCTGATGCCCGCGCCGTCATAAGCGTATGTGTAGCTCGTCCCAAAAGCCTTGAGGCGATCCGCCTGGTCGTAGGCATACGTCGTCGTTGTGTTCGCTTGGTCGGTGCTGCTCGTCCGATTGCCATCTGGGTCGAACCCGTATGTGTATTTCTGGACTTGGCTACCGCCGCTGTTGCGCGTCGTGGCGCTCTGAACCTGGTTGGCGACGTCGTAGACAAAGTTGGTCGTATTTCCCTCTGTGACGGCAATCTGGGTCAATCGGTCGGCTGCGTCGTAGGTGTAGCCGATCGTCGCGGCGCTGGTCAGGCGATTCAATATGTCGTGGCCGTACGACTGGCCATTTTCGGAGCTAAGCTGTCCGGCTGCGTCGCGCGCGTAGGCCAAACTCAGGAATGGCTGGTTTGTGCCAAGGCTGTCACTGGTACCTGTCAGCCGGTCGGCTGCATCATAGCTACTGGTAGCCACAGTGCCGTTCGGATAGGTTTGGGTGGTGAAGTTGGAGTTCGGATCGTACGCGTATGTCGTCATGTGACTTAGCCAATCGCTGACCGAGTGTAGGCGGCCAGCGTCGTCGTAGGCGCGGGTGACTACGTTGGCCCCGCCGGGATACGTAATCGACGTGAGCTGGCTCTTGAGATCGTATCCGTAGGAGAGCGTCTGATTTCGGCCGTTGATGGACTGAACGAGCCGGTCCAGCGAGTCGTATGAGTATCGGGTTGTGCCGGTTCCGTCCGACATCGTTTGCCGATGCCCGCCGCCGTCGTACGAGAGCGCTACGTTGGGAGTCGTGCCGTCGCTGTATTTGATGCCGGTGACCTCATTGGCTACGTCGTAGGTGTACGTCGTTGTACGGTTCATCGGATCGAGCAGGGAGGTTCTATTCCCCAAGGCGTCATACGCATACGACGTCGTTCGATTCAGGGTGTCGGTGACCGAGGTCAGCCGGTCTAGGGCATCGTAGCCGTAGGTGGTCGGATTGTTCAGACCGTCCTGAACTTGCGTGAGATTCCCGTCGCCGTCGTAGATGTTCGTGATTGTGCTGTTGTCGGCGCGTGTGACCTGGGTGAGCCGGTTCGTGCTGTCGTATGCGTAGTTCGTTGGGTTGGCATTGGAGTCGACGACACGGGTCACGTTGCGATTTCTGTCGAAGGTGTAGTTCAGCGTATGGTTTAACGGGTCTAGAACGGACGTCAGATCGCCAAAGGGGTCATATCCGAAGGCCGTTAGGTACGTCGCCGGGTTACCACCCGGCGCATTACCCTTAGGGCTCACGACTGACGTCAGCCGGCCGATGCCGTCATAGGCAAAGGTTCGGGTGTTGCCGAGCGGATCGGTTGAGCTTGCAGTGTCACCGTACTGGTCATGCGTGAAATGCCAGACCTTGGCGTTGGCATCGGTCATCGTACTGATGTCCCCGGGGTTCGCTGGATCGTAGATCAAGCTTGTCGTCGAGTTCTGCCCAGGCCCGACGAGCGGCCGGGAGGTTCCTCTGAGGTTACCGTTGGCATCGTAGCTGTAGGTCGCTGTGACATTGAGGGCGTCGGTAACCGTCAGCGGATCATTGAAACTGTTGTAGGTGAATCGCGTAGTTCGACCTAGTGGATCGATCGTCGCGGTCATGTTTCCGCTGCCGTCGTACTTCATCGCCATGGAATGGCCTTTAGGATCTCTGATGGCGATTGGAGCCAGCGATGTGGGGTCATAGGCATAAATCCAGGTCGCCTGTTGGCTGGAGCCGACGCCCAGGGAACGCGTCATCAGCAGGCCATTGATGTACCGTTCGTCAGTCTCATGACCTTTGGGGTCATGGATAACCGTCGTTGTTCCCAGGTACGAATAGGTGCTCTGGTGGCCCATTGGGTCCGTCTGACTGGTCACGCGCCCGCCGCCATCGAAAACGTTGATTACCCCATTACAGGTGGAGGCGGCCGAGCAATTGGGGTCCTTAAAGGTCAACATGAAGTGGTTGGAGTCATAGGTGAATTTCGAAAGCCCATTGCCCACGTCCGTCGCCTGGCTGAGATTTCCATTTGCGTCGTAAAGGAATGAGACCGTGCGGCTTGCCGAATCCACTACGAGCGCAAGCGAGCCGTTTGGGTTATAGGAGAACGTCAGTGCTCGATTTTCCGGGTCAGTTACGGTGCTCAACTGACCGCTCCCGTTATAGGCAAGCACGGTCGCATATCCGTTTCGATCGATTTCCCGAATCAGCCGACCTCCGCTGTCGAAGACATAGTGGACGTGGTCCTTCCGGGAAAAGGTGTACGTGCCGTCGCCATTCCTAACCAGCGTGGCGAAGACATGACTCGACGGCTGATAGCCACCTGATCCATTCGATGGAAACGCTACGGCCGCCCAGTTCTCCTCGTGAACCGTCGCATTCCCGGAGCCGTCGAAGCTCACGAACATGTTGTAGTTATCCGTCCAGCCGTAGCCCATCGGCCCGTTGGATGAGGCGTGCAGCGATGAATACGTACGGCTCAATGAAAGCGGTACCCCTCGGCCGGGAATGCTCAGATCCGCAAAGGTATGCCAGAACTCGCCGGTGGAGCAGTTGACCGGGTAACTTCCAGACTCGCAAGCGGTCTGCTGGGGCTCGCTCGGACTGCGGACCTCCGACAAGTCGACGCTCTGACCCTGAGCCAGCGTGAAGACGTAGTAGACCATCGGGAAACCGCCAGTGATCTGGCCAGACCCCCAGGTGTAGAGGACGGCGGTGTTGCCGTTTCCGCTCGAGTCCCGGAACAAAGTCGCGGGAATATTCATCAAATGGTCGGCGTGCGACCAGTCGAAGTTCGTTGTGACATACACGACGTCAGAATACGTCTGGCCAATTGGATGATCATCGAA
Source organism: Chloroflexota bacterium (assembly GCA_005881235.1). GTDB lineage: Bacteria > Chloroflexota > Dormibacteria > CF-121 > CF-121 > CF-13. Next base: position 17,797 of record VBEQ01000200.1, on the reverse strand, counting down.
ATGCCACAGAATCGTCGTATCGGCTTGGCCATCCGCGAAGTTGGTCGTCTGGGGCGTGAAGCTGGTCGTGTAGCGTGCCACGCTCGAGATCCGAAATTCGTCGAAGCTCGCGGTCCCCATCTCTTGCTGGTCCGCAATGCCTGGCCATCCGTAGATCCCGCCCGCTGTCGAGCTAGGCTGCGAGAACCAGAGACTTCCATTGATGAAACCACGAACCGTGGTCCCGTCGTAATCCAGGGCATAATGCGTCGGCGTTGGCGCGTCCGGGAAACCGTACCCGCTGCTTGGTATCGTGTACGATCCCCCGGGCCAAACAAACAGACTTCCAAGAGGACTACTTCCGGTCCGCATCTCGATTCCGGCATTGGGAAAGCCGACCGAGGGTGCAATGACCGTCCTTCCACCAGCAATCTGTGCGCGGCCCTCGCCTAACAGACCCCATGCGGCGTTTCCGCCCGTGTCGGCGTTGGAGTTAAACCCCCACATCCAGCCCTCGATCGTCCACTGCGAGCCCAGGGTCATCGGGCCGCTGGAGAGGGAGAAGCCACCGAAGGGAAGAGACGTGTTCTGGCACAGGATTTGGAGGTGCTGGCCAAGGCCAGGATTCGGGGGCGCTAGGATCATTACAGCGTTTGAGGTGCCCACACCACCCGTTCCGCTAGCGTTTGTGGCCGCAACCGCGAAGGTATACGATGACCCGCCACTAAGGTTAGAAATGTTCACGCTGGTCGACGCGCCGTCCACAGAGATCGGTGAGTCCTGTAGTGATCCAGTTTGTGCCGTGATGCTGTATCCGGTAATCGCTGACGTCCCCGACGGTGCTGGGACAGACCAGGAGACAGTGGCCTGATAGTTCGCGACCGATGATGCGACGACGTTGGTCGGAGCACTCGGCACGTAGCCGCCGCTATCCCAATTCGTCGCTACTTGCGCCCAAGGTAGGGCAGATGGATATACCGCCGCCTCGTCGATCGATCCATTGAGCGGCTGCTGGCTGGATCCGGTGCCGGAACCGGCCGCACCGATGCCGACCGGCGAATCGACCACGTTGAGCGCGGATCCAATATCAGTCGCCGTTGCGACCGAATTGCCGTTAACATACAACGTCAAGGCACCGGCCGCGGTGCGAGTACCGACCACGTGGTACCAGGTGCCCGCAGTCGCCGGGGTGGCCGACTGTCCGGCGACGCTGGTCACGTTGCCGATGAAGGTCGAGAAAGCAAAGCCTTGCCCTGCTACATACGCCAATTGGTAAGCGCTCTGGAATGCCGTCGCGCCGTCGCCCTTGTTGACCAGTAACTGCGAGGTGGCCACGCTGTTGAGCTTCAACCATGTCTCAACACTTAGGGCGCCGGTGATGGAGAGGTTGGTCGAGCTCGGCACGATGATGCGCCCGCTCGCGCCGTCGAGGCTCGGCCCGTTATCGGGATCGCCCTGGATCGCACCGGTCTGCCCGAGCGTGGCTCCGCCGGAGTAGGCGCCGGCATTGCTGTGCCCGCTCGCATCAACGGCTAGGGTGCCTGACCCTTCGCCCATTCGCCAGTAGCCGGCCGGACTGTTGTCGACAACGGTGCCCGCGTACGGATAGGTCGTGCCGCTGACCGTCACGGCCGTCGATGGCATCGATGCGGCGCCAAGCCCGTAGGCATTCATGGCCGCCACGGTGAAGGTGTACGACGCAGCGCTCAAATTGGTGATCGCCGTGCTCGTCGCGCCCGCTCCCGCGTAGGTCGGCGTCCGCAGGGTTGTCCCGACCCGCGGCGTGACGAGGTAACCGGTGATCGCCGGTCCGCCGGTCGGCGCCGTCCAGCTGACCGTCGCCTGGTTCACTCCGCCGGTGGCCGCCACCCCCGTCGGTGTGCCGGCGCGGTATCCGCCGAGCTGCCAGTGATTCGAGACCTGGACCCCGCTGAGGGTAGTCGCGTAGACGGCGACCTCGCCCAGGATGCCGCTGAACGGCTGCAGGTATGCGCCAGTCCCGAGACCGGAACCAGCCAGGCCGAGCGGAGCGTTGATGTTATTCAACGGCGCACCGCCGTCATTGGCCGACCCGACGACCTGCGCGTTGACGTACAAGAGGAGCGTGCCGTTGACGGTGCGGGTCCCGACCAGGTGGTACCACTGGCCCACTACGGGGCCGCTTGCGGAGGCGGCCCGCGCCATGGATCCACCATTAAAGGTGTCGAAGACGAAGCCGGTGCCCGGAACAAAGCCGAGCTCATAGGCCGAGGCTGCCGCGCTGGCTCCGTCGCCCTTATTGACGAAGAGCTGGGTGGTGCCTGCGCTTGAGAATTTCACCCAGGCCTCGACGCTCAGCGCGCCGATCACGTCGAGGGAGGCCGAGCTCGGCACCACCACATGACCGGTCGATCCATCGAAGCTGGTCGCGGTGTTCGGATCGCCCACGACGGGCCCGGCCTGGCCTTCGGTGAAGCCCCCGGCGTAGGTACCGCTGTTGCCGTTACCTGTCGCATCAGCCGCAGGCACGCCGGGACTCTCGCCCAGCCGCCAGTAGGCGCCCGGCGCATCGCCCAGCACTGCAGGGCTGTAGGGATAGCTGGCGCCGGTGACGGTGACCGCGTTCGAGGCGGCGGATGCCGGGCCGTTCCCACTGTCGTTGGTCGCCACCACGCTGAAGCTGTAGGTGGTCCCCCCGCTCAGGTTCGCGATCACGACCGACGTCTGCATCCCGGCCACCCGGACCGGCGTCCGTACGGTGCTGCCTACATGCGGCGTGATCATGTAACCGCTGATTGTGCTGGTCCCGGTGTTTGTCGGCGCGGTCCAGGTGACCGTGGCCTGGTTGGTGCCACCGATGGCGCTGACGCTGGTTGGGGCCCCCGGCGTTCCAAAGCTGTAGCCGGCGGCGAGGTAATGGGCCTGTACCTGCGCCAGCGTCAGCGCGCTGCCGTAAGCCGATACCTCGTCGAGCGAGCCGTTGAACTGGCTGCCCTGGCTCCAGAAATCCCCGCCAACAAAGTAGCCGTTGGTGTCGATAACCGTGTTGAGCGCGGCCGAGAAGACGGCGGTCCCGATGCTCTGGCCGTCCACGTACGCGGTCAGCGTGGTCCCGTCATACGTAAGAACCACCTGGTGCCAGGCGCCATCGTTCAGCACAACGCCAGCGGGCGCCGTGATCGCGTGGTCGTCGTTGCCGCCCACGACCTGCAGCTGATTAGTGCCGACGACGCGGAGCTGGAATGCCTGGTCGGTCGCAAAGGTGCCGTAGCCGGCGACGGCCTGTGTCTGGTTGGCGGTCGTCTTCACCCAGGCCTCGAGGCTGCGAGCGGTGTTGCCTGTCGGCAACCCCTGCCCCGATCGGTAGCGGACCTGTCCGCCCGGCGGTGGGAAGTAGTAGCAGCATGGCGTCGCGACCGTGATCCCGGAATCGGTGTCACCCTGAATGGCGCCCGGGGCATTCAGCGTCGGGCCAGTCTGGTAAACGCCGTCGCGGCCGTGGCTGGAGGAATCGGCGGCCACGCCTCCGGATGGGTCGCCCAGCCGGTAATAGAGCGCCGGCCCGGTGCCGATGACGGTCGAGGCATAGGTCGAGGTCGGACCGGACGGAGTCACGGAGCCGGAGGCCGTCGATGCCGCCCCGGCACCGAAGTTGTTGCTCGCCCGGACCTGGAAGGTGTAGGCGGTACTGCCCGCCAGGCCGGTCATGGTGGTACTGGTCGTGCCGCCCGACACGCCCATCGCATTCCGAGTGGAGCCGGCGCTGGAGGCGGTCAGCAGGTAGCTTGTCACGGGGGCGCCCGAACTCGTTTGGGCCGCCAACCAGTTGACCGTGGCTGAGCCGGCGCCACCCGTCACCGACGTGATCACGGGCGCCCCCGGGCGCTGATTGCCGCCGGCATTGAAATGCGCCAGCACCTGGCCGGCTGAGAGCGCCGCCGGGTAGACGGCGACCTCGTCGAGATTGCCGACGAACGACTGCCAGCCGTCGTCCACGGTCCACACGTTGTTCGCGACGATCAGGCCGTGGACATCGACCACCGTGTTGAGGGCGCCACCGAAGGTCTGACCGCCCAGACTCTGGCCGTCGAGATAGGCGGTCGCCGTCGTGCCGTCGTAGGTCACGACGATGTGGTGCCAGCCGCCATTGGTGACGACGTAGGGCGCGACGTACGTGCGGTCGTCACCATTGACGCGCAGGACAACCCGGTTGTCGCCGTAGAGGTGCACGTCAAAGCCCTGGCGCAGGCTGTTGGTGCCGTAGCCGACCACGCCCTGGAACACCGGCTGGCCGCTTTCGGCGGTCCCATACGTGGTCTTGGCCCAGGCCTCCAGCGTGCGCGATGCGTTGCCGAGGGGCAGACCCTGGGTGTCCCAGCGATAGCGCAGCATCCCATTGCTGTGCGGGATCGGTCCACCCTGGAGGCTAAAGCTGGCCGAGGGATCGCTATCCACGGGGAGGGCGCTCGGCTGGCCCAGTCCGGGCGCGACCAGATACTCACCGTGCCGGTTGTTGCCGGACGAGTCCGCCGCCACCGAGCCGCTCGGGTCACCGAGGCGGTAGAAGTAGGACGGGCCGTCGCCCACGACCGTCGAGGCGTACGTGCTCGCGTCGTTGGTGACGGTGACGGCGCCCGATACGGCCGCCGGGCCGGAGCCGAAGTTGTTGATCGCCGTCACCTGCACGGTGAAGGCCACCCCGCTCGGGAGGCCAGTCAAGGTCGTGCTGCTGGCGGAGCCCGACAGGGTCCGCGCGTACTGCGGCTGGCTCCCGTTGAACGCCTGCACCAGGTACTGGGTCACCGGAGTGCCGGTGGCCGGTGCCGCCCAGCTGACGCTCACCTGGTTCGCACCCGCGGTGGCGGTCAGGCTGGTCGGCACGCCGGGCCGCGCGTTGCCGCTGGCAGCGAAGTGCGCCTGCACCTGGGCCGCGCTGAGCGCCGTCGGGTAGATGGCGACGTCGTCCAGGTTGCCGATGAAATGGTTCCAGCCATGGAAGGTCGTCCACACGTCATTGCCGACGATCAGTCCGTTGGCGTCCGGCACGGTGTTGAGCGCACCACCGTAGGTCTGGCTGCCGAGGTTGCGCCCGTCGACGTAGACGGTGACCGTCGTCCCGTCGTAGGTCGCGGCGATGTGATGCCAGCCGCCATTGGTGATCACGAACGGCGCCTTGAAGAGGCGATCGTCTCCGCCGCCCCCCGCCAGCAGCAGGATCTGGTTGTCGCCCACCAGCACCAGCTCGAATCCCTGGCGCAAGGCGTCGCTGCCGTATCCCATCACGCCCTGCCAGGCGGGTGCGGTCTGAGATCCCGACGTCGTGGTGTTGATCCAGGTCTCCATCGTGCGCGCGCTATTGCCACTCGGCAGCCCGGCGCCCGTCCGGTAGCGCACCATGCCGTTGCTGTGCGGGATCGGTCCGCCCTGGACGGTAACGCCGATGCCGGGATCGGTGTCGTTGACGAGTGCTCCGGTGGCACCCAGCGTCGGGCTGACCAGGTACTCACCCGGCCGTGCATTGCCTGATGAGTCCGCGGCGACCACGCCCGATGGATCGCTGAGCCGGTAATAAAGGCCAGGCGCGTCGGCGAGGACGGTCGAGGCATAGGTGCTGGGGGCGCCCCCTGCTATCTGGGTCGCGCTCGAGACCCCGGCCGGCCCGTACCCGAAATTGTTGTAGGCGGCGACCCGGAACGTATAAGTCACGCCCTGCCGCAGGCCCGACACGACAGCACTGGTGGTGGCGCCGTTGACGGCAATGGCGTTCTGTGCCTGGCTCCCGTTATAGGCCGTCACGGTGTAGGCCAGCACCGGCGCGCCGGGACTGGTCGCCGGCGCCGTCCAGCTCACGATTGCCTGGTTGCTCCCCGTCGTTGCCGTGACGGTCGGGGCGGCCGGCGCGGCGTTGCCGCTCGCCGCGAAGTGGGCGCTGACCTGGGCTGCGCTGAGCGCGGATGGATAGAGCGCGACGTCATCGAGCGACCCGTCGAACTGATAACTGACGCCGCCGCCGTAGTTCCAGAAATCGTTCGCGACGATCAGCCCGTTGCCGTCGACCGCGGTGTTCAAGGCGCCACCAAAGGTTTGTCCGCCGAGGCTCTGCCCGTCCAGGTACATCGTTGCGGTGGTGCCGTCGTAGGTGACGACCAGCTGGTGCCAGCCGCCGTTGGCGATCGGATAGGGCACGGTGAAGATCTTGTCGTCGCCGTTGGTCACTAACGCGAGTTGGTTGTCGCCATACATGTGGACCTGGAATGCCATGCGCGTGGACCAGGTTCCGTAACCGAGGATCCCACCCGACCGGTTTGAGGTGGTCTTGAACCAGGCCTCCACCGAGCGTGCCGCGTTCCCCGTCGGGATGCCGGCCGTCCCCCACCGGTAGCGGATCACCGCGCCCGCGGATGGAATAAACCCTCCCGTATAGGTGACCGCCAGGCCGGGATCGGCGTCGCCGACCAGCGCGCCGGTCGCGCCGTAGCCCGGCGTGTAGAGGTACTCCGCGGTCCGGCGATGGCCCGACGAATCCGCCGCGGACGGGCCGTTCGGCTCCCCGAGGCGGTAATAGAAGGCCGGCTGATCGCCGATCACTGTCGAGGCGTAGGTCGTCGGCGAACCAGTCGGCGTCACCGCCGCCGAGGTGCCTGTTGGGCTGAAACCGAAGTCATTGAGCGCCGTGACCTGGAAGGTATAGGCGGTGCCGGACTGCAGGCCGCTGATCGTGGTCGAGGTCGTCGTTCCGTTGACGCCGAGGGCGTTTACCGCCTGGCTGGCACTAAACGCCTGGACCATGTATTGCGTGACCGGCGCTCCGGCGCTGGCCGTCGAGGCGCTCCATGAAACGGTGGCCTGGTTGACGCCGGCCGATGCGCTCACGACCGGTGCCGTCGGGCGGGCGTTGCCGCTGAGGTTGAAGTGGTCGGCAACCTGAGCCGCGGTCAACGCGCTCGGGTAAATCGCGACGTCATCGAGGTTGCCGACCAGTTGCTCGTCGGCAGTCCAGTAGCTCCAGAACTGGTTGCCGATAGCGAGGCCGTTACCATCCACCACCGTGTTGAGCGCGGCGCCGAAGGTGGCGCTGCCGAGGCCCTGGCCGTCGAGATACGCGAACAGGTTGGTGCCGTCGTACGTGATCGCCAGGTGATGCCAGCCGCCGTTGGTGATCGAATAGGGCGTGGCGAAGACCTTGTTATCGCCGCTGGTATACACGGAGATCGCCGTGCTGTCGACATGGACCTGGAAGGTCATCCGGGTTGCTGTGGTGCCGTATCCCAGGATGGTCCCGGGTCCCGACGTCTGGAACCACGCCTCCAGGGTCCGAGGGCTGTTGCCGGTAGGCAACTGCGGGGATGAGACGAGACGGATGACGCCATCGGCGGATGGGACGAAGCCCCCGACGTACACGTGGACGCCGGTGTCCGGGTCTCCGAGCAGGGCGCCCGGCTGGCCCAGGATTGGGGCGAAGGTGTAGGTGCCGAGGTTCGCGTTGCCGGACGAGTCACCGGCCGCCGGTCCGGACGGCTCACCCAGTCGGTAGTAGATTCCCGCCCCATCACCCCGGACCGTTGAGGCATACGTGGTCGCGGCTCCGGTCGCCGTTACCGCATTCGACATTGCGGAGAGCGGGCTGTTGCCGTAATTGCTCTGCGCGTAGACCTGGAAGGTGTAGCTGACGCCCGACGGCAGGCCGTCGATCACGACCGACGTTGCCCCGCCGGTCGCCGATGCGTTCTGCTTCTGCGCTCCTACGAAGGACTGCACGATGTAGCTCGTGATCGTCGCGCCGTTTGAGACGGATGCGGTCCAGCTCACCGTCGCCTGGTTGGCGCCGGCCGTGGCCGATACGCCGGTGGGCGCCGCCGGCAGGCCGACCTCGACGGCGTTCGAGGTTGCCGATGGGCCTGGTCCGGCGCTATTGCTCGCGTACACGCGGAAGGTGTAGGTGGTGCCGTTGGTGAGCCCTGTCATCACCTTACTCGTCGTCGGGCCACTCGTCGTGAATGGCACACCCGCGGTATTTCCCACGTAGGCCGTGATCGTGTAGCTGGTGATGCCGGAGCCGCCGTCACTCGCCGGTATGGTCCAGCTCACGGTCGCCTGCTGGCTATCCGTGCCGGCGGCGGTTACGATTTGCGGCGCGCTGGGCGTGGTCGCGGGCGTGACGGCGTTCGACGTTCCGACCGGACTCGTTCCCGCGCTGTTGATGGCGGCGACCTGGAAGGTGTACGTGGTGCCGTTCGTGAGCCCGGTGGCCACGAAGGTGGTAGGCGTCGGATTGACCGTCCAACCCGGCTGCGCCGTGTTCCCTATATACGGAGTTACGGTGTAACTGGTAATGCTGGCGCCGCCGTTCGATGTCGGAGCCTGCCAGTTCACCGTGGCCTGCAAGTTGCCGGCGCTGGCCGTCACGCTCTGCGGCTGGCTTGGCGGCGTGGCAGGGGTGACTGCGTTGGAGGACGCTGGCGTAGCGCTGTCGCCCAACGCATTGGTGGCCACGACTTTGAAGATGTAGGTGGTGCCGTTGGACAGCCCGCTAAAGCTGGCGGTCAGAGTTGACGCATTGACGCTTTGTGGCGTGCCCGCTGTCCCCGCAACGTAGGGCGTCACGGTGTAACCGGTAATCGCCGATCCGCCATTGCCGCTTGGCGGGACCGCCGTCCACGTGACGGTGGCCGAGGCGTCCCCAGCGGTGGCGGTCACACTGGCAGGGGCGTCCGGCGTCCTCATGGGCGTGGTGATCGCGCTCACACCAGGCGCGCCGGTGCCCGCGCTGTTGGTCGCGGTCACCTGGAAGGTATACGGCGTCCCGTTGGTGAGGCCGTTGATCGTCTTATTGGTCGAGGGTGCGTTGACCGTCACCGAGGCCTGCGCGGTCCCGCCGCTGTAGGCGGTCACGGTGTAGACGGTGATCGGAGCACCGCCGTCAGAGCTGGGTGCCACCCAGGTCACGTCGGCGTGAGCGTCCCCCGCTGTCGCCTGGACATTGGTTGGCGGTCCGGGTGCGGTTGCGGGCGTGACGGCGTTCGATGCTGCTGGTGGGTCACTGTTGCCGACCGCGTTGGTGGCCACCACTTTGAAGACGTAAGAAACCCCGTTGGACAGGCCGTTGAAGGTGGCGGTGAGCGTCGACCCATTCACCGTTTGTACGGTGCCCGGCGTGCCCGCGGCGTAGGGGGTGACGGTGTACCCGGTGATTGCCGATCCCCCGTCTGATGTCGGCAGTTGCCAGGTCACGGTGGCCGTCGCGTTGCCCGCCGAGGCGCTCACGCTGGTGGGCGGCGTCGGGATGGTCGCCGGGGTGACCGATCCGACGGTGCTGCCCGCAGAACCGGTGCCGACGCTGTTGCTCGCCGTCACCTGGAAGGTGTAGGGCGTCCCGTTGGTCAGGTTGGTGATGGTTACGCTGGTGGCCGGGGGTGACCCGTTTACCGTCGTCGGGGATTGGGCGGTTCCACTGATGTAAGGCGTCACGGTGTAGCTGGTGATCGGGCTGCCGTTCGCGGCCGGCGCGTTCCAGGTGACCAGGGCGTTGGCATTGCCCGGGGCGGCCGTGACGCCGGTCGGCGCTCCAGGCCTGCCGATCGGTGTCACCGGGGTCGAAGGGTTGCTGCTCGGCCCGGTCCCGATGCTGTTGGTCGCGGTGACCGTGAAGGTATAGGGCGTTCCGTCGGTCAGCCCGGTGACTGTGGCGGTCGTTTGCGAACCGCTGCTGGAGCCGATCAGGCCGCCGGGTGAGGAGGTGACCGTGTATCCAGTGATGGCATAGCCACCGTCAGAGGCCGGCGCCGTCCAGCTGACCGCCGCTTGTCCGTCGCTGGCGATGGCGGTGGCCCCGGTTGGAGCACCTGGAACGGACCCCGGCGTGACGCTACCTGACGCTGCCGAAGCTGGGCTCGTGCCAACTCGGTTCGTCGCGGTAACGGTAAAAGTATACGGTGTCCCATTGCTGAGTCCGGTGACGGGGGTGGTCGTCGCGCCCGTGGTTGACGCGGTGAAAGAGCCTGGGCTGGAGGTCACCGTGTATCCGGTGATCGATGCACCGCCGTCTGAAACGGGTGCGCTCCACGTCACCGTCGCCTGGGTGTTGCCAGCGGTGGCTAGCGCATTCGTCGGAGCACCAGGCACGGTCGCCGGGGTAACTGAGTTGGAGTTCCCGCCTGGGCCGTTGCCGATACTGTTGACCGGAACCACCTGGAAGGTATAGGTGGTGCCGTTGCTGAGGCCGGTGATGGGGGTGCTTGTGCCGGTAACCGTCGTCGGCGATCCCGCCGTGCTGCCGGCATAGGGGGTGACCTTGTAGCTGCTGATCGCCGCTCCGCCGTTCGAGGATGGAACCGACCAGGTCACGGTGGCCTGAGCGTTGCCAGCCGTCGCCTGCACGTTCAATGGTGCTGATGGCGGTGTGTTCCAGGTCCAAGTGTCGGAAAGAGCCGAGGCAGTTGTCCCACCGTAAAGAACGATCGACCCGATCGGGCTTTGGTACACGGCGACGGCGTCCGCGCGAATTGGTGGGGACGTCGTTGAGAGCTGGGCGCTCCAGGTGGCTCCGTCCCAGGCCCAGGTGTCATTGAGATAGGACGTGCCGTTGTACCCGCCGAAGAGCGTGAGCTGGTTACTGGCGACGTCGAAGCCGATTGCTTCCGCCCGGCGGATGGACGGTGCCGGACTACCCGTCGACTGCGTCCAGTCCGTGCCATTCCAGCTCCAGGTATCACTGAGGTAGGCGCTGCCTGTGTAACCACCGAAGAGCACCACGTTGGAGGTGGCGGTGTCGTAGGCGGCCGAGGCAAGGTATCGGGCGGACGGCGCGTGGACCGGGCTTTTCAGAGACCAGGTCGTCCCGTTCCAGGTCCAGGTGTCGGCGGCGACGGCGGTCTTCGTCTTTTGCCCGCCAAACAGCACGATGGTTGACGATGCCGAGCTGTAGGCGGCGCTGGCAAAGGCACGAACGGTCGGCGAGGTCGCGGGGCTCAGTTGACTCCAGGTGGTTCCGTTCCAACTCCAGGTGTCATTGAGCCAGCTGGTGCCGTTGTAGCCGCCGAACAGGATAGCAGTCGAGCTTGACGAGCTGTACGCAAAGGAAGCGCCGGATCGAATCGGCGGTGAGGCCGCCGGCGTGAGCTTCGTCCAGTTTGTCCCGTCGTAAGTCCAGGTCTCGTTCAGGGCGGTCCCGGATGCGTTCTTGCCGCCGAACATGACCACCTTGTTGCGGGCCGCGTCGTAGGTGATGCTGGCATCGGAGCGCGCCGCGGGAACGGTGGCCGGGGTCTGCTGGATCCACTTACCAAACGCCGTCTGGACGTTTGCACCCTCCTGGTAGTGGGCGACAATTCGACCCTGGCTGAGAGCGCTCGCGTACATGGCGGGCTCGTCCACCATGCCCGCGAAGGGCGCGACCAGCGAACCGGTTGCGGTCAGACCACCGCCAACGGAGGCATCCGCCCCGGGCGTCGCCGGCGCCGTCGTACTGGTTGTGGCGGTCTGCTGTCCATTGACGTAGAAGCGAATGGTGGTGGTATCTCGGGTCATCGCGACGTGGTACCAACGGTTGGCCGCGGGAAGGGTGTAGCCAGAGTTGACGACGCCTGCCGAACCCAGGATCCCGATGATGTTTGAGCCGGAGGTCCCCGTGCTGCTGGCGATCTCGAATCCGTAGCCGCCATGCGTGCTGTCGTCGATGCCGTTGTAGATCGCCGCCCCGAGCTGGGGCAGCGTTGTGGGATAGATCCAGGCCTCGAGCGACCAGTTGGTGGTCGCGGTGAGCGGCGCGGTCGTGCGGCTTGCGTACCTGTTAATCCCGTTGAACTGGGCCGCGGTATTCGCGTCACCGACCACGGCTCCTGGCTGGCCGAGAACAACCGAACCCTGATACGTGAGAGGAAGGTTATGACCGGAGGCGTCGGCAGCGGTTGTGCTCCCCGGCGCCTCGCCGAACCGCCAGTAAGCAGCGGGCGAATCCTGCAACAGCACCGTGGAGTAGTTGCTGGCTGCCTCCGCTATCGTGATTGGCCCAAGCGGTATTCCGTAGGCAACGGTCGACAGAGCGACCGCGCAAATAAAGGCTCGGCTCAGGTGCGAAACGCTTTTTCGCATCAACGCCAGCGAAGGCAGCCTAGTGCTCGACAAGCACCCACTGACTTCCCCCCAAAGTACCCCCCTTGGTAGGTCGCGCGGTTAGCCGTCGACTATCGAACCGTGGACCGCATGCTCCGCGTATGTTGAGCAAAAGTCAAGAGCTTGTTTCCGCCGAATCGGTGCAAGACTCGCTGCTTTGTTCGGCCAACCATCCGCGGCAATCCGGCCCGCTGGGCCGCGGCGAGATTCACGTGCCGATGGTCGGAATGTGGAGGGACTCGTTCGGACCGTGGTCGTGGGATTCCGTGTCGAGCACGCCGGTACCAAGAATATCGGTCGCGCAAAACGCCGGGTTAGAAGTGATACGAAGGCAACCCTCGCCAGCAAACATCGCGTACGCAACAGAATTGTGCTCCTTTATCGATGACGTGAATGAGCAGGAGCGTTACCAGTTTCAGCTCGGCCGTGTCTCGCTTGGAACCAACGCCGATCGGACCAACCTGTTCACCAGATTTTCGCCTGGATGCTGCCGGAGAGCCTCACCACGGCAGGTTCGAGGTTTCCTTCATTAACGCCCTCAACCATCGGATTGTGCTCGAAATGGCCTCGTCGAGGTGAGACGGCTAGCAGCGCTTGAGCGCGAGGACCCGGAATTTACTCCACGGCAAGTTGCTGATGGAGGCGAAAGCCGGCACCCCGACGATCGACCAGGCATCGTAGCCCCGATCGAGCGTCGCCTCGGCGGCGAACGAGAGCGAGTCTCCCGTGTCGCCCAGGAACGCGCCGTATTTCTGTAAGGCGTGCGCGATCACCTTTTCCCAGCGCGGCCAGGGCTGCGTGTCGACCGAGAACGCGGGGTCGAGCTGGATGCGCGCGCCCTCGGGGATGGCGGCGGCGTCATCCGTCCGGCCGTCGGTGTGCGTCGCCGGGCAGGCGATGTAGTCGCGCCTCGTGTAGGGCGTGGTGAAGAAGAGCGCGTGGTCGATATGACCCTGGGCGATCTCCTCCGGCCGCACGATACCGCCGAAGGCCGCGAAGCCCGCCGCCACCGCCCCGCCGCAATGCTGCTTCTCCGCACAGGTGGCGCCCCATCCGTTGGGATCTGTCAGGTAGCGCGCCCCCGCCGACCAGCTGCGCGTCGCCGCGTTATACGAGGCCAGCCACATGTCGAGCTCCTGGCCGGTCCCGCTGTCGATCACGACCAGGTGGTGATCCGAGCCGGTGCTCGGCGCGGCGTAGAGCGGAATGCGGAAGGCGACGTCGGTATGACAGTCGTATTTGCTGCAGCCCACCTTGTAGGAGTCGCTGACCGGGTTCGCGTAGGCGAGCGGCTTCGCCCAGCTGTTGGAGCCCGCCCAGAAGTTGGCGGCGGATTTGTAGGGCACCAGCCCTTTGGCCACCATGGCGGCCGAGCCGGGATCCGCGGTGGCGCCGGCGGCGATCGGCGTATTCCAGAAACTCGCCGCGCCGTACAAAGGGGGGATATCGCCAAACTGGGCGGGGGTTTCCACGGCGACCTGGCGCGCGTCGACTACCCGGCCGTTCGCGTCATAGCCGCGGATCTCGTACTCGAAGGTCCGCTCCGGCCAGAGCAGGTAGTCGGTATAGCTGATCGGCTGCCCGCCGGTTACCGCAAAGAGATCGATCGGCCGCGCGTCCCGGAGGATCTCCATCTGGACCCATCCATGGCCCGGCGTCACCTCGAGCAGGGCCGACCAGGAATTGAGGGCGCGGCCGCTGGCGAGCGACTCGGCGTCGCGACTCGACGATGGGTTGCACGAGGCCGCCAGCAGCCCCGCCATCGCGATCAGTACCGCGATCGACCGTCTCATAGCGGGCTGGTGGCGAGCGCCAGATTTCTCGTCGGCATCGCGCCGTCACCAAAGGCGTAGGTTTGGATCGGCACCGACCCGGTGGGACAGTGCCCCAGCTGGCGCAGTGCCGGCACCGGGTGCCCGTCATAGTCGACCTCGCAGCTTCCGCTCGCGCCTCGAACCCAGACGTGCAGCTCGACGGTGTGCCAGCCCGGCTCAACCCGCTGCTCGCTGCTCGTGAAGAGCGGCAGCGGCCCCGCCCGATTTTCGAAGGCGAGACGCCCCGCGCCATCGACCACGATGCGGAATTCCGCGCCGTCCGAACCACCGAGCGAGAGCAGGCGGCCGGGTGACCCCGCCGGGGGGATCTTCACCTCCATCCGCGCGTAAACCTCCGGGTGTGCGCTCGCCAGCCGTGCGGTCCTGCCGGCAGCGGCGACGTCGGGGCGCAGGTTGAAGGCGCTCAGCATGGGCGCCGCCGCCCGGTCGCCGGGTCCGAGCGGCGGAAGATCCCACGAGACCTCCCAGGTGCGCAGCAGCGAATAGTGCGTGAAGCGCGCGCCGTCGCGTCCGCCGGGCCCGTTCACCCATGGCCCCACCGCCACCGCCGCCACCTGGTTCCAGAAGGTGCCGGAATCCTCGTCCCAGACGACGTAGGCGATCGAGCGGCTGCTGGTCCAGGCCGGCGACCCGAAGATGTTCACCGGGTCGGCCCCGTTCGCGCCGCTCACATTGCTGCCAGTGAACAAATCCTGGAGATAGCGGTCGGCCTGCGCGACGTTGCCGTCGTGCATGTTGTGCGCGTTGTCCGGGGCGATGAAGACGAAGTTCGGCGTCGTCGCCTCCGCGCGCAGGTCGGCGGCCAGCGAGTGGCGGCTGTCAGCGGTAAGGTCGACGTCGTTTTGCTCGCACCGCGGGCTGCTGACCGAGGCACCACCCTGGACGGTCTTGAAGTAGACGAAGGGATTGTGGGTCACGTCGTAGGTCGACGTGTTCGATTGCCAGCGGCACGCCCAGCCCATACTCTGCGCGTAGGCGCGCCAGGTGCGGCCGGACCCCTCGATGCTGTCGGCGATGTTTGAGGGCCAGGCGTCCTGGATGGCGCAGCCCGCCCCGCTCGTTCCCCAGGCGGGCGTGCAGTCGCTGGGCGGGTCGCCGATCACGGGCTTGTGTTCGCTGCCACTCACCAATCCCAGGTAATCGGGCAGGCTGCCGTGGTTGAGCCCGAAGTAGTTCGTCTGCCGCCAGTTGCCATAAAAGAGCACGTCATTGATGAAGGGCGCCTGCGGGTTTGCGACGACCTGGCTTTCGTCCATGTTCTCTTCGACGATCACGAAGATGTGGTCGAAGGCGGGGGCGGAGGCGGCCGGCGGCATGGTGGGGGCGGAGCCGCCCGCCAGCAGTGATGTCGAAAGCAGGACCAACCCGAGCGCGAGGATCCGCCGCACGCTAGACCGTCTTCCGCCCCAGCTGGCGCAGCTGCGGGACAGCCGGCCGGAGCACCTGGACCCGGATGACCGCCGCCAGGATGCCGAGCACGAGGCCCAGCGCGGCGGCTCCCCCGAGGTTCAATAGCGGCTTGGGGCGCACCACGCCGGGCAGCGTGTGCGCCGGGTCGAAGACGGTGACGGAGATCGCCGGTTTCCCCTGCTCGGCGAAGGTCGGCGCCAGCCGGTCGTGGACCGCCTCGATGAAGACGCTGCCCACCTCTTCGAGGGTGCGCTGGCCGCGGGCGGCGTCGGTGTCGTCATAGGAGATCTGCAACACCGCGGCGGAGGGCTGGGTGGTGACCTGCAGGTTGTTGATGACCACCGTGGGGTCGATGTCCATGTGCAACCGGTCCACCACCGTGCTGGCCACCACGTCGCTCTTCACCAGGTCGCTCATAGTCTGGGTGTAGATCTCGGTCGCGTTGGCCACGTCCGGCTGGAAGAACGAGTCCGCCTGCCCCACGACCACCTTCATGGTGGCCCGGTAAACGGGATGCTCCTGCTTGGTGTAGACCGCGGCGGCGCCGACACAGATCACCATCACGATCGTCACCAGCCACGCCTGGCGGAGCAGCGCGCGGACGTTCACGGTTGAGCCTCCCGCTCACCCCAGAGCCGGGCCGGCCCGACCATCGATGGCAGCGCCAGGCTCAGGGCGACGATCATCCAGGGCGTCCGGTTGGTCTCGGTGGAGAGCGTGGTCGAGACCAGCGCGAAGCCGAACAGCCCGATGGCGAGCGCGGCGGCGATCGACGCGGAGAAGTTGTCGTTGGCCACCCGCGCCAGGCGCGAGGTCCTCACAAGCGACCAGCCCGCCGCAAGGAGCACGCCGCAAAAGAGGAGGACGCCGGGAATGCCCAGCTCGACCAGGGACTCGACGTAGGTGTTGTGCACGGGTTGTCCGGTGCAGAAGGAGCCGGCCGCCCGCACCGTGGAGCCACCGGCCAGGCAGCGGAGGTGAAGATCGAGGTAGACGCCGGGGGTGCTGCGTAACAGTTGAAAGCTGTTGGGTGGGAAAGCCCCAAAGCCCATGCCGAGCAGCGGATGGTCGTGAAAGCCGTGAAGGGCCGCCAGCGCAAGATCGCCGCGCCCGGCCCCACCGCTGGGATCGTTGAGCACCTGCTCGAAGCGCTGGCTGAGCGTCGCCCCCGCCATCGCCGTCAAGGCGATCGACATGACCGCCACGCCGAGGAAGAAGTTGCGTTTCTGGGCGCCCGAGCTGAAGAGGTAGACGCTGGGGATGATCGCGATCACGACACCGGTCAGGATCAGGGCCACCATGCCACCGCGGGAGAGGCTGGCCGGGATCGAGCCGGCGATCAAGACGAGGGCGACGTAGAGCACGATGCGAGCGGCGCGGCGCCGGGTGGCGCCGATCAGCGCCAGCGCCAATGGCGCCGCGACCACCTGCAGCGCGGCGAAGAAATTGGGGTCGCCGAGCGCATTGAACTCGCGGCTATCGCCGCGGGCGTAACTGAGGATCCACCAACCGCCCAGCAGTGCTGACCACAGCGTGACCGCCCAGAAGATCGGAAGCAAGTCCCTGGAATCCTTGAGCACGAGGAGCACGGCCGCCATGTACGCGAGGGAAATCCCCAGCGAGGCGAGGGCATCGAGCGTGCCGCTGACGCTGCTGCTCCACGAAAGGCTGGCGGCGGCGAGCCCCGCGTAGGCGACGACCAGGACGAGCGTGAGCGTCGGCCGGCGCAGGTGGACGCCGCCGCGCAAGAGCTGCGTCACCGCCACCAGCAGGGCGAGCGGACCACCGAGGCGCTGGATGCTGATCCCCGCCAGGGTGAGCGTGCTCGGATAGACGGTAAGAAAGAGAATCAAGATGACGACGACCGGCCGGAAGATGGCGGCCAGCATCGTGACCAGCCCGATCACGGCGGCGGCCGCGGTCTTCACGCTGATGGCGGCGATGATTCCGGTGGCGGCGGCCACCAGCATCGCCGCGCCGATCACCATCATGCCCAGCGTGTCGCGGCTATCGCGCGGCGTGACGCGGGCGATCACGGCAGCCTCCGTAGACTAGGGCGATGCGGGTGGCCATCGTCATCCCCTGCTACAACGACCAGCGCTTTTTGCCCGAGGCGCTCGCCACCATCGATGGGGAGGAGCCGACCGAGGTGGTCGTCGTCGACGATGGCTCCGATGATCCCGGAACCCTGCGCCTCCTCGACTCGCTCGAGCAGGCGGGGATCCGCGTCCTGCATCAACACAACGCCGGCCCCGCCGCCGCGCGGATGGCCGGTGTCGCCGTCAGCCAGGCGCCCTACGTCCTTCCGCTGGATGCCGACGACCTGCTCGGCCCCGGATCGGTGCGCGCCCTGGCGGACGCGCTCGACGCCCATCCGGAGGCGGGCGTCGCCTGGGGGGACCTCGAACTGTTCCGGCCCAGCGGCGCGCGGCTCTTTGATCGCGGCCCCGACTCGCTCGATCCCTGGCTGATCACCTTTGTCA
>VBEQ01000130.1 GCA_005881235.1 Chloroflexota bacterium | reverse complement strand
CCAGAAAGAGTGTGAGCACCGCTCCCGGGTAGGCGCCGCGATTGCCGAAGATGCGCCGCGTGAAGACGATCTGGGGCTGCCCGCTTTTCGGCCCAGTGTTGCTGAGAAGGCCGAGGATCACCGCACCGGCGAGGGTGCCGATCAGCACCGCCAGCAGCCCGTCCCAAACCCCCAGCCCGTAATAGGTCGTCAGCAGGCTCGCGGTCAGGAGGCTGGCGTAGTTGACGAAAGCGCCCGCCCAGAGAAAGCCCAGTTCCCTCGGACGGCCGTGGCGCTCGGCATCCGGAATGGCGTCGATGCCGTGCGTTTCGACCTTGAGAAAGGCATCTGACGAGATTTCATCGACCTCTGCGGTCACGTCTTCCCTCCGCTGGCATTACCCAGATCAGGTTCGAAGGGTTGGTGGAGCGTTCCACCTCTCAGCGTTCCAAACGCACCCCGTCACTCGAGTATAGCTACCAGTAGCGCTCTTCTTTCCAGGGATCGGCGGCGTTGTTGTAGCCGTTGCGTTCCCAGAAACCGAGCCGGTCGTGCTCGACCCATTCAAGCCCCTCCAGCCACTTCGCGCTTTTCCACGCGTAGCGCTTCGGGACGACCAGGCGCAACGGCCCGCCATGATCCGGCGTCAGTTCGGCGCCATTGTGCCGGTAGGCAAGCAAGACATCGTCATCGGCGAGGATCTCGACCGGAAGGCTCGTCGTGTAGTCGGCAGCGCAATGCGCGATGACGTGGGTCGACGTGCTGCGCGGCTTGACCAGCGCCACCAGCTCCTTGAAGGCGACGCCTTCCCAGTGGTTGTCGAGGCGGCTCCAGGTCGTGACGCAGTGCATATCCGCCGTGATCGACGTCGACGGCAATTTCCGTACCTGGTCCCAGGTGAGCGTCGCCGGGGCGTCGATTTCGCCATAAAGGCGCAGGCGCCAGCGGTCCATGTCATAGCGCGGCGGGCTGCCGTATGACAGCACCGGCCACTTCAGTGTGAGCACCTGCCCCGGCGGTAACCGGTGCGGATCTTTGACAACCCGGGGATCCTGCTCGTGGTCACGACGAAAGATCATCAGCCGCCATCCTGACTGGAGGCGTCTGCCGGCTGCTTGAGCTCTTTGCGGAATTGGTCGAAGGCGTCGACGACGACGTCGCTCACGCCGTAGACGCTGAGGACGCGCTCGAGCGCGCCCTGGACGTCGGCTTCGGGGACGAGGTCGGTCTGCACTTCGTACCAGGGGACTTCCTCGCCTGCGGCCGTCGTCCATCGGCCGTCGTTGAAGCTGACCGGCACGAAGCCGCGGGTCTCCTCCGTCACTTGCCTAATCTATATCGGCGCGTATGCCCCCGCTGGATTCCGTTCCCATCACCAGCTGCCACGAGTGCGTGGCGATGCTCACGCTGCCCCTGGCGCTCTTTCTGCTGCTCGCCGAGACGGCCGTCGGCGGCTTCGCCACCGTGGCGTACCTTCGGCTGACCGGCGGCCTGACCCACGGCTTTTTGAAGTTCATCGCCGTGACCTACGCCCTCCTCGGCGGGCTCGCGTTCCTCGTCGTGCTCGCCGGCCCCCCGGGCTCGTATCACCGCCTGCTCGCGATCAATCAGCCAGCCGCCGAAGCATTGCTCTTCTTACAGGGTGTGCTCGTTCTCGCCCTGATCGCCCACGCGGTTATCATCTGGCGCCGCGATACATCGCCAATCAGCTGGGCGCTGACGCTGTCCGCCTCGGTCCTGCTGCTGGCCGGCATCGCCGCCGCCCTCTGGCCAATGGCCGGCTCGCTTCTCAACGGCGCCGCCATCGCGCTGATTGTGGTTCTGTCCGCGGCCGTCCTGGGTGCGGCGACCACCGGGATGTTGCTCGGCCACTGGTACCTGGTGACGCCCGCCCTGACCAACCGACCCTTGCTGCGCGCCATCGGCGTGCTCCTGGTGAGCCTCCTCCTGCAGGCGGTGCTGTTCCCCCTGACGCTGCGGGGCCTCGCCCACGGTTCCGGGTCGCTGACCCATCCGTTGACGCTGAGCCCGGTGCTGTCGGTGCTCTGGGCGCTGGGTGCGGTGTTGCTGCCGCTGGTCGCGGCGGGGTTGGCGTGGCCAACCTGCCGGCTCCGGTCCTTCATGTCAACGACCGGCTTGCTCTACCTGGCGATGATCGCCATCCTGCCCGGCCAGCTGCTGGGCCAGCTCCTCTTCTTCGTCGCCGCCTCCGCCTGATAGCGCTCCTGCCGGTTAGCGGATAGCCCGGCGGGAGGGTTTCTCGGGCGCCTGGAAGCGTGGTCGGTTGGTCGCCAAGCCCGTAAACTCCGCCAAACCCGACCACAAGGGGGAATCGACATTGTCACGCTCAGTTACAAGAAGCGTCCTGATCGTTGGTGGGCCGCTCGCCGTGCTCGCCACCATCAGCATCCTGGGTAGCCGCCCGCCGCAACCCATCGCGACGCGGCCGCTCGCTGGAGCGCACGTGACGACGCTGGGGTCGTTGCAAACGGGCGTCAACGGCCTCGGGCGCCTGGCGCTGCGGGTCACCCCCCCATCGACGCCGGCCCCAACCGCGGCCCCCCCGGCGCCCGCCCCCGCGCCCGTCGCTGTTCGGCCAGCCCCGACGCGTCGCCCGACCCCGCCGATCGTTGGCGTCGGCGGTGCGGCCGGCGCCCAGTTCAGCCTCATCAACCAGGACCGGGCCGCCAACGGCGTGGCTCCCCTCGCCTACAGCGCCGCGCTGGCGCGCGTCGCCCAGTACCGGGCCCAGGACATGCTGAACCGCAACTATTTCTCGCACTACGATCCGTCGACCGGCCAGCTCGCCTTCGTCGGACTGTTGCGACTGTGGGGCATCCCGTACAGCACGGCGGGCGAGAACATCGCCTGGTCGACCAACCCGTCGATGGGTGGGATCAACACCATGTTCATGAACTCGCCGGAGCACCGGGCGAACATCCTCAAAGCCGCCTACCACCGGGTCGGCCTGGGGGTTGCCAGCAACGGCGCGAAAACCATGGTCGTTGAGGTCTTTTCGAACTAAGGCTGTCCGTGAGCCTGGCGGCGGATAGCCTCGGCTCTGGGAATTTTCGAAGTCGAATCTGGGTTACTCTTGATGTATTCGTCCAAGAAAGGGAGAGTCATGAGTAAAGCCGTTCACGTTACGACCGCCACATTCGAGGACCAGGTCATTCTCTCGGAACAGCCTGTGATGGTGGACTTTTACGCCGACTGGTGCGGCCCGTGCAAGATGCTCTCGCCGGTTCTGGAGCAGCTCGCGGTCGACCACACCGAAATCAAGATCGCCAAGGTGAACGTCGACGAGGAGCCGGCTCTGGCTGAGCGATATCGTGTCCGCGGGATTCCCCACGTCGTGATGTTCCGCAATGGCAAGGTCGCCGAGCAGGTCCTCGGTTACAAGCCCAAGGCCGCGCTCGAGGCCAGCCTGGGGCTCAACGGCGGCGCCGTCAAGCCCGTCGGCCCCGGTCCCGCTTAATCCTCAGCGCGCGGCTCGCGCCGCCGCGCATTCTTCGCACGGGCAGATGGCGCGCAACAGGCTGAGGCCGTAGATCCCCGTGTTGTGGCCGTCCTTCCAATAAGGGCGCACGCCGAAAAGGCCGACGGGCTCGATCTGGTCGAGATCGATCTGGTCGTCGCCGAGCTCCGATGTGGTGGCTAGCTTGCCGGGGACGCCCATCTCGCCCGCGCACTCGGCGCAGGGACAGTTCCAGCGCAGCAGCTCGAAGTCATAGCCCGACTGATGGCCGTCCGCCCACTGGATCGTCAGCAGCCGGCGGGCGCGGTCGGCCAGGATGTCGAGCGGCCGTTCTCGATCGGCGTCGGCGACGTCCGCGTTAGGCGGCTTCGTCGTCGCCCGGCGCGAGGGTCAAATCGAGGTCCTGCCAGTTCGGCACCCGGCGCAGCTCGGCAAGCTCCAGCATCACGCGGCCCTGCGCCTCGAACACGGCGTCGTGGACCGCGTTGAGGTCATCCGGATCGATCCGCTGGACCCGATCCGCCAGTTCCGCGTCGTGGCGTGCGGCGTAGGCGACCACGAGATCCCGGATATCCTCCGGGAGGGCGCGCTCGCCAGCCAGCCGGAGCTCCTCCAGCCGGTCGAGCAGGGTGTCCATCGCGGCAATCCGCCAGTAGGCGAGCCGGACTGGCGCATGCATCAGCTCAGCCTCGGCGGCTGCCTGCGTCATCTCGCGCACCGCCGACTCGTAGGCCGTCGCCCGGGTCGACATTGCCATTTCCTGAATCACTGATAACTCCTGTGAACGCCCGCGGGGGGCCCGTCACTCCTACCCGTTCCTGGAACCCAATAAACACAGCGAGGGCGGAAATTCCGCCCTCCATTTGCCGGATTCCTGACTACGCCAGTATAAGTTCGCGCCAAAAGCGCGTCAATCGGGTCTTTACCCGACCCGGACGTCTATCCGGATTCGGATCTGGACTCTCGGGCAAATCCGGGCGTCTGTCCGCGGCGCTTCTCACGGCGCAGGTACATCCGGTCGGGGCCGCCGGCAGGGCCGGGCGGGAGGATGGTGAACAGCTCGAACCCGTCTTCGGACAGCTGGCTGGCTTCCTCGACGGTGTTGACCACCCTGTATTCGAAGGCCATCTCAGCGCCTAAGCATAGGGCAAGCTCAGGGCAGCTCGCCGAGAACTCGTAGGCCCGTCCCGGAGCCGACGATCGCCGCCCGGGCCATGCCGAAGAACAGTCCATGCTCGATGACACCCGGGATCGCGTGGAGCGCCACGCCGAGTGCCGCGTCGACCGTTCCAAAGCTGGTGTCGAGCACCAGGTTGCCGTTGTCGGTCGTGAATGGACCGCCGAGCGCCATCCGGAGCTGTGGCCTCCCACCAAGGGACTCGATCGAGCGGCTGGTCGCCTCCCACAGAAAGGGCAGCACCTCGATCGGGACCGGGCCACGCCCCAGTCGGCCGACCAGCTTGGTCTCATCCGCGATCAGCACGAATCGGCGGCTGGCGTGAGCGACGATCTTCTCCCGCAGCAGTGCCCCGCCGCGTCCCTTGACACAGTTGAGGGCCGGGTCGATCTCGTCCGCCCCGTCGACCGCAAGGTCGAGTGAGCCGTCGCCTCTCTCCGTGATCGGGATGCCACCGGCCTCCGCCATGGCGCGGCTCTCCAGCGACGTCGCCACCGCCTGCACTAGGAGGCCGTTTTGAATTCTGGCGGCCAGTCCCTCGATGAAGTAGCGGGCCGTGCTTCCCGTCCCGAGGCCGACGATGGTGCCCGGCTTGACCAACTCCAGGGCGCGCTGTGCGGCGGCCTGCTTCTGCGCCTCGACTTCGGCTGGCGCGGTTGCCATTTACTTGATAGAACCGCTGTCAGCTAGAATCGACGGGATGGGGCGGCTGATGGAGAGCGTGCCGGGACGCGTCATCCGCAAGTTCCTCGAGGACCAGGCGCCGAACTGGGCGGCGCTGATCGCCTGGAATGCCCTCCTTGCCATGTTTCCCATCGTGATCTTTGCCGCCTCACTGCTCGGCTTTGCCCTTCGGCTCTTCGGTGCGGCGAACGACGCGGTGTACAAGACGATTTTCAGCGCCTTCCCGGGCGACCCTCAGCAGCAGACCGAGCTGGTCAAGGCCGTCAGTGGCGTGAAGAGCCAGAGCGGCCTGCTGTTCATCGTAGGCCTGGGCGGTCTGCTGTTGGGAGGCTCGGCGTTGTTCGGTGTCATGGAGCAGGCGTTTGCCGTGATCTATCACACCAAGCCCCGCGATTTCGTGCGACAGAAGCTCATCGCCTTCGGCATGGTTTTTCTGTTCACGATCCTCGTCGGCGTCGCGGTGGCCACCTCGGCGATTCTTCCGGCCCTCAAGCAGATCCCTGACATGCCCCTCTTCCTCTACTCGGGCGCCGCGGCGTTCATCCTACAGGTGATCGTTGGCACGATCGCCGGCTTCCTGCTGTTTGGCAGCATGTATTACGTCATCCCCAACCGCAAACAACAGTTTCGCAAGATCATCCCCGGCGCTCTGATAGCCGGCATTCTGTTCGAGGTCATCACCCTCCTCTTCCCGCTGTATCTCGAGCTGAACAAGGGCCTCAACCAGTACGGCAAGACGTTTGGACTCCTCTTCGTGCTGATGACATTCTTTTTCTTCCTGGGGCTGATCACGATGATCGGCGTCGAGGTCAACAGCGTGATCTACCCGGTGCCGATCGCGCTACCGGGTAAAGACAGCCACGCCGTCGCCACCCCGGAGTCGGGGCCCGAAGGCGAACGGGTCGGCGTCGGCGGCCGCCGCCTTGATCGCAACGGACAGGTGGGCAATGGCGCGGCCCGCGACGGACGGCGCGGCATCCCCGCGCGCGCGGCGCTCGGCATGGCCGTTGTGGCCTCGCTCGTCGGGGTCCTGCTCGGTCGCCGAAGCGCCAGTTCCGACTGAAGGGCCGGTAGACTTATCGCGTGGCGGTTGAGGCACTCACTCCACGGCCGGCGTCGGCCAAGGAGGCATCACCGGGCCGAGCCTGGTGGATCGAGCCGGCTCTCACGGTCGTTTGCTACAGCGCCTTCGTCATCTATGCCAGCTGGTCCGTCTTCTCCGGCACGGTGGTCGCCTACCAGCCCTACGTCTCGCCATTTTTCTCGACCTGGCTGGGCTTCGGTCTGATCAAAGTGCCAATCATCGGGATCCTCATTCCCTTCCTCGCGGTGATTCCGCTGGGCCTCCGAGGCAGCTGTTATTACTACCGGAAGTCGTACTTCCGGTCATTCTTCTGGGACCCACCAGCCTGCGCCATCCAGGAATTGAAGCGCGGCCGCTACCGCGGCGAGACGCGATTTCCCTGGGTCCTCAATAACTATCACCGCTACTTCCTGCTGCTGAGCCTGATCGTCCTGCTCTTTCTGTGGGTCGATGTCGTGCGCGCCTTCGTGTTCCAGGGGCATCTCTTCCTTGGCCTGGGCTCCATCGTGATGCTGGTCAACGTGATCCTGTTGAGCGCCTACAGCCTGACCTGCCACTCATTCCGGTATCTCATGGGCGGCCGCATCGACCGTTTCTCGCGGGCGCGGGCCGGGCGGCTCTGGCACCGCATCGTGATCCTGCTCAACCGGGCGAACCCCCAGCACGGAGCCTGGGCGTGGTACAGCATGTTCTCGGTCGCGCTGACGGACGTCTATATCCGACTCTTGATGTCGGGCGTCCTTCACGAACCCAGGGTGATCTTCTGAGCGAGCCGTTCCAGACGCTGACGACGGACGTGCTCGTGATCGGCGCCGGTGGCGCCGGCATGCGGGCGGCGATCGAGGCGGCGGCGGCGGGCGCTCGGGTGGCCGTGGTCTGCAAGTCGCTGCTCGGAAAGGCGCACACGGTGATGGCCGAGGGCGGCATTGCCGCGGCGCTCGGCAACGTCGACCCGGACGACAACTGGCAGGTGCACTTCCAGGACACGATGCGTGGCGGTCAGATGATCAACAACTGGCGGATGGCGGAGCTGCATGCCCGCGAGTCGCCGGAGCGCGTGTACGAGCTCGAGACCTACGGCGCGATCTTCGACAGGACCCCCGATGGCCGCGTTCTGCAGCGGGCCTTCGGCGCCCACACGTATCGACGGCTCTGCCACGTCGGTGATCGCAACATGGAGGTCACGCTGACCAGGTTGCTGAAGGATGGCGACCGGGTCATTGGCGCCTTCGGCTACAACCGGATCGACGGCGCGTTTATGACTTTTAGATCGAAGGCGGTCATCATCGCGACGGGCGGCTGGGGCCGTATCTACAAAGTCACGTCCAACTCCTGGGAGGGCACCGGCGACGGCGTCGGGATGGGCTTCGAGGCCGGGGCCGAGGTCCTCGACCCTGAAATGGTGCAGTTCCATCCCACCGGCATGGTCTGGCCGCCCGGCGTTCGCGGCATCCTGGTCACGGAGGCCGTCCGTGGCGAGGGCGGCTACCTGACGAATCGTGAAGGCAAGCGCTTCATGCTCGAGTACGACCCGAAAAAGAAAGAGCTCTCATCGCGGGACGTCGTCGCCAGGTCGATCTACAAAGAAGTGCAGGCCGGCCGCGGCACCGCGCACGGCGGCGCGTACCTGGATGTCCGCCACCTCGGCGCAGAAAAGATCAAGAAGAAGCTGCCGTCGATGTACGAGCAATTTCTCCGGCTGGCAGATGTCGATATCGCCAAAGCGCCGATGGAAGTCGCGCCGACGATCCACTACGCGATGGGCGGGCTGCGGGTCGAGGCGGAGACGGGGGCGACCAGCCTCCCGGGACTCTACGCCGCGGGCGAGGCGGCCGCCGGACTGCACGGCGCCAACCGGCTGGGGGGGAACTCACTGTCCGATCTGCTCGTCTTCGGCCGCCGTGCCGGTGAGGCAGCGGCGGCTTATCAGCGCGGCGTCGGGCTGGGCACGATCGATGAGCGCCAGGTCGACGACGAGCAGCAACTCTTGCTCTTGCCGCTGGTCGGTGAGGGCAAAGAAAACCCGTATTTGCTACAGCAGGAGCTTCAGGAGGCGATGCAGGACGGCGCCGGCCTGGCGCGTGAAGAGAAGTCACTCAAGGCCTGCCTCGACAAGGTCCTCGAGCTGCGGCAGCGGTCGGCCCGCATCCACGTTCCGGGATCGCGCAAGTACAACCCCGGCTGGCACACGGCGCGCGATCTTCGGTTCATGCTGACAATCGCCGAGGCGATCGTGCGGGCCGCCATCGAGCGCCGCGAGAGCCGCGGGGCGCACTGGAGGCTCGACTACCTGGAGAAGGATCCGGCGCTGGGCCGCGTGAACTTTATTGCATACAGTGAGGGCGGTCGCGTCAAGCTCAAGACCCGGCCGGTGCCGGAGATGCCTCCCGAGCTGGCCAAGCTGTTTGCCGACGGCACGTCTTCGCAAACGGCATCGCAGCCGCCGGCGTCGCCGCCGCCCAAGCAACCGGTCCGCACATGAGCGCCAAAGCTCCCGCGCCCGTGGCGGATCAGGCTGCTGGGTCGATCGTCCTGCGGATCTTCCGCGGCGATACCGATGGCGGACAGGAGCAGCGCTTCGAGGTCCCTTCGATCGAGGGCATGGTCGTGCTCGACGCCGTTCACTACGTCCAGGCGCACTTCGCGAACGACCTCGCCTGTCGCTGGAACTGCAAGGCCGCCAAATGCGGCTCCTGCAGCGCGGAGATCAACGGCCGGCCCCGCCTCATGTGCAAAACGCGCGTCGATGAGTTTGTAAATCAAGACATTCACGTGGGGCCGATGCGGGCGTTTCCCTTGATCAAGGACCTGGTTACGGACGTTTCCTGGAACTATGAGGTCAACAAGCAGATCCCCGGGTTCACACCGCAGCCGAGTGAGCCGGTCCCGTACACGATGCTGCCCGAGGATACGGAGCGCGTCTATGAGTACCGCAAGTGCATCGAGTGCTTCCTCTGCCAGGATGTCTGCCACGTCCTGCGCAACCACGACGACAAGTCCGCCTA
>VBEQ01000129.1 GCA_005881235.1 Chloroflexota bacterium | reverse complement strand
CAGCTCCATCGGCAACTCGCCCAGGATCGCGCGCAGCTCCTTGAGCTTGCCCGGGTTCGTCGTGGCGAGCAGCAGCCGCTTCAGCGCAGTTTCAGCGCCTTCTTCTGGGTCTCGACCAGCTCGGCGGCGCCCTTGACGGCGAGCTTGAGCATCTGCTCCATCTCTTCCGGTTTGAACGGCTCCTGCTCGGCGGTGCCCTGGATCTCGATGAAGCGGCCGTCCTCGGCGAGCACACAGTTCATGTCGGTCTGGGCGGCGAAATCTTCGAGGTAATTGAGGTCCAGACGGGGCTGGCCTTGCACGATGCCGACACTAACCGCGGAAACGAAATGGCGGATCGGGATCACGCGCAGCAGGTTGCGCTCAACGGCCTTCTGCAACGCGAGGTGGAGGGCGACGAATCCGCCCGTGATCGACGCCGTGCGCGTGCCGCCGTCGGCCTGCAGCACGTCGCAGTCCACCATGATCGTGCGCTCGCCCATCAGCGGCATATCGATGGCGGCCCGCAGTGCGCGACCGATCAGGCGCTGGATCTCCTGGGTGCGCCCGTCGACCCGTCCGGTCCGCGATTCGCGCGCGGTGCGCGTCTGCGTGGCCCGGGGCAGCATCGAATACTCGGCCGTGACCCAGCCTTCCCCGGTCCCCTTCTTGTGTGGTGGCGGCTTGTCGTCCCAGCTCGCGGTACAGAGCACCCTGGTGTCGCCCATGTTGATGAGCGCCGAGCCTTCGGCGTAGAGGTTGACGCCGGTCTCGATCGTTACTGGCCGGAGCTGATCCACCCTCCGGCCGTCAGGTCGCGTCTGGGCCAATTGGATCTATCTTCGCAGAGCGCGGATCACGAGGATGCTGAGCTCGAAAAGAATGATGAGGGGAGCGGTCAGCAGCAAGGGCGTGAAGGGATCGACCCCCGGAGTCACCATGTTGGCCCCGACGAAGATCCCGATCCAGAACTTCAGCCGGTTGCGTCTGAGGAATTGCGCGCTGACAATCCCGGCGAGACCGAGCATCGTCATCGCGAGCGGCAGCTCGAAGGTGATGCCGAAGATGGCGATGAGAATCAGGACGAAGTTGATGTACTTGTCGGCAAAGGGCAGGTACTGGAGCTCAGAGTTGCCAATCCCGGTTAAGAACCTCAAGGCGATCGGCAGAGCGAAGAAGGCAAAGCCGATACCCATCGCGAACAGCGCGACCGCCGAGCCAACGAAGCCGACGGCGAAGCGCCGCTCGTTGCGACGCAGGCCCGGGGCAACGAAGGTCCAGACCTGCCAGATGATGATCGGACTGCTGAGGACGAAACCGGTGAAGATTCCGATCTTGAAGAAGAGCAGGAAGGCATCGACCGGGCCACCGTAAATCAGCCTCTGGTTGCCGATCACCTTGTGGACGGGTCCCAGCAGGATGCCCAACACCGGCTGGGAGACCGCGAACCCGATCACGGTGGCGACCCCCCACGCGATCAGCGAGATGATCAGGACGCGCCGCAGTTCCTCGAGGTGCTCGATGACCGTCATCCGCCGCTCCTCGTCCGCCGGAACGATGCTGGGCTTGGCCATGGCTGCCCCTACCGGCGCCGGACCGGAATCAGGCCTTGCTGTCGGTCGGCGACTTCACATCAGTGGCCGGTTTGACGTCCGGGGCCGGCCCGCTCGTGGCGTGCTGTTCGGTGCTCGAATCCGGCGTCGCGCTCTTCTTGAACTCTTCCTGGATGTCGCTCGAGGTCTTGCGGAATTCGCGCATGGCCTTCCCGATCGCCCCGCCGACTTCAGGCAGCTTCCCCGGTCCGTAGACGATCAGCACGATGACCAGGATCAGAACGAGGATGTACCAATGACCGAAAAAACCAGGCATTCAGATTGCTTCTCGCGGCCCATTATACGCCCGCTTCGTAACGGTCTCCTGAGAGGCCGATGAGGCCTAGCCGCTCTCTTCCTGGACCGTCACCGTGGTCATGGTGTCACCCTGCGCGATCTTGAGAACCACGTCCATCCCGGTCTGGACGTAGCCGAAGAGGTTGTAACTCTTGGCGAGCTTCTTGCTGTCGTCGACGGTGCAAATGAAGAACTGGCTGCCATTGGTGTTCGCGCCGGAGTTCGCCATCGCCACCGCGCCGGGGGTGTACTCGCCGAGCACCGGCTCATCGTTGAACTGGTAGCCGGGGCCGCCCGAACCGGTGCCCAGCGGGTCGCCGCCCTGGATGACGAAGTCCGCGACGACGCGGTGGAACTTCAGGCCGTTGTAATACTGGTTGCGGGTCAGGAACACGAAGTTGTTGACCGTGTTCGGGGCCAGCTTGGGGTCGAGGCAGAGGGTGATCGTCCCCTTGTTGGTATTCATCGTGACGAGGTAGTGGTGCGCGGTGTTGATCGCCATGGCCGGCGCGGCGCTATACGCGTGCTTGCCGGCGTTGCCGGCGGTGGGCGTCAGCGCCGTCCCGAAGTTCAGCGAACCACAGGCGGCGCTCACGATCGGACTCGGCGTTGGAGTCGGGGCGACCCCAGGGCTGCCGCCGGCATTACGTCCCACATAGACAGAGAACGCAATCATAACGGCCGCCAGGATGGCGAGCGTCGCCAGCAGCTGCGGAACCCGGCGGGGGACCTGGCTCATCCCAACTCGTCCCAGCAGGGAATATCGGCGGCGACCTGCCTGGCGTGGTAGGTGAGGATCATCTGCGCGCCGGCGCGGCGGATCCCCAGCAGGATCTCGCGCAGCACCCGGCGCTCATCGATCCAGCCGCGTAAGGCAGCCGCCTTGACCATGCTGTACTCGCCGCTGACGTTGTAGGCCGCGACGGGGACGTCGGTCGCGTCCGCGACCGCGCGAATGACATCGAGGTACGCGAGCGCCGGCTTGACCATGACGATGTCGGCGCCTTCCTCGATATCCAGGTGCGCCTCCCGGACGGCTTCCCGCGCGTTGGCGGGGTCCATCTGGTAGCCACGGCGGTCACCTACGCGGGGCGCCGATCCTGCCGCTTCACGGAACGGCCCGTAGAACGCCGAGGCGTACTTGGCGGCGTAGGCGAGGATCGCGCGGTCGCCATAGCCGTGCCGGTCGAGGGCGGAACGGATGGCGCCGACCTGGCCGTCCATCATGCCGGACGGGGCGATCACGTCGGCGCCGGCGGCGGCCTGCGCGACGGCGATTCGCTGGTAGAGCTCCAGCGTTGGGTCATTGGCGACGGTCTCCCCCGCGAGCACGCCGCAATGGCCGTGGTCGGTGTACTCGCACAGACAGAGGTCCGCGATCAGCAGGGCGTCGGCGCCGAATGCTTCTCGGAGGTGGCCCAGGGCACGCTGGACGATACCGTTCTCCGCCCACGCCTCCGAGCCCTGCGCATCCTTCTGCGCGGGGATGCCGAACAGCACGAAGCTCCGCACGCCGACTTTCAGCGCGGCCTCGGCCTCGCGCGTCAGCGACTCGATGGTGTGCTGTTGCTGCCCGGGCATCGCCTCGATCGGGCGCGGTTCGTCGATGGCGTCGCGCACGAACAACGGATAGATCAGATCCTCGGGCGCGAGCGAGGTCTCTCGGACGAGCCGGCGAAGCGCCGGCCTCGAGCGCAACCGGCGGGGGCGTTGCGTAGGAAAGGTCATGCTGGAATTGGAGTCCGGCTGCGCACGATGGCATCGACCAGTCCGCGCGTCGTGTACTCCTGCGCGATGATATCAACCCGCAGCCCGAGATCGCGCGCGGTCTGCGCCGCGATCGGCCCGATGCAGGCGATCTTGACCCGGTCGGACGGCGGCTCCGGCATGGCACCGACGAAGTGGCGTACCGTCGACGAGCTCGTAAACGTGATCACGTCGACGCCGATCAGGCAGGCGGCCAGCCGCGGTCGCAGGTCGGCCGGCGGGACCGCGCGGTAGGTCTCGACGACGTCGACCCGCGCGCCGCGGGCGCGAAGCTGGTCGGGCAGGACGTCGCGGCTGCCGGCCGCCCGCGCCAGCAGGATGCGCGCCCCGGGTGTCATGGCGGCCGCCAGAGCTTGCGCCAGCTCCTCCGCGATGAACCGCGACGGGACCAGCGCCGGGGTCATGCCGGCCTCCTCGGCGCGCGCGGCGGTTTCAGGGCCGATGGCCGCGACCTTTATGTGTGCGGGAAAATCGCGATTCGCCTCACGCAAGATCTCCCCCAGCCGGTCGACGCCGTTGGCGCTGGTCAGCACCAGCCAGTCGTAGCGGCCGAGATCATGGACGAGCGCCGGGTCGACCGCGATCGGTTCGATCGCGATCACCGGACACACGATGGCGTCGGCGCCAAGCGCCCTCAGGGCGTTTGCCAGCCCCGTAGCCTGGTGATCGGCGCGCGTGACCATGATGCGCAATCCCGCCAGCGCCTCGCCCGGCCGCTCGAGGAGATGCGCCGCCCCCTGCGCCTCGAGTCGCGTTACCACGTCATTGACGACGCCCGCGTCATCCCGTCCACGAGCACCGGCCCGGACCGCGGTACGGCCGCTCGCATCGAGCACGACGGCCTGCAGCGTCAGGTCGTCGCCGTCGGCGAGCGCGTAGGCACCCAGCGCCGAGAGGCACCCACCGCCGAGTCGCCGCAGCAGCGCCCGCTCGGCCTCGACGGCCCGTCGGGTCGGCCCATCGTCGACGGCCGCCGCCAGCCGGCCGGCCTCGCCGCCATCCAGGGTCTGCAACACCAACGCCCCCTGGCCGGGGGCGGGCAGCATGACGTCGAACGGCAGCAGCTCGTGCGCTTCGCCAAGGCGGTCGAGGCGTTCCAGACCTGCGACCGCGAGGATGAGCCCGTCGACCATGCCCTCGGCGAGGCGGCGCAGCCTGGTGTCGACGTTGCCGCGAATCTCGACGATTCGCAGATCCGGCCGGACGGCGGCGATCTGCGCGGCTCGACGAGGGCTGCCGGTGCCGATGCGGGACCCCGGCGGGAGCTCCGAGAGGGTCCCGCCGTGGCGGGCAATCAGCGCATCGCGTGCGTCCCCGCGCGGGAGAAACGCGGCGAGCCCCAGCCCGGGCGTCGCAAGGGTCGGAAGGTCCTTCGCCGAGTGGACCGCGAGCTCGGCCCGGCCGTCGAGCAGCGCCTGTTCGAGCTCCTTCACGAAGACGCCCTCGCGGGGCGAATCGCTGAGCCGCATCGATGGGTGCCGATCGCCGTGCGTCGTCAGCGGCGCCAGCACGAACTCGTGCTCGGGGTAGACGCGAGCCAGGGCATCCGCGGCGAGCTGCGCCTGGATCATCGCCAGCCTGCTGCCTCTCGTCGCCAGCCGAAACCTCACCGAGGGCCAAGCTAGCACACGACCGCAAATCCAAGCTTTAGGCTTGCGTTCCGTGGACGAAACGACGGTCGACTCGAGCTGGGAACGCGAGGCGGAGAACTGGGTGCGTTGGGTACGCCGACCTGGCCACGATTCCTACTGGTATTTTCGAGACGCATTCTTTGACGAGATCGTCCCGCCTCCGGGACGCCAAACGCTGG
This sequence comes from Chloroflexota bacterium, assembly GCA_005881235.1. Classification (GTDB taxonomy): domain Bacteria; phylum Chloroflexota; class Dormibacteria; order CF-121; family CF-121; genus CF-13. Next base: position 2,768 of record VBEQ01000129.1, on the reverse strand, counting down.
AGATGGGTTGCGGCGAAGGCCGCGTGGCTCGAGACCTGGTCGCCCGCAAGCACCGCGTGATCGGGATCGACAGTTCGCCCACGCTCATCCGATACGCACGGGAGGCCGATCCAAGCGGCCGCTACGAGCTGGCCGACGCCGCGAGCCTGCCGTTTGCCGACGCCAGCTTCGATCTCGTGATTGCCTACAACTCGCTGATGGACATCACCGACATGCCGGGGGCGGTTCGCGAGGCCGCCCGCGTGCTGGAGCCGGCCGGACGCTTCTGCATCAGCGTGACCCATCCGCTGAACGATGCCGGGCTATTCGAGTCCGCCGAGCCGGACGCAGCCTTCATCATTCGCGGCTCGTACTTCGGCCGCCGTCCGTTCGAAGGCCACTACGAGCGCGATGGGCTCGAGATGACCTTCCGCGGATGGATGTATGCGCTGGAGGACTACTGCCGCGCGCTCGAGTCAGCCGGTTTTTTGGTCGAGCGCGTTCGCGAACCCGCCGCGAGCGATGACGCGGTTGACAAGCAGCCAGGGTATCGCCGATGGCAGCGACTGCCGCTGTTCTTGCAGCTCCGAGCCGTGAAGCGTTAGTTGCGGCGTCCCACGACGTAGTACGTGAGCGCTTCGAAGGCGTCGCGAAACGGCGAGGGCGGAAAGGCTTGCAACTCGGCACGGGCCTTGTCCCCGAAGGTCTTGGCGTAGCCATACGACTCGTCGATGCCGCGGGAATCCCGCACGATGCGAACGACCTCGGCATAGTCGGCATCCTGCAGCGTCGCCTTTTCCAGGATAGCCTCGAGCCGGCCGTCGACGCCGGGATCATGGCGGGCGAGCATCAACGGTAACGTCACGGTGCCCTGCTTCAGGTCGTTGCCGACCGGCTTGCCGACTTCTTCTTCGGTTGCCAGATAATCCAGCACGTCGTCGGCGATCTGGAACGACATGCCCAATAAGCGGCCAAAGCGCCGCATCGCCTCGACCTGAGCCTCGTCGAGGCCACCAAGAACAGCGCCGCAGTAGGTCGAGGCGGCGAGCAGCACCGCGGTCTTCCGCTCGATCTTGGCGTAATACTCGTCCAGCGACTGGTCGTAGCGGCGTTGACTGGTCAGCTGCAGCATCTCGCCGAAGCAGATCGTCATCACGGTCTGCGAGAGCAGCGCGTCGATGCTGGGATTGCCGATCTGCGACATCAGGTTCGCGCCTTTGGCGAAGTAGTAGTCACCGATGATGATCGCCGGGTTGGGGCCGAGCGTTTCGTGGATCGTGCGCAGGCCGCGGCGGGTGGGTGCGCCGTCGATCAGGTCGTCGTGGATCAAGGTGGCGTTGTGAATGAACTCGATCGCCATCGCCGCCCGAACGACGTCGTCCAGACCCTTGGGCCGGCCGAGACGAGCGGCCAGGAAGACCAGCGCCGGACGGAGCCGCTTGCCACCGGCCTCGAGGATCTGCTCCATCGCCTCCGCAACCGGGCCGAGATCGGCGCGCACGGTCGCATGCAGCCGCTGCTCGAAGTCCTCCAGCTCGGTTCGGATGGGGGCGATGAAATCGATCCCGGTCATTGTCGCGCTCACGCGGCCCCCTCCCGGCCGCTGATGGCTTCGACGAGCTCCAGTCGGACGGTCGTGATCTCCGGCAGATCCTGACCGAAAAGAAAGCGCGCGACCTCGGTGAATCGTTCTGGTGAACCCGTGACGTAGATCTGGTGTCGGGCGGTCTCCCCCTCAGCCGACTCCAGTCCGTTCTTGGCCAGCACCCGCTTGACGCGGGCCGCGGTCGTCTCCGCCGAATCGACGACGATCATGTTCTCGCCAGTGATCTTTTTGATCAAGGGCTTGAGCATTGGATAGTGCGTGCAACCGAGGATCAGCGTGTCGGCCCGGTATTCGATGATGTCGCTCAGCGCCTCACGGAGCGCGGTCTCCGTCTCGGGTGCCTCGGCCTTGCCCGCTTCGACGAGCTCGACGAGTTTCGGGGCGGCTTTCGGCAGCACGCCGATGGTCGGATTCGCCTCGCGGATCGCATGCAGGTACTCCTGGCTCTGCATGGTGCCCTCCGTCGAGATCACGCCCACGCGCTTGTTCTTCGTGGCGGCGACGGCGGCCTCCGCACCCGGCGTGATCACGCCGATGATCGGGATGTCGAAGACCTCGCGCGCGATGTTGAGCGCCGCGGCGGTTGCCGTGTTACAGGCGATGACGACCAGCTTGACGTCGAGCTTCTCGAGAAACCGAATGATGTTCAGGGCAAACGTCCGTACCTGCGCCTGGTAGCGGGGCCCGTAGGGAAAATGGCCGAGATCCGCGAAATAAATCGTGGATTCGTTGGGAAGCTGTCGCTGCAACTCGCGCAGGACGGTGAGGCCGCCGACGCCTGAGTCGAAGACGCCGATGGGCCGCGGGTCACTCATGTGCGCCACCCCATCTTAACAATGGCTAATGCAATTGGACCGCAATGAGATCGCGAGAGCAATCGGGCCTTGAATTGATCCCGGAGCCACGGCACCTGCAAGTGACGGCCTCCACTCCGGTTGTACCGGCGATGAAGCCCCACGTCCGGCGCGGTCGTGCCGCCAAAGAGAAGCGAATCCAACGCGCCAGAGCCCGTCAGGCCGCCGTCAAGCAGCAGGCCGCGTAGCGCTCGGCATCCGGAAAACCACCCAAGAGCGCTGGGCCCTTCGCGCGTCGTTCTTGTTTGCTTCTTCACGGACATCCAATAGCGATTCGCACGCGGGGTCCAATCGTCGTTACACCGCTGGTTGTCCGTTCTAGGCGTACC
>VBEQ01000128.1 GCA_005881235.1 Chloroflexota bacterium | reverse complement strand
CCACGGTCTCGTCGTGCTGAAGGCGGGCCTTTACGACAATGTCATCCGGTTGTTGTTTCCCCTGACGGTGAGCGAGCAAGAACTCGATGGCGGGCTCGACATCCTCGAAGCCGCGCTCGATCAAGTCACGCCTCCGTCAGTGGGACGGTCTCGCTGACCTTCTAGCACTTGACGTTTTCGATCCGGCCCGTCGAGACGGAGGAGTTGAAACCCTGGCTCGACCTCGCCAACCATCACCGGCACTGGCAGGAGGACGTCCCCGGGTTTCGTTTCGAAGAGACCCTGCGCCCGCCAGATGAGCCAGCGCTGCGGCTCGGCGCGTGGACAGCGGAGGGCGAGTTGGCCGGGATGGCGGAAGCGGCGCTGAGCGAGGATGGGGCGCCGTTTACCGATCGTGCCCGGGGGTTCGTCGCGGTGGCGGCGGCGTATCGGCGGCAGGGGTTGGGTAGCCGGCTGGCCGCCGACGTGGACCGTTTCGCAGCGACCGCCGGCGTTCGATGGCTGGAAACCGAAACCCTGGAGCGGGAGCTCGCCGCGTCGTTACCGCTGTTGCGGAAGCGCGGCTTTACGGAGCTGGAACGGTACCAGACCTCGCGCCAGCAGCCCGCCGCGGTGAACCTCAGCACCCTCGACGAGTTGCGGCGCCGGCTCGGTGACGGCGGCATCGAGACGGTCGCGCTGCCGCAGATCGATGGTGAGCGCACCCGTCAGGAGCTATATCGCTGCAACACGGTGATCTGGCGCGACATGCCACACGAGGCGCACGTCGAGTGGCAGGATCCTCCCTTCGAGACGTTCACCCGAAGCATCTACCAGCGCCCGGCCGTCCTGCTCGACAGCTTCTTTGTGGCCCGCGACCGCGAACACATCGTCGGCTTGAGCTACCTGCTGCGGCGCCCGGATGGTGATGCCGAGGTCGGGGATACCGGGGTACTGAGCAGTCATCGACGTCGCGGCATCGCGCGCGTGCTGAAGATGCTGGTGACGCGCTATGCGGCGCAGCAGGGAATCCCGGTCGTGCACACCGATAACCGCGCCGACAACGCCGGCATGCTGGCGCTCAACCGCGAGCTCGGCTTCCAACCGGGCGAGGTGGTCGTCATCATGGAGAAGACGATGGCGTCGCCCGCTGCGATCTGAGATCCGAGGGTCGACCGAAGCGGCAGCGATAATGGCTGCGGCATGAGTGTCATCGCGCGGCCCGGCGATTCGGGCCTCGCTACCCAAACGGATGGCTTTGCGATCGTCGTCGAGGGGCTGCGCAAGCGGTACGGGAGCCTCGTCGCGGTCGACGGCATCTCCTTTCGTGTCAAGGAGCGTGAGATCTTCGGATTGCTGGGTCCCAACGGGGCCGGCAAGACGACGACGGTCGAGATCCTCGAGGGCCTGCGCAGCGCCGACGACGGCCGGGCCCGGGTGGGTGGGATCGACGTTCGCCGGGATCCCCAGAAGGTCAAGAACGTCATCGGCGTGCAGCTGCAATCGTCCGCCTTCTTCGACGGTCTGAACCTGCTGGAGCTCCTCGATTTGTTCGCGGCCCTCTACAAGCGGACGGTCGACGCGATGGCGATCCTCAAGAAGGTGGACCTGTCCGAAAAGGCTCGCGCGAAAGTGAGCACACTGTCTGGCGGTCAGAAGCAGCGCTTCAGCATCGCCACGGCGCTCGTCAACGAGCCGCAGATCCTCTTCCTCGACGAGCCGACGACCGGGCTCGATCCGCAGGCACGTCGCAACCTCTGGGAGCTGGCGCAATCCATCCGTGCCGAAGGGCGGACGATCGTCCTCACCACCCACTACATGGACGAGGCTCAGACCCTCTGCGACCGGGTCGCGATCATGGACCACGGCAAGATCCTGGCGATGGAGCCGCCCGACGCTCTCATCCAGAGGCTGCTCGACAAAGGATTCAAGGGTGAGCGGGTCGAGCGATCGGCCAACCTTGAGGATGTCTTCCTGGACATGACCGGGCACGGACTCCGCGAGAGTTAGCGTGAAACGCAGCCCGTTCGTAATGCTGACCTGGTCGTCGCTGAAGGCCTACTTCCGCAACCGCGGGGCAATCTTCTTCAGCCTCTTGGTGCCGCTCTTGATCATGGGCATCTTCGGCCTGATCAATTTTGGGAACAACACCCCCTCCGTGAACATCGGGGTCGTCGACCAGGCCCACAACCAGGTCAGCAACACGATCATCAGCAATCTTCAGGGCATCAAGGCGGTGAAGCTGCACCTGGGTAGCCTCGATGCCGAAAAGCGCGAGCTCACACAGGGAAACCGCGACCTGGTCGCCATCCTTCCGGCCTCCATCGGGCAGGGCTCGACCGCGATCACCGGCTACTACAACCAGGGCAATCCCCAGAATTCGCAGGTCGCGATTGCGATCATGAATCAGTTCATGGACCGCGCCTCATTCGCCCAGGCGGGCATCGCGCCGGCCTTTACCCTGCAGGCCAAGCCGGTCCAGAGCCGCAACCTGACCTACGTCGATTTCCTGGTGCCGGGCATGATCGCCCTGTCGATCATGCAGACCGGGCTGTTCGGCGTCGTCTTCACCTTCGTCCAGTGGAAGCAGCGCGGGATCCTTCGTCGGCTGATGGCCACCCCGATGCGGGTTCGCGATTTCTTCTTCTCCCAGCTGGTCACGCGGATGACGACGGTGGCGCTGCAGATCGTCGTCCTGCTGGCGGTCGGCTTCTTTGTCTTTCATTTCCATTTCGCGGGCAACCTGCTCTACCTGCTGATCGTTGGGATCATCGGCGGCGGCATCTTCCTGGCGATGGGTCTCGCCATCTCTGGGGCCTCCAAGAGTGAGGAGACGGCCGCGCCGATCGCCAACCTCGTGTCCCTGCCGTTGATGTTCCTCTCCGGCATCTTCTTCTCCCGCTCCAACATGCCGGAATGGCTGCAGACGATCACCCAATACTCACCGCTGACCTACGTCTCTGACGCCCTGCGGAGCATCAGCGTCGACGGCGCCTCTCTTTGGGCGGTGCGAACCGATCTGCTCGGTATCTTCATCTGGCTCGGGATCACGGTCGTGCTTGCTACCCGTCTATTCAAGTGGGAGGTCGTGTAATGGCAGTGGAGCTCAGCCCCAAGATGCAGGCTTTCACCCAGGAGGTCTTTCCGGCGCTCATCGGGACCACCCGCAAGGACGGTTCGGTGGAGATGGTCCCCGTCTGGTTCGAGCAACAGGATGGCTCGTTCTGGATCAACGGCGGCACCAACCGCGGTTGGTTTAAACATCTGCAGCGCGACCCACGGATCACGCTGCTGCTCATCGATCCCAAGAACATGTGGCGCTGGGCGCAAGTCGAGGGTCGCATGGTTAACTGGGCGGAGGATCCCGGCGGCGAGCACATCAACCACCTCTCGCACCGCTACATGGGGCGCGACTATCAAAACCCGCGGACGGGCCGCATCAAGGTCCAGATCGAGCCGCTGCGCGTGACCGGCGCGATCGATGGCTGGCGCTAAGAAGGCGTCGGCGCTGAGCCCCGCGGTCCGGAAGCTCGCGGCCCTGCCAATCCTGGTCGTCCTCGGGACCAAGCGGGACGATGGCTCGGTCCAGCTGAACCCCGTCTGGTTCGAGCTCAAAGATGGTTTCTTCTGGCTCAACAGCAACACCGGCCGTCTCTGGCCCAAGAATCTACAGCGCGACCGAGAGTTGACGATGCTGCTGGTCGATCCGAAAACCCCGGACCGCTACGCGCAGATCAAGGGCCGCCTGGTGAGCCTGATTCCCGACCCGACGGCCGAGTTCATCGGCCGGCTGGCCCATCGCTACACCGGCAAGCCCTTCCGCGAGCTGGAACCCGGCGAGCACCGCGTCACCTTCAAAATCCAGCCGGTCACCGTGACGGGCCAGATGATCTAGTTGACAGGGGAGCTACTTCCGCAGAACACCTGGCGTGCCGATACGACGCTCCGCTCGCTGCTCGGAGCATGGTTGTCGCCGCAGACGATGGCCGTGGCGGAACCAGCCTTGGCCGACATGGGGCAGGCCGCTGCCGGCGACCTGCAGGTGTGGGGCGATGCCTGCGAGCGGCAGCCCGCGGTGTTGCGGCAATTCGACGGCTGGGGCAATCGCGTCGACGAGGTCGTCTACCCGGATGCTTGGCGCCGGCTCGCCGCCGTCGCGGCGCGGAGCGGGCTGGTCGGACTCGCCTACGAAACTGATACGGCCGGCCGCACCCGCGATGACGCCCGCCTGGTGCAGGCCGCCCTCTGCTACCTGTTTGCGCCCTCGACCGCAACCTATTTATGTCCGGTCGCGATGACCGATGGCGCTGCCCGCCTGCTGAGCGATGCCGGCGGCGTCGGCCAGGCGCGTGAGGTGCTCGAGCACTTGATCAGCCGAAATCCCGGCGAAGCGTGGACGTCGGGTCAGTGGATGACCGAACGACAGGGCGGCTCCGACGTGGGGCAAAACGCCGTCGTCGCCAAACGTGATGGCGATCGCTGGCGCCTCTTCGGGCAGAAGTTCTTCTGCTCCAACATTGGGTGCGAGGTCGCGCTGGCCCTGGCTCGACCGGAAGGCGCGGCGCCTGGGACGCGCGGGCTGGCGCTCTTCCTGGTCCGCCATGATGGTCCGGACGGTAGCCGCAATCGCTATCGCATCGATCGGCTCAAGGACAAACTTGGCACTCGCGCGATGGCAACCGGTGAGGTCACTCTGGAGGGGGCGCACGCTGAGCTGGTCGGCGCGGCGGAGCGAGGCTTCGCGCAGATGACCGCCATGCTCAACATCACCCGGCTGCACAATGCCATCACCGCCGCTGGGATCATGCGCCGGGCGGTCATGCTGGCGAGCGCGTACGCCGGCCAACGGGAGGCCTTCGGCCGAAAACTCGAGGCGCACCCGCTGCATCGTGAGGTGCTGGCCCAGATGGCCGCCGAGGCGGATGGCGCTCTCTATCTCACGATGCGAATGGCCCAGCTGCTCGGCCGGATCGAGGCCTCCTCGGCCGACGCCACCGAGTTGGCCCTGTTCCGAGTCGGCATTGCCCTGGCCAAGCTGTACACGGCCAAGCAAGCCGTGGCGGTCGCGTCAGAGGCGATCGAGTGCTTCGGCGGTCAGGGCTACATGGAGGACACGGGACTGCCGCGCCTGCTTCGCGATGCCCAGGTGCTACCGATCTGGGAAGGGACGACGAACGTGCTGGCGCTGGATGTGTTGCGCGTGCTGGGTAAAGGTGACGCGCTCGACGCCCTGGGCGCGGAACTCGAGCGGCTGCAGGCGCCCGAGCGCGACGAGGCGATCGACCTGGCGCGCAAGGCCCGCCTCGAAAGAGGAGATACCGGGGAGTCGATGGCGCGACGCCTCGCGTTTTCGCTGGCGCGGTCCTGGATGGGCGGCCTTTTGGGTGCGGCCGGGGCCGAGGTCAGGCCGCGAGATATCGGGCTGCCGCTGCGGTAACGACACGGGCCGCCTGCACGATTTCGTCCACGGCGATCCATTCATCGGTCGCGTGCGCCTGGCGGATGTCGCCGGGACCATAGAGGATGGCGGGCGTCTCGGCTTCGTGCACCAGCAGCCGCATGTCGGACCCATAGGGGGCGCCTACGAGCTCGGGCGGGACGTCGAACTCCTGCGCGTGCGCGGCGCGGAGCGCCGCGAACGCCGGAAGATCAGCATCAACCTCGACCGCATCGAACTGTCCGCCGTACCACTCCAGCTGCGGCGGATGCTCGGTCAGCCAACCATCGCGCTGCGCGGCATCGGCGAGGGCCGCCGCGAACTGACGGCGCACCTCCGCGGAGGCCATGCCGACCGGAACGCCCACGCGACCGTACCACTCCAGCTGCGGCGGATGCTCGGTCAGCCAACCATCGCGCTGCGCGGCATCGGCGAGGGCCGCCGCGAACTGACGGCGCACCTCCGCGGAGGCCATGCCGACCGGAACGCCCACGCGACCCTCGCACTCCAGCTCGTCGGGAACGGTCGACGACCATGAACCCGACCGAAGCCGGCCAACGTTGAGGGCATAGGCAATCGGGTAGTCCTGGAAGAGGGCATGGGGTTTTTGATTCAATTCGCGCTCCAGCTGCCGGAGCCGCGCCTCGACGAGCTCGAACTTCTCGATGGCGCTCACGCCCTCGTAGCGAACCGACGCATGGGCCGAGCGCCCGCTGATCCGCAGCCGGAACGACAGGGCCCCCGCCTGAGCGGGGATCAGCCGTAGCCGGGTGGGTTCCAGCACATACGCCGCATCCGCTCGGTAGCCGCGGTCCGCCATGGCAAAGGTGCCGATGCCGCCGTCCTCCTCGCCCACGACGCTTTGCACGATGAGACGACCGCGTAGGGGCAACCCGCTCTTCTTGAGGGCCGCGGCGGCGCTGATGCCGACCGCGAGTCCCGACTTCATGTCGCACGCGCCGCGGCCGTACAGCCGCCCGGCCTGAATGTGGGCAGACCAGGGGGAGGCATGCCAGGCCTGGCGGTCGCCGACAGGGACGACATCGACATGACCGTTGAGGATCAGCGAACGCTCGCCCGTCTGACCGAGCAGGCCGGCCACCAGCACGGCCTCGGTGCGCTCCACCTCCATTCCCGGAAAGCGCGGATGGGCCTTGAGCCGGCTCACGTCGGCCTCGAACCGGTCGACCCCGAGGCCGGCCTCCTCGAGCGTCAGCGCGACGAGGTCCTGCACGGCGCGCTCGTTGCCCGTCACCGATGGGACGCGGACGAGATCCTGGGCCAGCTTGATGCAGGCGTCGGTGTCCAGGGCCTGCAGCGCCCTGGTCTCCGCTCGCTCTCCGATCACGGGAGGAACTGGTGCTGGCCGAGATAGACGAGGTATTCCGGCACGTTGACCAGGTTGGTCAGGCTGTAGACAGCGTTCCAGAAGACGGCGCTTATCGGTCCGCCCTGCCACAGCAGGAAGAAGAGAAGCAGCATGGGCAGCATCCCGAGCCGGCTGGCGAGGATGCGCAGTTCGATCGAGAGCCAGGGCGCGATGATTCCGAAACCGTCAAACGGCGGAATCGGAATCAGGTTCAGCACCACCGCGGTGACCTGCAGGAAGACGAGGAAGGCAAGCGCCGCCCAGAAGTGGAAGTCGCCGAAGGGCGGCGCGCCGCGGAACACCAGGAACGGCCATCCGATCAGCACCGCAAACAGAAGGTTGCCGAGTGGACCGGCAGCGGAGGCGAAACTGCGCCAGCGATCGTTGCGGATGGCACGCTCATTGAGATAGACGGCGCCGCCCGGCAGCCCGATGCCGCCGATGAGCAGGAACACGATCGGCAGCGCGATGCTGAGCACCGGATGCGTGTACTTAAGGGGGTTCAATGAGAGGTAGCCGGCCGATGCGACCGATCGGTCGCCACCCAGGTAGGCGATGAAGGCGTGGCCGAACTCGTGAATGCAGAGCGAGGTGACCCAGCCACCGACCACGAGCAGGATGCTGAGCGGGAGCGTCAGGCCCGGGGCGGCCCCCGACCAGAGTCCCGCGCCTCCAATGATCATCGCGCCGGCCGGGATGGCGAAGGCCGGGCTCACGCGCGCCGCGCCATCCAGCGCGGGGAGTGGGCGGTTGCGCAGACTCTTGCTCACCGAGCCGGGCGTCGTCAGATACTGGCGCAGCGCGTAGAAGGTCACGCCGGCCTTCTCCAGGATCTCGGCCGTGGGGGTCGAGTCCTTGTAAAGCAGGGCGAGCAGCATGTGAAGCGGATCGACCCGGTAGTGGCCCAGCTGCTCGGCTTCGCGGTGAGCGTGGTTGAGCATGTAGCGGGTGGTGGTCCCGATCGGCATCGCCTTCCAGGACGACGGCGCGGCGCCGCTCCCCGCGGCGCGAAGGGACTCGAGCTGCGCCATGTCCGCACCCATCGCTTCGAGTGCCCGCCGCGCGCTATTCCGGGGTTGGAAGACGATGCCGCAGAGCACATGCACCGGCTCGACGGTGGTTGCCCCGACTTGCGCCGCGAATCGCTGCGCCATCTCGAGGACGTCCCGGGCGGAGTCGGTGAGGGGGATCTCCTTGCCGATCTGCTTCAGCGTCCACCCTTCGGTTAGGCCTCCGCCCATCGGCTGCGGCGTGGTCGCCATGTTCAGGGCGTCTTGACGGTGCCGATGCGCATCCGAAGCCGCCCTTCGATCTGTCCCAGCAGCCAGGCGGCGAATTGCTCGTGGGCGGGGTGTTGTTCTTTGACCACTTCCAGCATCTCGTCGTGGATGTGGGTCAAGAGCTTCAGGAACTCGCTGTCGTCCATTCCCCACCTCCTCGGCCTCGGCGTGGTGCCCGCGGGGCCGGCTGGGCAAATTGTAGACGGCTCCGACCAACAAAAAAAGCGGCCCGGGGGCCGCTCATCCCGCCGCGCCGCCGTCAGACGTCCGTGTGCTCGACCTCGGTCACCTCGGTGGTGTGGTGGTGGTGCCGGGTGCCGCCGTACATGCCGCCCGCCAGCAAGTTGTAGACGACGCCGATGATCGCCAACACGAGCAACAGGAAGATGAGAGTGCCGCCGATGTGAAAGCCGATACCGAGCAGCCAGAGGATCACGAGAACCGCGACGATCGTCCAGATCAAACTCGCCAAGAGTGCACCTCCGTTAGATGGCCCCATCGCATTTGGCCCAGACTTGATATTAACGATATCATCTATCATGGGTCAGCAATGACAAAGAGTCAAGGGTCGAATGGCGCTCGCCGTTTCTGAGCCCCGGCAGGGGAGCCCCTCGGCCGATGCGGCGGAGCTGGTCGACCCGATGGCGTCGGCCCGGGCCGCGGGGCTGCGCTACGTGCCCGACCAATCTCCGGGAATCCGGCGGAAGCGGGTGGGGAAGGGGTTCACCTATCTGGATACGGACGGCCGCACCGTCCGAGACTCGGAGACGATCCACCGGATCAAGCGGCTCGCCATCCCGCCCGCCTGGACCGATGTCTGGATCTGTCCCGACCCCCGTGGCCACCTCCAGGCGACCGGGCGCGACGCGCGCGGGCGCAAGCAATATCGCTACCACCCCCGCTGGCGCGAGGTCCGCGACGCCGTCAAGTACGACCGCATGCTCGCCTTCGCCGAGTCGCTGCCGAAAATCCGCGAACACACCGACCGTGACCTCGAACGACCCGGCATGCCAAGGGAGAAAGTGCTGGCGACCATCGTTCGCCTGCTCGAAGACACCCGAATCCGCGTCGGGAATGACGAGTATCGAAAAGAGAATGGCTCGTATGGATTGACAACGCTGCGCAACCGGCACGTCAACGTCATCGGCGCCGAGGTCCGATTCACCTTCCGGG
>VBEQ01000127.1 GCA_005881235.1 Chloroflexota bacterium | reverse complement strand
ACGGCTGGCGCAGGGCCGCGTGAAGAAGATGGTGCGCCGTCTCGAGGATCGAAAGGCGTCGGAGTGAGCCGTTCGCGCATCGAGACGCGAGTCGAGCGCGACGAGGACGCCAAGCACGAGCCTGTCGAGAACAAACCGCCGCTAAAGCCCGATCTCAAGATCCTCGAGAGCCAGGTGTTGCGCGGCCCCAACTACTGGTCGTACGACCCGGCGATCCGACTGCTCGTCGACCTCGGTTCCCTCGAGCACTGGCCCTCGAACACCATACCGGCCTTCAATGACGCACTGATCGATCTCCTGCCGGGTCTTCACGACCACGGGTGCTCGCTCCACCGCCCCGGCGGCTTCATCGAGCGCCTCCGCGACGGAACCTGGATGGGGCACGTCGCCGAGCATGTCGCGCTCGAGCTCCAGCGCGAGACCGGTGCCACCACGACCCGGGGCAAGACCCGCCGCGCAGGCACGCCCGGCTATTACCACGTGGTCTACGGCTACAACGAGGAGCAAGTCGGGCTGGCGGCCGGCAAGCTCGCTGTTCGGCTCCTCAATCACCTGGTACAGGCGAATCCGACCTTCGACTTCGTCGCCGAGCTCGAAAGCCTGGTGCTGCTGGCTGACCAGGCGGCTTTCGGCCCCTCGACCCAGGCGATTCTCGACGAGGCGGCCCGACGGGACATCCCCTACATCCGGCTCAACGATCAGTCCTTTGTCCAGCTCGGCCAGGGCAAGTACCAGCAGCGGATCCGCGCCACCATGACCTCCCGCACCTCGGCATTGGGCGTCGACATCGCGGGGGACAAGAAGCTGACCACGTCGCTGCTCGCCTCCGCCGGGCTACCGGTGCCGAAAAGCGAAACCGTCCGGTCGGCCGATGAGGCCGCGGCGGTCGCCGCCCGCATCGGCTACCCGGTCGTCCTCAAGCCGCTTGACGGCAACCATGGGCGTGGCGTCAGCCTCGACGTGCGGACCGAGGAAGAAGTCCGCCGCGGCTACGAGCGGGCCATCCGCCAGACGCGCAGCGGCGTTGTCGTGGTGGAGAGCTTCATCAAGGGCAATGACTATCGCGTGCTCGTGATCGGTGGTCACATGGTTGCGGTCGCGGAGCGGGTCCCGGCGCACGTCATCGGCGACGGCGAGCACACCGTGCGTGAGCTGGTGGATCTCACCAACCGCGACCCCCGTCGCGGCATCGGCCACGAAAAGGTCCTGACTCGCATCAAGATCGATGCCGACGCCGAGGAGCTCCTGAAGCGGCAGGGGTTCGGCCTTGAACAGATTCCACCCAGGGACGCGGTCGTCAAGCTGGCGGCCACCGCCAATATGTCCACCGGCGGCATCTCGATCGACCGCACCATGGAGGCGGACCACGACAACGTCGAGATCGCGGAAGAGGCGGCGCGCGTGGTCGGCCTCGATGTCGCGGGCATCGACTTCCTCACGCCCGATATCTGCCAGCCGGTGCGCGAGACCGGTGGGGCCATCGTCGAGGTGAACGCCGCCCCGGGCTTTCGCATGCATACCCACCCCACGGTAGGCGAGCCGCAGTACGTTGCCAAGGCCGTCATCGACCTGCTCTTTCCCCAGGGGACGCCGGCACGGATCCCGATCGTCGCCGTCACCGGCTCGAACGGCAAGACGACGACGGCCAGGATAATCGCCCACATTGTCAGAGGCCTGGGCCATAAAGTCGGGATGACGACCACCGATGGGATCTACATCGACGGCCGGCTGGTCAAGCAAGCCGACGCCAGCGGCCCGCGTTCGGCGCGCATGGTGCTGCAGAATCCCCGCGTCGACTTCGCCGTCTTCGAGGTCGCCCGCGGCGGCATCCTGCGCGAGGGCCTTGGCTACAGCGCGAACGACGTCGCGGTCGTACTCAATGTCACCGGCGACCACATCGGCCTCAAGGAGATCAACTCATTGCGGCAGCTGGCCGCTATCAAGCGGGTGATCGTCGAGGCCGTCCCACGCAGTGGCACCGCCGTGCTCAACGCCGACGATGAGCTGGTCGCCGAGATGCGGACCCACTGCAGCGGCGCGGTGATCCTCTTCTCGATGCGCGACGACAACGAGCTGGTGGAACGCTGGGTGCGTCGCGGTCGCAAGGCGTTTGTCATCGCAAAGCAGCCGGGTGGGGGCGAGATGATGGTGTTACGCGAGGGCCGGCGGACCACTCAGATCGCCTGGGTTCACCTGATTCCGGCCACCTTCGAGGGGCGGGCCCGGGCCAATGTCCAGAACGCGCTGGCGGCGGCCGCGGCGGCGCACGCCGCCGGGGCGCACCTCCATGACATCCGGCAGGGGCTTCGCAGCTTCCATCCATCGTTCCACGAAGCGCCCGGACGCCTCAACATGTTCGAGCTGCATGGCGTGAAGGTGATCGTCGACTACGCTCACAACCCGCACGGCCTCGAGCTCGCCGGCGATTTCGTCGAACGGCTGACCGCGCCTGGCGTCAACGGGCCGCAGCCGGGTCGGCGCATCGCCGTGATCGCCACGCCGGGCGATCGTCGCGACGAGGACATGCGCGAGCTCGGGCGGGTGGCGGCACGCGTCTTCGACATCCTGATCGTGCGCGAGGACGCGAACCCGCGTGGCCGCCAGCGGGGCGAGATCGCCCAGCATGTGATGGAAGGCATCAAAGCCGCGGGCGGGAGCCGCGTGCAGAGCGCCGAGATCATCATCGACGAGGCGCCGGCGATCGATGCCGCGCTCGGCCGCGCGACAGCGGGCGATGTCGTCCTGCTCTGCGTCGACAAGCCCGCCGACACCTGGCGCAACCTCGAGGCCCGTCGGGCGCTTCCCGTCTCGCCCGGGACTTAGCCCCGCCCGCGCCGGGCCAATTCCCGGATGCGGGATGGCCCCACGGACGTCCCGCCCCGGTCGCGCAGATACTGGAAGACTTCGGGTCGCTGCGCCAGAGCGGTGATCGCGAGCACATCATTCGGCTTCGACGCCGTCAACATCCACTCCAGCGCCTCGAGTTCGGTTGCGAACACCGGTGCCAGCGGCTTGCCGCCGTCCTCGAGTCCCGCCTGCAGACGGCGGACCAGGTCCTGCGGATCGCGTCCACGCAGGTATCGGTGCAGCTCGGCGATGGCAACCTGGTCAGGACCGCGCGCGGCCGTGTAGGCGAGCCGGTGGAGGATGGCGTTGGTCCGGTCGCCGGCCGAGCCAAACGCCAGGACGATCCGACCGCCCGGCGCTCGCAACCCCTGGCAGATCTCGATCAGGCCTCGCATGCCGTCTTCGTTGTGGGCGTAATCGATGACGACCAGGCGACCGTCGACCTCGAAGACGTTCGCCCGTCCGGGATTGCGTTCGGGGTCCAGCACGAACGTGCGCAGCCCCTCGACGACCGCCTCCTCGGGAAGGCCGGCCGCGAGCGCGGCGGCCGCCGCGGCCATCGCATTGCGCAGGTTATGGCTGGAGATCCCGGCCAGGGTGACCGGCACCTCCTCGACCGGCAACAGCCGGTGCGCGTGGCGGCGGGACGTCATCACCACCAGGGCGCCGTCGAGGACCGAGATCGCGCGCCCGCCCTCGGCGAGGGTCGTGCGGATCGCGGGGTGGTCGGCATCGAGTGAGAAGAGCCAGGGCCGGCCGGCGGCCAGTCGCCGCATCGCCAGCACCCGCGGGTCGTCGGCGTTGAGCACGTCCCAGCCCTCCGGCTGGGTGATCCGGGTGATCGTGGCTTTGACCTCCGCCAGCTGGTCGAGCGTGCGGATCCCATACTGGTCGAGGTGGTCCTCGCTGACATTGGTCACGACCGCGACGTCGTTGTGGTCGGTGCCCATCCCTCGGAGCAGGATCCCGCCGCGCGCGGTTTCCAGCACGGCGAGGTCGATGCCCGGCTGGGCCAGCGCCCGCGACGCCCCGCTGAAGCCGGAGTAATCGCCCGCCTCAATCAGCTCGTCGTCGCGATAGACGCCGTCGGTCGTTGTGTAGGCAACGCGCTGCCCGGCCGTTCGGGCCAGTGCCGCGATCAACCGCACCGTCGTGGTCTTGCCGTTGGTTCCCGTCACCGCGATGATGGGAATGGTGGGGCGCAGCACGGTCGGCGCCGGGCCGGGCTCCGTTTTGTCGAGGCGATCCGCCGCTGCCGCGATGGCGCCATCCAGCGATCGTCGACCGTCGAGGCACAGCTCGAGCAGGGGGGCGAGCTCGCGCGCAAAGGCTTCCGCGGCTCGCTGCCGTCGCCACACGAAGGCGATCACGACCTCCTCGGCTCCCGGCCCGGGTCGGCCGCGGATCGCGAGATGCGTCGCCGTGGCGTCAGCCAGGAGGCGGGCGACGTGCACCGCGAAGCGGGCGGCGTAGCGGCGCCGCTGGTCGCTGTTCGGCGCGCCCGGAGCGGCCACCGGTCTAAAGCCCGTCCGCCTCGTCAGTCGCTGCGCCCGCTCCTCCGCAAGGGCAAGCCAGGGGACGACGCCGAGCGTCAGCTTGATGGCGGGCTTGGTGAAATAGAGGTTGGGACCGTCGAGCACGCGCAACTCGACGACCGTCACGGATTGCGCAGCTAGCTGAGGGTTCCTCCCGCGCCGCCGACGTGACCGTGCGCTTCCGACACGGTGTCGTGAAGCCGCCCCAGCAGGTGGCGATACTCCGTCATCAGCTGACGGGTGCGCTCCCGGACACGACGGTAGTCGTCGATCGCCGGACGGGCCGCCGGTGTTTGGTCCACGAACGGCTGAAGGGCGGAACCAAGCTCACGGGCTTTTTCCGCCATCACGCAGAGGATCTCCCGCGTCAGCTCCGGAGACAGGCCCTCCATGATCTCGGCGTATCCCTGCAGCAGCGACAGGTGGGTGCGGACGGTGATGGCTACCCTGGAGGCCGGCTCGGCAGCGGTGGGACGCCGGGGTCGAAGTTGGAGCACCTTCTTCGCTGTCGGCTGCGCCCGGCTCATGCGGTGAAGACCAGCCCATAGCCGCGGCGCGGTTCGCTGACAAGCCGAGCGGGGACCCCGGTGGTTGCCAGGTGCCGCCGCAGGCGGACAACGTAGGTCCGAAGCTGCTCCGCCGAGAGCTCGGGAGCCGCCCAGGCGAGGCTGACAAGCTGCGCCGCCGGAAAGAACTGGCCGGGTCGCCGGGCGAGGAACGCCAGCAATTCGGCCTCCCGACGCGTCAGGGTCAACCGCCGGCCGGCATAGTTGAGGACGCGCCGCCGCACATCGAGATCGAGGCCAGCCAGCTCCCAGAGGCGCCGCTCCCAGAAATCGAGCCGCGACTGCAAGCGCCGCAGGTGGCCCTCCATCCCGCGCTCATCCGCGTCGCTGGCGTTCGACCCGTCGGCCTCCATGTTGCCGCCCTTCTCGCGGCGCAGGCGGCTCAAAGTTCGGTCGGCGAACGTGACCAACTCGCGGTAGATCGTGACCCACTGCCGGGCATCATCGAGGTCTCTGGTATCCGGCATCTCGCCCTGGATCAGGTAGAGCTCGGTCATCGGCTGGCTGGGCGTATTCACGCGGGCCATCAGGTCGATACTACGCTTCCCCGACCGAAGCGCACTAACAAGAATGGAGGGGTAGCATGGTCCGAGGGAGCGGGAGGAGTTGGTCCAACAGTTGTCACGGTCGCAGGAGCCGGAGGATGTCGACGCGCCGCACAGGTCCCGGCACTTCCCAGGCGCCCAGTTCGACGTGGTCGCCCTCGCCTCGTCCGCCGGTGGCATCGCCGCCATCAGCCACATCCTGGAGAGCCTGCCCGCCGGCTTTCCGGCGGCGATCGTCGTCGTCCAGCATCTCGATCCGCGCCATCGCAGCCTGATGGCCGAGATTCTCCGCCGGCGCACGCCGCTCGAGGTGGTGCAGGCCGCCGAAGGCGACCGGATCCGGCCGGGCACGGTGCACATCGCGCCGCCCGATCGCCACCTTCTGGTGAATCGCGATGGAAGCCTCTCGCTTTCGCACTCGGAACTGGTGCATTTCGTCCGACCCAGCGCTGACCTGCTCTTCGAGTCGGTGGCGGCCAGCTACGAAGAGCGGGCGATCGCCGTGGTCCTGACCGGAACCGGGAGCGACGGATCGCTCGGCGTCGGGGCCATCAAGAAGATGGGGGGCACCGTGATCGCCCAGGACCAGGAGTCCGCGGAGTTTTTCGGAATGCCGGCGGCGGCGATCAAGTCGGGCCATGCCGATTTCATCCTGAGGCTCGACGAGATCCCCACGGCGCTCACGACCCTGGTGACGGAGGGGGTGGTTCGGTGAGCGAGGAGCCGATGGGTCCCGACTTTGCGCGTCTTCTGGAGCACATTCGGGATACCCGTGGCTTCGACTTCAGCGGCTACAAACGGACGACCCTGGTACGCCGGGTCACCAAGCGGATGACGCAAGTCGGCGTCAAGGATTACGCCGATTATCTCGAATACCTGGAAGCGAACCCCGACGAATTCGCCGCCCTCTTCAACACCATCCTCATCAACGTGACCAGTTACTTTCGAGATGCCCAGGCATGGGAATTCCTGCAACAGGAAATCCTGCCCAGGATCATTTCGAGCAAGGCACAATTCGAGCCGATCCGCGTCTGGTGCGCCGGCGTCGCCTCCGGCGAAGAGGCCTACAGCGTCGCCATGCTGCTCTGCGAAACGCTCGGCGTCGCGGCCTACCGGCAGCGAACGAAGATCTATGCCACCGATGTCGACGACGACGCACTGACCCGGGCGCGCCAGGGCCGAGCCGCCGCCAAGGACCTGGAGGAAGTCCCGGCCTCCCTCCGAGAGAAATACTTCGAGCCCGAGGGCGATCATTACCTGCTGCGTAGCGACCTACGCCGGTCGATCATCTTTGGGCGCCACGACCTGTTGCAGGATGCGCCGATCTCACGGATCGATCTGCTGATCTCGCGCAACACCCTCATGTACTTCGAATCGGAGGCACAGGCCAAGATCCTGGCCCGCTTCCATTACGCCATGACCGAGAAGGGCTACCTCTTCCTGGGCAAGGCCGAAATGCTCTTGCGGCGAGGCGAGCTCTTCGCCCCGGTCGAGCTGAAGCATC
The DNA here is from genome assembly GCA_005881235.1 of Chloroflexota bacterium. Classification (GTDB taxonomy): domain Bacteria; phylum Chloroflexota; class Dormibacteria; order CF-121; family CF-121; genus CF-13. The sequence continues at coordinate 2,589 of VBEQ01000127.1, read as the reverse complement.
GGGTCTTCACCAAAGTACCGAAGGATACGATTCGGGATCGACTCGTCGTCCTCGCCCAGGGCGGCAACCTGGATCCCCCCAACCATCACTCACGCCAGGGTCGCGTTCGCGAGCTGGTCGCCGACGCGCTGCCGGTCGCCCACATCGTCGTCGATACCGCCGGGTCTGTCACGTCGGTCAACGAACGCGCGCGCAATGCGTTTGGCCTGGTCGCCGCTGACATCGGCCGGCCGCTCCAGGACCTCGAGATTTCCTATCGACCGGTCGATCTGCGTTCGATGATCGACGAGGCATACCAACAGCGCCGCCCGGCGAGCGTCCGCGACGTGGAGCGGCGGGGTTCGAATGGCGAGACCCAGTTTTTTGACGTGGAGGTCGTCCCGCTGCTCGACAAGGGGACCCCATTGGGCGCCAGCATCTCGTATACCGACGTCAGCGGATACAACCGCGTCTATCGAGATCTCGAGCGGTCCAAGCACGACCTGGAGACCGCATCCGAGGAATTGCAGTCGACGAACGAAGAGCTCGAGACCACCAACGAAGAGCTGCAGTCGACCGTTGAAGAGTTGGAAACCACCAACGAGGAGCTCCAGTCGAGCAACGAGGAGCTCGAGACGATGAACGAGGAGCTGGAGTCGACGAACACGGAGTTGCAGACGATCAACACCGAGTTGCAGGACCGCAGCATCCAGCTCGACCGCGTCAACACTTTCATGGAGCTGATCATGGCCAACCTCCAGCTCGGGGTGACCGTGCTGGACAAAGACCTGCGGGTCCAGCTATGGAACCGGCGCGCCGCCGACTTGTGGGGCCTCCGGGCCGAGGAGACCCTGGGCCAGCCCCTGCTCGGACTCGACATCGGGCTGCCGCTGGCGGACCTGGCGAGCCCGATCAAGAAATGTCTCAACGGCAGCGACGGCTTCGAGGAAATGACCGTGCAGGCGACCGATCGCCGCGGGAAGCGATTCACGTGCCGCGTTCAATGCTCGGCCATGGGCGGCCTCGACGGAGCGCGGAGCGTGATCCTGCTGATGGAGGCAGTCGAGCCCGAGCTAGCCAGCCGCTGACCTGGCCGTCCAGGCCAGCAAGAGGCAGGTCGGCTGCGAACCCAATCCCGGCCACTGAAGTTTGCCCGTTCTTTAGCGTCAGCTGGCTCCTCGCGTCAGTCCTGCCCGCGGAACCGCACGCGTCCTCCAGACAGCGCGGCGGTCATACACCGCATGTGCTCCGGTGAAGTACCGCAGCAGCCGCCGATGACGCGGGCGCCGGCCTGGACGAAGCGCATCGCGTAATCGGCCATCTCGGCCGGTCCCGTCTCGTAGTGCGCCACGTCACCAACCATGCGCGGCAAACCGGCGTTCAGAGACCGGCCACAGTTGGCGCCGATGGCGGCCACACCGAGCGGAGCGATCGCCTCGACCATCCTGGTCGGGCTCAATCCCATCATGGTGCGAGTGCCCCGGTCGAAACTGAAGGTAACGGCGAGCGGCAGCGTGCTGGCGCGTCGAATTCCTTCGATGGCCGCCAGCGCCTCGTCGAGCGCGAAGAAGGTTTCCAGTAAGAGCAGATCGACGCCACCCTCCTCGAGCGCGGCGGCCTGCTCGCGGTAGGCATCGGCAGCGGCGGTGGCCGTCAGCTCACCGAGCGGTTCCATCAGCATCCCGGTGGGGCCCATCGAGCCGGCGACGAGGACGCCGTCGCGCGCCGCCGACGCCTCGCGCGCCAGCTCCGCGGCTCGACGATTCAACTCGGTCGCGCGCCCGGCATAGCGCGATTCGCGGAGTCGCAGCGAGCTCCCCCCGAAGGTATCGGTGAGGATGATGTCGGCACCGGCGTCGATGAAGGCGGCGTGGAGACCGCGGACCTTGTCGGGCTCGTCGAACACCCACTCTTCGGGAGCGACTCCCATCGCCATCCCCATCTGCTGATAGTTGGTGGCGGGCAGCCGCTCGACGAATCGTTGTTCGTGACTCATGACAAGGCGGTTAAGACTACAGGCTCGACAACTTGTCAGCGCATGATGGCCGCGTGGCCTCGCTGCGAACCCGGTCGATATTGATCGTGGCCGGCGTGGGCGCCATCGTTACGCTTGGCCTCCTGCTGCTCACGGTGAACGCCGCTTGCCCGAGTCAGGAACGCGCCCCGGCATGCACCCGCGTTCTCTTCATCGGCAACAGCTACACCACGGTCAACGACCTACCGGGCGTCTTCGCCAGCCTCGCCCGATCCGGGGGACATCGCGTCGAGACAACAAGCGCGGCCGTGGACGGCTGGACGCTCGCCAACCATGCTGACTCACCGGCCACAGCGACCGCGCTCGTTGCCAGCCCTTGGGACATCGTCGTGCTCCAGGAGCAGAGCCAGATTCCGGCGATCGAGGAGTTCCGGCAGACCCAGATGTATCCAGCCGCTCGCCGGCTCATCGGCTCGATCCGCAACCAGGGCGCCCGGCCGCTCTTCTATCTCACCTGGGGACGGCGCGACGGCTGGCCGGAGAACGAACTGCCGGACTACGCGAGCATGCAGTCGGCGATCGACGATGGATACCTGGCGATCGCCGCCGATCAGCGGGTGGCGGTCGCGCCCGTC
>VBEQ01000223.1 GCA_005881235.1 Chloroflexota bacterium | reverse complement strand
TCCTCGACGGGATCGGCAGCACCGAGATTCTGCATATCTTTATCTCCAACCGGTCGGGTCGAGCTCGTCCGGGCTCCGCCGGAGAGCTGGTGCCAGGATACGAGGCGCGCATCGTCGACGAGACCGGCCAGGATGTTCCGGACGGGACGGTCGGCAACCTGATGATCAAGGGCGACAGCACGTGCGCCTATTACTGGAACAAGCACGAGCGGACAAAGGACACCATCGAGGGCCATTGGATCCGCACCGGCGACAAGTTCTCCCGCGATGTCGATGGCTATTACTGGTACGCCGGTCGCGCCGATGACATGTTGAAAGTGGGTGGCATCTGGGTCAGCCCGGTGGAGATCGAGAACACCTTGGTCGAACACCCCGCGGTGCAAGAGGCGGGCGTCATCGGGCGGCGCGATGCCGATGACCTGGAAAAACCCATGGCCTACGTCGTCCTGGCTGCCGGCCAGCAGCCGTCCGCGGAGCTGGCACGTGAGCTGCAGGATTTCGTCCGTTCGAAGATCGCCGAGTACAAGCGCCCGCGCTGGATCGAGTTCGTCGAGGCGCTGCCAAAGACCGCCACCGGCAAGACGCAGCGCTTCAAGCTGCGGCAGGCTGCCTCAGAGGCGATCTAGCGCGGCGTAGTACCAGCCGACGGCCGGCAGGAACCATGGCGTCTCGCGATACAGGGGCAGGCCTGGAAACGGCCGTTGCCAGCAACCCGGCACCTCACCGCCGGCGATCCAATCGGCTGCCAGCTGCCCGAAGTAGGTCGACATCGCGACCCCGGTGCCGCAATACCCGAGAGCATATGTGATGCCCTCGGTGCGGCCGATGTGCGGCAGGCGATCAAAGGTGAACCCGACGTTGCCGCCCCAGGCGTGCTCGACCATGATCCCTGCGAGCTGCGGGTGGACGCGAACCATCGCGGCATAGAGCCAGTCGCGGGCCTTCGCGATCGTCGTCGGCGCAAAGCTCGCCCGGCCGCCGAAGAGCATGCGGTTGTCGCTGCTGAGCCGCCAGTAATAGAGGAAGTTCTTCGAGTCGAACAGCATTCGCCGGTTGGGAATGGCGCTCCGGGCGCGGTCGTCGGACAGCGGTTCGGTGGCGATGATATAGCTGCCGATCGGGATGATGCGGCGCCGGATCGAGGGGACGAGTCCATCGCTGTAGCCATTGGTCGCGAGCAGCACATCGCGGGCGGCGATGGCTCCCCGCGGTGTCTCGACGGTAAAACCGCCCTGACGCCGGCGAGCGAGCGCGACGGCAGGCGTGCGGTCATGGAGGTGTGCGCCTCGGTCGAAGGCGAGGCGGGCCAGCCCGGCGAAATACTTCGCGGGATGGAGGCCGCCGCTCCGTTCGTAGAGCAGACCGCCGTGATACACCGGGGACGCGATCTCAGCGGCTAGCGCGTCCCGGTCGAGAATGCGAGCGCTGATTCCCCACTCCTCTGCCAGGACGCGCGCTTCGGCTTCGAGCTGCTCCATATCGCGCGGCTTGTAGGCGAGGTGGAGGTGGCCAGTCCGGGCGTAATCGCATTCGATTCGATCGGTCGTGATCGTTTCCTCGAGGAGGGCGAAGGCGTCCACGCTGGCCTGGTACAGTTGGCGGCCCTGGTCACCGTAACGCTTGAGCAAGTCGGCGGGTCCGACCTTGAAGCCAGGATGGACCATGCCGCCGTTGCGGCTGCTCGCGCCCCAGCCAAGCTCATGCTTTTCCAGCAGAGCGACCGAGCGACCGCGCTGCGCCAGGCGCGCCGCCGCCGTCATTCCCGTGTAGCCGCCGCCGACAACCACCACATCGACCTCGTTCGGCAGTGGCGACTCGAGGCGCGCGGCGGGCGCGGCTTCGCGCCACCAGTAGGGCTCCTCGCGATAGTCAGGAGCGAGCGGGGTTACGCCTGGACCTTGACGCCGTGCCAGAAGGCAACGTAGTCCTTGATCTCGGCAGCCTCCGGCTTGGGTGATGGGTAGAACCAGGCGGCATCCGGGTTCGTCTGGCCGTCGACCGCGACCGTGAAATAGCTCGCCTCGCCCTTCCACGAGCAAATGGTGTGCGTCTCGCTGGGCTGAAAATGCTCGCGCTTGACGGCCTCAGGCGGGAAATAGTGGTTCCCCTCGACAACGATCGTCTGGTCGCTCTCCGCCAGGGTGACCCCGTTCCAGACTGCCTTCACTGTGCCTCGAACAACCGGCCCGGCCGCTAGCTTATTCCGCCGGCGGCTGCCGGCAGGAGCTGGCGTCCCGCGTCCAATGTATAGACGTTGTAGGCGTGACGGATAACCGGCTGCGCCACGTTGCGGACCGCGATACCGGACGGCGTGCGCCCCTTTTCCACCCCGTGATGCGCGTGACCGTGAAGGACCAGGTCGGCGCCCGCGTTGTCCACCGCTTCGGCCAGCAGATAGCTGCCGAGGAAGGGGTAAATCTCCAGCCGCTCGCCTTCCAGCGTCGCCTCGATGGGCGAGTAATGGAGGAGCGCGATGCGAAGATCCGCCTCCAGGCCTGCCAGGACCCGCTCCAGCCGGTCCGACAGCATCTTCGTGTGGCCGACGAACGCCTTCATCTCAGGCTCGCCGAAATCGCTGCCGTGCGCGCCCCGAAAACCGCCGCCGAAGCCCTTGGTACCGGCGATGCCCACCCGGACGCCGTCAACATCGATGGCCGTCGCCTCACCTTCAAGGACGCGCACGCGCGCGTCCTCGAGCACCCGCCGGACCTCGTCCTCGCGGTCGGCGTGGTAATCGTGGTTGCCGAGCACCGCAACCACGGGAACCCGCAGACCGCGCAGCTCGTCGGCCAGAACCTTGACCTCCTCCGGTCCACCGCATCGCGTCAGGTCACCGGCCAGCAGCAAGAGGTCGGCGCGGTCTTGCAGATGCTGCAGGCTGGGGCGGAGGATTTCTCGTGAACCCTCGCCGTAGTGAAGGTCGCCGACGGCGGCGATCCGAATCACGACACGGGCTCCTCGCCGTCTGGCTCAGCGGCCGGCACGACGGTAACCTCGTTGACGACCTCGTATTCGGGCAATAGCTCTTTCGCGACCTCGGTGATCCGTTGCTTCAGTTGCGGGCTCGACACGTTGCCGCCAACCATGACTCGATGCTCCCGGACTTCCACTCTCAGATCCTGCTCGGCGACGCGAGGGTCGTGGATCAGCTTCTCGCGAATCGCCTCGGGAAGGTAGTCGGGGCGGCGCGGCTCCGTCACTGGGCGTAGATCTCTTCGTAGAGGCGGCGGATCACCCAGGTCGGCACCAGGATATCGGCGGACTGCGCGTAGACCAGCAAGGCCAGCAGCCGCCGCGCGCCGACTCGCCCGCGCCGGGTCAAGTAGGTCCAGTCGAGTTGGGCGCGTCCGAGGATCGCCAGGGCATCGAACCAGTGGCGTGAGGTCTCCTCACGATGGACGATCGCCTTGATCACGATCTGGTCTTCGGGGCTGGGAATCCGCAGGCGCAGGTCCTGGTAGTCGCGCTCGATCGATCGGGACTGCATCTCGTCGTCGAGGTAGATCCCGCCCATCACCATGAAGATGACATCGACCATGACGTCGTTCTTAAACGCTTTGTAGATCCAGATCGGGTCGGTCTCCTCGGTGGTAAAGCCCGCGCCGCGAAGCGCCTCCAGGACGTCGCGCGCGTCGTCGGGACGCACGAGAAAGTCGATGTCGTGGGTCCAGCGCGGACGCCCAACCAGCGACGAGGCCAGGCCGCCGAGAACCAGGAAGGCGTAGCCGGCCCGGTCGACCGCCTCGACGGCCTCGCGCAGAACCCGGACGAAGGTCTCGTCGGCTCTCGCCCGCTCTACCTGGAGAATGTCACTTTTGGCGATAGTCAAATTGTAGGCGTCGCGCGCGGGATCAGCCCTGGTCGGAATTGCTCGTATGGAGGTACGCGGCCGATTGCCCGCTGATATAGAGGAATGCGACCACGGCCAGGAGCAATCGCAGATACCAGGCAACGTGTGGCGTGCCGGCCACGATCAGCACGGCCGAGACCAATCCGCCGCCGACCGGAATCAACCAGCGCCAGAGCGTCCGCGGTTGAGCTCGGGTGTGCTGGCGCGCTCGTGAACGGCTCCAGGCGCCAATCAATGTTCTTTCCATCTCCCCCTATCCAAACCGGCCGCGCCGGCCCCATTATTCCGGCTATCAGCCCACTGAGCGACGTCCAGTTCAGCCGCTTCGCGGAGACCGAGGTCGCCAAGTTGCTGACATTCGGCAAGCCTCGGGGAATGCTCGAGGTGATGGTCCCCATGACGGACGACGAGCGGCGCGACCTCGAAGCCCACCTCAAGGAGCACTTCCGCCTGAGCTTTGCGCTGCAGGTCAAGGCGAGCTACGTGCTGTACGGCGCCGGCCGGGCTCCTCGGTTCCAAAAGAGTTTCGTTGTTAGGCCGGAGCGATTAATCGAAGACGACTTGTTCTGGTATTTCTTCGGCTTCATGGATCTCGAGACGATGGCGTTTCGCGCCCCGGTCTTCCTCGTGCCGTCGCATGTCGTGCACACCGAGACGGTCCACGAGTTGCGTGGCGGGCTGCTCCACTACAACTTCGAGGCCAGCATGGAGACGAAGTCGAGAGACAAGTGGCGGCCCTATGCCTGCGATCCCGCGGAGGTGGCGGGCCGCGTAGTGAAGGCCCTGCGAGCCTGCGAAGGCGACAGAAACCTGAAAGTGGGCCGGGGTCCTTCGTCGGTCATTGAACCGGGAACGATCCTAGTGGTCCGCGCCGTCTGAGGGCTGGCCCGTTACCGGGCTGATTCGTAGTCTCGCTTGACCGGGCGGTCGATCGGCCTCTACACTGGCGATCTCGGATTGTTGAGTTTGTCGATCAATGGAATCAACTATGTCAGCTGCCACCATCGAAATGCCCCTCTTCGATCGAACGGCGCGCAAAGCGCACCAATGGAGCATGGTCGCGCTGGTTGCGGCCGGCCTGATCCTGCAGGGAATCCCGGGCGCCCTCCTGCTGACCGCTGCCGGCCTAATCATGCTGGCCGGCCGCTTCTGGTGGCCCGCCGACGTGGTCCGCCAACTGGTGTGGCGCGTTCTCGAACCCGCCGGGATTCTCAAGCGCGACGACGTCCGTGAGGATCACCAGACCCGACGCGTCGCGCGGGTCCTGGGCGGCACGATCTGGCTGCTCGCGGCCGCGTCACTGCTGGCGGGCTATACCATCGCGGCCTGGGTCCTCACGCTCCCCATCGCCGTGATGGTGGCGCTGGATGCGGGCCTCGACTTCTGCGCGCTGTGTTTCATCGTTGCGCAGCTGAATCGACGCGGCATCGGGCGACGGGCCTGAGATGGTCGAGCGCGCGCTCGTCCTGGCAGTCGTCACCGTCGCCGTTGCCGCGACGGTGATCCTCGCGCGCTGGTGGTTGGGGCGCGGGGTGGCCGGCTTGCGGATCAGACCGGCCGAGGGCCTCTGGACGGCTCTTGGGACCACGCCCGATGGCCGCCCATCACTCGTTGTCTTTTCGACCCCGAGTTGCACGGTTTGCCGGACCGCGCAGCATCCGGCAGTCGAGACCGTCCAGTCCACCTACGGCTCGGCGCTTCGCGTCTTGCGGGTCGATCTCTCGCGCCAGCCGGCCGCCGCGGCCGCCTTCAGGGTCCTGACCGCACCCTCCACGGCGCTGTTAGCCGGTGATGGGCGAGTCCGATCCTTCAATCACGGTTTCGCGCCGGCCGAGCAACTGAGCGCGCAACTCAGCGCGCTCGGCGCTTCGCCAGTGTCGCCTCGGTAACCGCGGCCGCCAGTTCCACCAACTCGCGGGGTGCCGCCGTCGGGCGGCCGTCGCTCAGGCGCACCCAGACCCACTCGGTCAGGACTTCGGCCAGCAGCAGGCCATCGGCAACGCGGCGGATGGATGTCCGCCTCACGCCGCGGGCGCCCTTGACGAGCTCGACCTTGACGGTCAGCTCCACCTCATCCCCATACACCGCCGGCTGGTGATAGGTGATGTCGGTGTGCCGGATGACCCAGCCACCGCCTCGACTGGCCGACCAGTCCCGACCGTAGCCCGCGGCCTCAGCGTGGGCTGTGGCGACTTCCTCGGCCCAGCTGAGGTAGACCACGTTATTGACGTGGCCTCGGCTGTCCAGCTCGTACCCGCGCACGGGCCAGCGCACCGTGAATACCAGCGGGTCAACCACCCGACTATTCTGAAGGTCGTGCACGTCAAGGAGCTCGGGCACCTCGTCCTCTACGTTCGGAATCTGGAACGCTCGAGGCGGTTCTATCGCGACCTGCTGGGCTGGACGGAGATCTCGATCCCGGGCGAGGAGATCGGGTTTCCGGCCGCCGCCTTCTCGTCCGGGCGCACGCACCACGAGCTGCTGTTGATCGAGGTGGGGGAGGACGCAACGCCGATCCCGACGGGCCGCCGGGTCGGGATGTATCACTTCGGGCTCAAGATCGGCGATACCGACGTAGAGCTGCGGGAGGCGAGAGACCAGCTGGTGGCGGCAGGTGCCCGCCTCGTCGGGACCGCGGATCACACGATCACCCACAGCCTCTACATCGAGGATCCGGACGGCAATGAGATCGAGCTGTACATCGATGTCCAGCCGGCCGTCTGGAAGGATGACCCTGCGGCCGTCTTCGCTCGGCCTCGCCCGCTTCGGCTTTGAACGCCCATCCTACCCTCCCGCGCGAGCGGAGGAGGAATTAGTCGCAAGGTCGCGCCGGAAGGACCGTTTCAAGCGGTATGCCCCGCTCTCAGCGTGACCAGATGGAGGCGATGCTCCGCCAGGCTGACGCCAGCCTGGAAAAATGGTTTCGGGGCGCGAAAACCCGCGGTGCGGGCATCCTCCGTCAGCGGGTTGACGATCTCCAGGCTGGACTGAAGAAACTCAGGACGGGTCTCGAGCAGGTCGAGCGCGAGCGCTCAGTCGCACCCGCCGAAACGCCCGAGCCCATGCCGAAAGTTACGTCCGGCAAGCGGCGGCCACGTTCGACGGTTGCCCGTAAGCCCTCCGCTGCGCGAAAGCGAAAGAAAGCCGCCTGAACGTCAGACGAGGTGGTGCTCGATCGCATACCGGGTCGCGGCGCTTCGTGACTTGACGCCCAACTTGGCATAGACGGACCGAAGGTGCGCGTCGATGGTCCGGGTGCTGATCCCGAGCTCTTCGGCTAACTGCCGGTTGGTAAGGCCGCTCGTCACGCGTCGCAGGATCTCGACCTCGCGGTTGGTCAGGCCATCTGTCCTGGACCGCCTAGCCACTATTGCGGACCGCTGGATAATGTGAGATTGTGTGTAACACCCGACTGTTATTGCTCATCATAACAGTCATATAGAGCGCATTGAGCGATAAATTGCTCACCACGCGCGAGGCGGCCCGGTTCCTCCGGGCGAGCGAGGCGTCGTTACGCCGGTGGGCCGATTCTGGACTCTTGCCGGCCAGCCGCGTGGGGCGGCGGCGAGCACGCCGCTTCAAGGAGGAGGACCTGCTGCGCTTCATGGGACCTGAGCAAGGTGGCCCCTCGCGGACGACGACGGGCCTGCCGCGCGCGATCTCGCTGGAAAATATGTTCATCGGCCTCGGGAGTCATCTGGGGAGTTTCTACAGCAGCGACGCCGGCCGCCTTCGCCTGGGTCTTCCGTTTCTGCGTGACGGCATCCAGTCCGGTCAGGCCAGCGTCCTATTCGCGCTGCCCGAAGCCCGAGAGCATTACCTCCAGGCCCTTCGACGCGAGAGCGTCGACGTCGCGGCGGCGGAGCGCAGCGGTCAGCTGCGCATGTTGACTGTTCCGCCCGTGTCGCCCGAACAATTCATTTCGCTCCTCGAAGGTATTTTCATCGATATCACCCGGCAGCGGCCCGGACCATTTCGCTTTCTAGGTGAGCCGGTCGCGGGATTGGCGGCGGTCCAATCGGTTCCGGCCTTTTTGAGCTTCGAGCACCAATGCGGTGCACTGGCCAAACGGTTTCCGATGGTGATCCTCTGTGCCTATGACGTTCGCGAGTTCGACGGCCAGACCATCATCGAGTGCCTCAAGCTCCACCACGACACCTTCGCCTACGAACTCGGCTACTTCCTGAGCTGATCAGAGCAATCCGTGCTGGATGGCGTAGCGAGTCGCGGCGCTTCGGTGCCCGACGCCGAGCTTATGAAAAATCGAGCGCAAATGCGCGTGGACCGTTCGGCGGCTGAGAAAGAGCGCCTCGGCGATCTCGTTGTTGGTCATTCCCCTCGCCACCAGCCGCAACACCTCGATCTGTCGCGGCGTCAAGTGCTCGAGGCCGGCCGGTCCAGACGCCCCGCCTTCCGCCAGGTCGACACCCGGCGGCGACGCCCCGCCGTCATGCCCCATGGCCAAAAAATGCCACCCCCTGCCTTGCACCCGGTACGAGGGCCTATTCTTCCGTTCCTCACACAGCGTCGCAGTCGCTCGTCGTCGCTGCATCGGCAGGAATACCTATTGTGCCGGCGCAACAGCCCGTGAGGTGAGGCCGTCTCGGGGCATCGCCTACGCCCTCGGCGCGATCGCGTCGGTCCAGGTGGGGGCGACCGTCGCCCGGCACCTGTTCGCCTTTCTTGGTCCGGCCGGCACGGTGTTCGTGCGGGTCGCGTTCGGGGCCGGCATCCTGCTGGCGATCGCGCGCCCGCGATGGCCTCGATTCGACGCCCGGCAGTGGCGGGCGATCGTGCTTTTCGGCCTGATCGTCGCGGGGATGAACCTGTGCTTCTACGAGGCGATCGCGCGCATCCCGCTCGGGGTGGCGGTCACGGTCGAGTTCGTCGGGCCCCTGGGCGTCGCGATCGCTGGTTCGCGCCGGCCACTCGACCTCGCCTGGGCGGCGATGGCCGCCGCCGGCGTGGCGCTGCTTTCGTTCAGCGGCGGCGCGGTAACGACGCTCGGCCTGCTCTTCGCGCTGGGGGCAGCCGCGGGCTGGGCCTCCTATATCGTCATCAGCCAACGGGTGGGGCGGCTGGTTCCCGGTGGAGACGGCCTGGCGTTCGCGCTCGCTGTCGGCGCGTTGGCGCTGGTGCCCTTCGGCATCGCGGGCGCCGGAGGCGCGCTTCTCAACGTGCGCAACCTCGGCATTGGGCTGGTTGTCGCCATCCTTTCATCCGCCATCCCGTTCTCGCTCGAGTTCGCCGCGCTGCGCCGTCTGTCGAGACAACTCTTCGGCATCCTGATGAGCTTGGAGCCGGCGGTGGGCGCGGCGGCCGGCTTTCTCTTCCTCGGCCAGCAGCTTTCGCTGCGTGATGTCGTTGCCATCGGACTCGTGATCGTGGCCAGCGCCGGCGCAACCCGGACCGCGGCACCGCCCGCCGCCACCGACGTCCCCTGAGTCACGTGTTTGGGTTGGATCGAGGACGGGTACAATTGACGAAGTTGCCAGCGAAATTCGCTTCCCCCTTCAATCCCGGTGAGCTTGTACTCCACACCACGCACGGCCTCAGCCGTTACGTGGGAACTCGGTTGCTCGAGGCCACCGACGGCACGAGTGCCCAGTATTTTCAACTGGACTATGCCGACGGCCACCGAGTCTTCGTGCCCGTCGAGCACGTCGAGCGCCTGAGCAAGTATCTCGGCGAAGAGTCGGCGCTTGCGCGGCTCACCACGAGTGAGCAGCGTTCGCCCTACAGTCGCAGCCAGAAGCCGCAGTAAGCGGCCCGTCTCAGGTCCCGCTGCGCTCCGCTGACTTATCCTCGTCCGACGACGCCACTTCCCGCTGAATCTCGGCGTCATCCCGCTGCATGGCTCCGCGCGATCGCTGCAGCGATGCCTCCGCCCGCACTAACCGCTGCTCAGCGCGCTTGAGGACGTCCCGGCTGCGATCGATCGCCTCTTGCTGACGCCTGACCATGTCGGGGACTGCTTCACGCAGGGCTCGCCCACGCTCGTCGAGCACCGACGCGAGGTTCGCCAATCGCCGTTCCTTCTCATCGAGATCGAGGTCGCGCGTGTCGCTTGCTGCCTCCCTCTGATCCGCGACGCTATCACGCTCATCGGCAACGCGATCGCGCTCGTTGGCGATGCGTTCGCGCTCGTCGGCGATGCGCTCCCGCTCGGGGTGAAGCGAGTCTGATGCTGCCATTCAAGCGTTGACCAGGGACCATTCCGTCCCGGCCGGGGTGTCCTGTACCTCGACACCGCAATCCGCAAGAATGGCACGCAGACGATCGGCTTCGCGGAAGCGCTGCTCACGCCTCGCCTCGCCCCGCATCGAGAGGAGGA
>VBEQ01000222.1 GCA_005881235.1 Chloroflexota bacterium | reverse complement strand
GGCAGACGTCGTATTGGACGGGTCACGCAGCTCAGCGAGGGCAAACGTTGTCCGGGTCCACACGCGTTCCGAACCGCGCCGGCGGGCCGTGATCCCTCCGCGTCCGCGGACGCTCACGGATTGCGCCTCGACGTCGATGATGCACGCTGTGTACTCGTCGATGCCGAGAATCAGGACATCGTCGGGCAGCAGCGCTTCGAGCCGGCGTAGCCGTTCCTCGCCCATGTAGCAGAAGCGGGTATCGTGCGTGCCACCCTCCTGGTTGTTGTAGTGGGGGATGACGGCGCATCGAACGCCGATCTGCCCGAGCAGGTCCAGGCCCGCGATCC
>VBEQ01000221.1:7493-24662 GCA_005881235.1 Chloroflexota bacterium | reverse complement strand
ATCGACGCCGAGCACGCCCTGGACCCGGTCTACGCCGGACATATCGGGGTCAAGACGGAAGATCTGCTGATTTCTCAGCCGGACACCGGTGAGCAGGCACTCGAGATCGTCGACGTCCTGGTGCGTTCGGGGGCAGTGGACGTGATCGTCGTCGACTCGGTCGCGGCGCTGGTGCCGAAAGCCGAGATCGACGGCGAGATGGGGGATAGCCACGTTGCCCTGCAAGCCCGCCTGATGTCGCAGGCCCTGCGCAAGCTGACCGGCGCCATCTCCAAGTCCAGCACCTCGGTGATCTTCATCAACCAGCTGCGCGAAAAGGTCGGCATCATGTTCGGCAATCCCGAGGTGACGACCGGCGGTCGGGCGCTGAAGTTCTATGCCTCGGTGCGCCTCGACATCCGCAAGGTCGATTCGATCAAGAACGGGCTAGACGTCACCGGCAACCGGGTGAAGGTCAAGGTCGTCAAGAACAAAGTCGCGCCGCCGTTTCGGTCGGCCGAGTTCGACATCCTCTATAACGAGGGGATCTCCTACTGGGGCAGCGTGCTCGACGCCGCAGTCGATGGGGCGTTGGTGGAAAAGGCCGGTTCCTGGTTCTCCTGCAACGGCCAGCGGCTCGGCCAGGGTCGCGAGCAGACCGTCGGGTTCCTCAAGGCGAATACGAAACTCGGCGAAGAGCTGATCGCGCAGTTGAAGGGCAAGGCGGCCGAGAAGATCCTGCAGCCGGCGTGAGATCGGGCGGCCGGCGCGCGACGCCGACCGCGCGCGAACCGGAGAGTGCCCAGGTGGCCTACACCGAGGCGATCAAGCGGCTGGCCCGCCAGCCGCAGTCGCGGGCGGCCTTGCGGCAGCGCCTCCTCCGTCTGGGATACGTTGACGCCGCGGTGGACGCCGCGCTCGACCGGGCCGAGAGTGACGGGTACCTCGATGATCGCGAGTACGCCGCCGCGCTGGTACGACGCCGGACCAGGGGTCGGGGGCACGCGCTCATCGCCCAGGAATTGCGAGCCAAGGGAGTTGATGAGGCGACGGCCGGGCCAGCTCTTGAGACGGTCGACGCCGAGGTCGAGGCGGAGCAGGCGCTGGCCCTGGGACGCAGCCTGATCTCCACCCGGCGACTCGCCGATGCTCAGGCCCTGGTCGCCTACGTCGGCCCCCGCCTCAGCCGGCGGGGCTTCAGCGGTGGTTTGGTGTACCGGGTCTGCCGCCTCCTGAGCGCCGAGTGGGAAGTCTCCGGCCGGTTTGACAGTCCCCAGATTCGCGACTAAAATAGTCAAGATTCTGTCGCTCTTTAACGACTAGTCCCGCCGCGTTCACACGCGGTGCGAAGAACCTTCACAAGTCCATAAGCGAGGTGTAACTATGCCCAGTCCATTACTCCTGGTCGTTGGGGTCATGGTGAGTGCGCTTGTGGGAGCCCTCGTCGCCTACCTCTGGGTCGGCAATCGGAACCGGGAGCGGGATCTCGTCTCCAACGCGGAGCGGGAAAAGCTGCTGTCGGACGCCGAGACCCAGATGAAGGAGATGGTCCTCGAGGCCAAAGAGGAAGCCCACCGCATCCGCCTGAGCCTGGAACAGGAGGTACGCGACGCACGTGCTGAACTCCAGCGTTCGGAACGCCGGGTCCAGCAGAAAGAAGAGTCGATCGATCGCAAGCTCGAAGATCTCGACCGGAAGGAACAGGGAATCACGCAGAAAGAGTTGGAAATCGGGAGGACCAGGGAACGCGTCAATGACGCTCTCGCCGAGCAGGTCAAAGAGCTCGAGCGGATCTCGGGAATGACGCGGGCCGAGGCGAGGACGACGATCCTCACCAACCTTGAAAAGGAACTCAATCAGGAGATCGCGCAGAAGATTCGCGATGGCGAAGCGATCGTCAAAGAGGAAAGCGAAAAGCGCGCGCGCAACATCCTGGTAACCGCGATGCAGCGGGTCGCCGCCGAACAAACCGCCGAGACCTCGGTGTCGGTGGTGGCAATCCCCAGCGACGAGATGAAGGGCCGCATTATCGGTCGGGAGGGCCGCAATATTCGGGCCCTTGAACACGCGACCGGGGTCGACTTGATCATCGACGACACACCCGAGGCCGTCATTCTGAGTGGCTTCGACCCGGTCCGCCGCGAGGTGGCGCGGGTGGCCCTCAATCATCTGCTGGTCGACGGCCGGATCCATCCGGCTCGGATCGAAGAGATGGTGACCAAGGCTCGCAATGACGTGCAGAACCGGATTCGGGAAGAAGGCGAACAGGCGATGTTCGAGACCGGAGTCACAGGGCTCCACCCGGAGCTCATCAAACTGCTGGGAACGCTGGCCTTCCGGACCAGCTACGGACAGAATGTCCTGACCCACAGCAAAGAGGTCTCCTTCCTCTGCGGCATGGCGGCGGCCGAGATCGGCGCCGACGTGACGCTCGCTCGCGAAGCCGGCCTGCTGCACGACATCGGCAAGGCGATCGACCACGAGGTCGAGGGTTCGCACGCCATCATCGGCGGAGAGCTCCTCAGGCGGCTGGGGAGACCAGAGATCCTGGTGAACGCAGTCGCCGCCCACCACATGGACGTCGAGCCCACCAGCCTGGAAGCCATCCTCACCGTCGCCTGCGACGCCGTTTCGGCGGCCCGCCCGGGCGCTCGACGGGAAACCCTGACGACCTACATCAAGCGGCTCGAGAAGCTGGAGGGAATCGCCAACTCCTTCGAAGGTGTCGAGAAATCCTTTGCCATTCAGGCAGGTCGCGAGATCCGGATCATCGTCAAGCCCGACACGATCGACGACAGCCGCGCCCAGATCCTCGCCCGTGATATCGCCAAGCGCATTGAGGGCGAACTGCAGTATCCGGGCCAGATCAAAGTCACCGTCATCCGCGAAACCCGCATCGTCGAATTCGCGAAGTAACGAGAAGAGGCGACCCCCGCCGGGGCCGCCTTTTCTTTTAGGCGGCCACACCCGAGTTCGAATCTCCGCGCGGCCAGATCGCTACGCTTTGAGTGCGTGGGTACCTGGGGCACCGGCATCTTTAGTAACGATCTCGCGTCCGACGTGAGGGGCGAGTATCGAGAACTGCTCGAGGATGGCGTTCCGGATGCCGAGGCGACACAGAAGGTTCTCCGGCGCTTTGCTCACGCGGTCACGGATCCCGATAATCGGGTTTGTTTCTGGACTGGACTGGCTGCCACCCAGATGCAGCTTGGTCGACTCGAACCCTCGGTGCGCGACAGCACGATCGCGGCGATCGATGCCGGCGGCGATCTTCACATGTGGGAGGATCCGCAGCGTCGGAAGCGAGCGACCGCTCTGACGAAGTTACGGGCACAGTTGCTCGGACCGCAGAAGGCGGCCGTCAAGGTACGGCGTCCCCGCCGCATCCCATGTCCCGTTCAAGCCGGCGATGTCTTCTTGCTGCTTCTCGAAGATGGTCGGAAGGTGCGACTCCGGACGCTTGCCGTCTCGCATCACCGACTTGGTGACTTTCCGATCCTCGAATTGATCGATGACCGTGGACGAACGTTCCGTCAGCACTACTCCAGCGATCATCCGTTGGCAAAGCTTGGACCGAAGCAAGTGTGGGCGCGTTGGATGATCGTGGAGGCATTCATTGACCGTGTCCCGCAGGCGGACCAGATTCAAGTGGTCGCTCGTGAGGCGCCACCGAAAAAACCGCCAGAGGTCACGACCTCGATGGGTTGGAGAGCTCTACGCAAGGAGTGTGCCAGGCTGCTGGATGAACCCAGCGCCCAGCCGAGGCGCGGACTTCTAGGCTGACCTAGCGCACGCTCTTTAGGGCGGCGCGCATTCCGAGGCGAAAGGCGGTCGCCCCGGATTGCGCCGGATGCCGGACGTACCTGGCCTCGGGGAGCGCCTGGCAGGCGATGCGACCAACACCAACGAGGATGCGCGGCTGCACGATTTCAATCAGGCGGTCGACAAGCACACGGCCGGCCGCGATCTCCTCGCGCGCCGGCCGGCGGTTGGACAGCGGCTTGCCCGCCAGATGTGGATGCGTGGGGACCGTGTTCCAGAGGATCACACGCCGCTCGGCGCCGAGTTCTTCGAGGACGCCGTGAACGATCGTCCCGGAGGGCTCTTTCCACGGCCGGGGGCGGCGGCTCGATCGCCGATAGGGATCGCCCCAGCGCAGCAGGTCGAACTCGCTGGTGAAGGCGATGCCCGACCAGCGCATGCCCTGGTAGCCGGCCGCTTCCCCAACGGCGAGGACATCGGCCGCCCGCCGTTCCTCGAGGTAGAGCCCCAGATTGGCGAGCCGGATCGCGGGCGCATCCGGGAGGTCGTCCGTGCCGGTGTCCCGAAACTGGTTGAAGGTGGCGCCAATCGTCAAGGTGGGGAGGCCGCGGAGCAACGCCTCGATCGCGACCGCCTTGCTACGATCGGCCAATGGTCGTGACCGTGCTGGCGATCGGCGACATCATCGGGCGCCCCGGACGCGAGGCCGTCGCCCGTCTCCTACCACAGCTACGCCGCGAGTTCGTCATCGACCTGGTGGTCGCCAACGGCGAGAACGCCGCCGGCGGCTTCGGCCTGACGCCGAAGATCGCGGACGACCTGTTCAGCCTTGGGATCGACGTGCTCACCTCCGGCAACCACATCTGGGACCAGCGCGAGATGATGACCGGCTTCGACGAGCATCGACCGATTCTCCGCCCGCACAACTATCCCTCCGGGGCGCCGGGGCGCGGCTGGTTCTGTCACGACCTGGGGGAGAAGGGCCAGGTCCTGATCGGCAACGTGCAGGGCCAGCTCTTCATGCCGCCCATCGATTCGGCCTTCAAGGCGGCCGACGAGGTGTTGCGCCAGGGGCCGGGGACCAAGCTCCGGCTGATGGATGTCCACGCGGAAGCGACCTCGGAGAAGATCGCCATGGGCTGGTACCTGGACGGCCGCGCCAGCTTCGTCTTCGGGACCCATACGCACGTTCCCACCGCCGATGCCCGGATCTTTCCCGGTGGCACCGCCTTCGTCAGCGACCTGGGGATGGTCGGGCCACGCGACTCCGTGATCGGGATGGACAAGGAGGCCAGCCTCCAGCGCTTCCTGACGGGGGTCCCGTACCGCTTCAAAGTGGCCGATGGACCGGTCCAGTTCAACTCCGTGCTGGTCCGGATCGATGCCCTTTCGGGCAAGGCGGACGGGATCGAGCGCCTGGATCGGGAGGTCGAGGTCGCCTAGCGGCTTGACGACCCCTGCCCTGGGGGTTAAGGTGTCGGGGGGCAATCAAACGTTCGGTCGCCATGCCTCGATAGAATAGATGGACACTCTGGAAACCAGCACACCGCCATCGAACGGCTCGACAGGGGAGAAGACGTTATCGGCCAGCCCGGCTGCTGGCGTCCCCCGTACAGCCCGGGCCGCGATTGAGATCCTGAAGGTTTCGGCCACATCGAAACCCGTCGCTGTCGCCGGGGCGATCGCCGGCGTCGTCCGCAGCCAGAGCCGCGTCGAGGTGCAGGCGATCGGCGCCGGTGCCATCAACCAGGCGGTGAAAGCGATTGCCATCTCGCGCGGCTACGTCGCGGCCGGCGGCTTCGACCTGGTCTGCATCCCATCCTTCATCGACATCACCATCGAAGGTGAGGAGCGGACCGGGATCCGTCTGCTGGTCGAGTCCCGCTAGACTCGGTCGATGCCTGAACCGGCCGCCCCGCCCCGCCTCCGGATTCCCGGCGCACCGCTACCCCTCGAGCCGCTGAGTTTCCGGCGGCCGCGACCGAATGGGCACAAGCGCCCACCCTCCGGTCAGCGTTTTCACCTCTGGGTGAGCGGCTGCCAGATGAATGAGTCGGACGCGGACTATCTTTCGCAAGGGTTGACGGCCGCCGGCTTCAGCGCCGTCGCCGACCTCGACCAGGCCGACCTCGCGATCCTCGTCACCTGCTCGGTCCGTCAGAACGCCGAACAAAAGGCGTATGGAAGGTTCCGCGAGCTGAAGGCCTGGAAGCGGGCGCGTCCCGGTCGCGCCATCGCCATGACCGGCTGCATGGCCAACAAGGAAAAGGACCGCCTCTACGAGCGGCTGCCCGACCTCGACTACCGCTTTGATATGCGCCAGTACGAGGCTTTCATCGAGGACCTACAAGGCGAGTACGAGACGGACCCGGCCCAGACCGGTGGGGTGGCCTTGCAGCACGGGCTCACCGCGTATGTGCCGGTGATCTTCGGCTGTAACGAGGTCTGCAGCTTCTGCATCGTGCCATTCGTTCGCGGCACCGAGCGTAGCCGTCCGTTGCAGGACGTCGTCGATGACGTGCGCCGCTTTGCCGACCAGGGCGTGCGCGAGGTTACCCTGCTTGGCCAGACGGTCAACTCCTATCGCGACCCGGACACCAAGGCCGGGCTGGCCGCCCTCCTGGAAGCCGTGGAACGGGTGCCCGGCATCTGGCGGGTGCGTTTTTTGACGTCCCATCCGCGCCACGTCCACGACGACCTGCTCTTTGCGATCCGGGACCTACCGCGGGTTTGCGAGCATTTGCACCTGCCATTCCAGTCCGGCGACGACGCCATCCTCAAGCAGATGCGCCGTCGCTACACGGTCGACGAGTACCGTGCGATCATCGCCCACGCCCGCAATGTCATCCCCGACCTCTCCGTCTCGACCGATGTCATCGTTGGCTATCCGGGTGAGACGGAGGAGCAATTCCAGAGAACACTGGCCCTGCTGGAAGAAATCAAGTTCGACGTCGTCCACATCCAGGGCTTTTCTCCGCGACCACGCACGACGGCGGCCCGCCAGGCGGACGATGTGGCGCCTGCCGAAAAGAAACGCCGCATCAACGTGCTGCTCGAGGCCCAGCGGCGGATCGCCGAAGCTGCGAACCGACGCTGGCTGGGCAGGACGGTCGAGGTGCTGGTTGAGCGAGCCGAGAACGGGGAGGCCACGGGGCGGACCCGGCAGAACCGGGTGGTGATCGGTGCGGCGCCCCTGGGCGCGCAGGTCGGCACCGTCCGTCGAGTGTCCATCGAGCACGCCACCGCCTGGCAACTTCGAGGCCAGGTTCTCAATTAGGCGAACCCCCTGAAGCCGGTGCCCGTCCTCGAGCAGTACGAGGCGGTCAAGCGCGAGCACCCCGACGCCATCGTGCTCTTCCGCTTGGGCGACTTCTACGAAACCTTCGGCGACGATGCCGAACGGGCGGCCCCGCTTTTAGGCATCACGCTCACCTCGCGCGAGCTCGGCAAGGGGCAGCGCTATCCGATGGCGGGCGTTCCCTACCACGCCTACGAGAGCTATGTCGGAAAGCTGCTGCGCGCCGGGCTGAAGGTGGCCCTCTGCGACCAGGTCGAGGCGGCCGGGGAAGCGCGCGGCCTGGTTCGGCGCGAGGTAGTCCGGGTGCTGACGCCCGGCACCGTCGTCGAGGATGCCTATCTCGAGGGTGGCGGCACCAACTACGCGGTCGCGGTCTGCCTGCGGTCGCACTACCACGGCATCGCGGCGCTGGACTGTTCCACCGGCGAGCTCGCGTTGCTGCGCGTCGAGCCGACCGAAGACGCGCTTCGCGATGAGCTGACCCGGCTGCGACCGGCGGAGCTGGTCGCGTCCGAAGGGGATCGGCCGCGCCTGCTCGCGCTGGTCGGGACGACCCCGGTCAGCTGGGCCGATCCACTCGACTTTGATGCCCGCGCGGCCGTCGAGCGCCTGCAGACTCTGCTCGGCGTCGAAACCCTGGCGGCCTTCGGCTGCGACGAGTGGCCGGAGGCGCTGGCGGCCGCCCAAGCCCTGTTACGCCACGCCGAGCGATCCCACCTGCGCCTGGAGCCCGGGCTGCTCCGCTTGCATGCCGAGCATCCCCGGGCCTACATGCATCTCGACCCGCCGACGCGCAAAAGCCTGGGCCTGGCTGCCGAGCGCGCGTCATCGGGAGACGACCTCATCGGGATGATGGTGCGCGAGGCAACCACGACGATGGGTGCCCGCGAGCTTCGGCGCTGGCTCGACCAGCCGTTGCGGAACCGGGCGCCGCTCGATGACCGGCTCGACCGCGTGAGCCTGCTCGTCGAGGATCCGCTGGCGCGCGGCCAGCTGCAAGCCGCGTTGCGCGGCTTGCCGGACCTGGATCGCATCGCCGCGCGAACCGGGCAAGGGGTCGCCACCCCACGCGACCTGTACGGCTTGCTCAAGGCGCTGGTCGCGCTGCCGGGCGTGCGGCGGACGGCCGCCAAATGGCCGGAGCTGGCCGGCTCGCTGCCCTCGCCATCCGAAGAGGAGCTCCACGATCTCCTTGGGCGGGCGCTGGTCGACGATGTTCCGGCGACGCTGAAAGACGGCGGGGTCTTCAAGCCAGGGTACGACGCCGAACTCGACGGCCTTCGCGACGGATCGCGGGCCGCCCGCGACTGGATCGGCGGCCTGGAGCAGAACGAACGCCAGCGGACGGGTATCCGGTCGCTCAAAGTCGGATTCAACCAGGTGTTCGGCTATTACCTCGAGATCAGCCACGCCAATCGCGAGGCGATCCCTGCCGAGTACGTGCGCAAGCAAACGCTCGTCAACGGCGAGCGCTACGTCACGCCCGAGCTCAAGGAAAAGGAGTCACTGGTCCTCAACGCGAAGAGCGCGATGGTCGCGCGCGAGCATGCGCTCTTCAGCGAGCTCTGCGGGCGGATCACCGCGGCCGGCAAGGACCTGCTCGAAACCGCCGCCTGGCTCGGTCGGCTCGATGCCGTCGCCGCGCTCGCCACCGTGGCGGCGCGACACCGTTGGGTGCGACCCGTGTTGCAGGATCAGCCGGGGATCGAGATCGTCGATGGCCGGCACCCTCTGGTGGAGGCCGCACTCGGGCCCGGCCGTTTCGTCCCCAACGATCTACGGCTCGACCCCGGCGACCAACAGGTTGTGCTCCTGAGCGGCCCGAACATGGCAGGCAAGTCGACCTACCTTCGCCAGGCCGGCATCATCGTGTTGCTGGCCCAGGTGGGCAGCTTCGTTCCGGCCGGCCGTGCCGTGATCGGGCTGTGCGACCGGATCTTCACGCGCGTCGGCGCACACGACGAGCTGGCCCGCGGCCTGTCGACCTTCATGGTCGAGATGGTGGAGACCGCCCACATTCTCGCGCACGCGACGCCGAGCAGCCTGCTCATTTTCGATGAGGTGGGCCGCGGCACGAGCACCTACGACGGCGTCAGCATCGCGCAGGCCATTCTCGAGTACCTGCACGATGCTCCACAGCTGCGCTCGCTGACGCTGTTCGCCACCCATTACCACGAGCTGACCGCGCTAGCCCAACGGTTGCCACGGTTGCGCAACTTCCGGATGGAAGTCCGCGAAGAAGGCGAGCGCGTCATCTTCCTGCACCAGGTCGTGGCGGGCGGCGCCGACCGCAGCTACGGCATTCATGTCGCGGAACTCGCCGGCCTTCCGCGCCAGGTGGTGGTGCGCGCCCGCCAGGTGCTCACCGAGCTGGAGGGGCAGCGGCCGCTGGAACGGCCGGAGGCGAGCGCGCAGCTCAGCCTACCGCTGGATCACCCGGTGGTCGCCGAGCTCAAGCAGCTCGACCTGGAGCGCCTGTCGCCGCGCGAAGCGCTGGAAAAGCTCTATGCGTGGCAGGGAGAGCATGTCACGCGCTGAGACCGGTCTCGAGCCCGCCCGGATCACGATCCTGCCGGCAACGGTCGCCGATGGCATCGCCGCCGGGGAGGTGGTCGATCGCCCCGCGGCAGTGGTCAAGGAGCTGGTGGAGAACGCGATCGATGCGGGCGCATCACGGATCCAGGTGAGGATCGAGGCCGCCGGGCAGGGCCTGATCGAGGTTGTCGACGACGGCGAGGGGATGGCCCCGGTCGACCTGCCGCTCGCGTTTTTGCGGCACGCCACGAGCAAGATTCGCTCGCTCGACGACCTGCGAACGATTCGCACCCTCGGATTCCGAGGTGAGGCGCTGGCAAGCATCGCCGCAGTCGCCCGGGTAGAAGCCGTGAGCCGGACGGGCGATGGGGGAGAGGGGTACCGCGTAATGGTCGAGGGTGGGTCGCACGTTGCTGCCGGTCCGGTCGGAAGTCCGCTAGGGACTCGGGTGAGCGTCAGCCGGCTGTTCTTCAACACCCCGGCCCGTCTCAAATTCCTCAAGCAACCCGCCACCGAAACCGCGGTCATCGTGCGACTCGTCGGCGAACTGGCTCTGGCGAATCCGACCGTGGGGATCATCCTCGACGTCGACATCCGGCGCGTCCTGGAAACCCCTGGAACCGGCGACCGGCGCGCGGCCTTTGCCGCCGTCTACGACGCGCCGACGGCCGCCTCCATGCTCGCGGTCGACGATGGAATCGTGGCCGGTCTGATCAGTCCGCCGGCGCTGCACCGGGCCAGTCGCGGGCACGTCGTGATCCTGCTCAACGGGCGTCGCATCCACCACCGCAACCTGGCCTTTGCTGTTGAGCAGGCCTACTTGGGGCTGCGCCAGCCCGATCGGTTCCCGCTCGCGGTACTCGACCTGCGGGTGGATCCCGCCGAGGTCGACGTCAACGTTCATCCCACCAAGCGTGAGGTCCGCTTTCGCAACGAGGGCGCCATCTTCGGGGCAGTCGAGCGCGCCTGCTACCACGCCCTTCGGCAGAGCCCGATCTACGAGCTGCAGTCGGCAACCGGTGGACCGCTGCTCGAGTTGCGGGAGACGAGCTCTCATCCTAGCCCTCTCCCACAGGCTGGGGAGGGGATCGAGAGCCAAGAAGCGAGGTGGACCGAGGGCGTAGAGGGGAGAGACGTTGGCCCGCGGCTGCCGCCGCTGGAGTACATCGGGCAGCTGCTGCGCGGCTACCTGGTGGCGGAGGCGCCGCGCGCGGTTGTGTTGATCGACCAGCATGCCGCCCACGAGCGGGTGCTCTTCGACCGGATCGTGCGCCGCCTCGAGCAGCGGCAGCCGTCGAGCCAGCTGCTGCTGATCCCACATGTCCTCGACCTGACGCCCGGCCAGATCGCGGCCTTCGAGGAACACGAGTCGTGGCTGGACACGCTCGGATTCGAGGGGGAGCGCTTCGGGCCGCACACGATTCGAGTTCGCGCGGCGCCGGCCGAGATGCCGGAAGGTCGCGTTGGGCGCGTGCTCGAGCTGCTCCTCACGGACCTGCTCGGCGAGCGAACCCCCGATCGCCGCTTGCGCGAGACGGCGGCGATGCTGGCGTGCCACAGCGCGGTCCGCTTCGGCGACGCGATGACACCAGAATCCGCGCGCCAACTGCTGAGCTCGCTGGCCACGACCGAGGAGCCGATCAGCTGCCCGCACGGCCGGCCAACGACCCTGATCCTGCCGGATGACCAGTTGAGGCGCTTGTTCAAACGGCCGTAGCCAGGCTGCGCGTGGTGGCAATCGTCGGGCCGACGGCGAGCGGCAAGACCGAGCTGGCCATCCGCGTCGCCGAGCGGCTGAACGGCGAGCTGGTGTCGATGGATTCGCGCCAGGTCTTTCGCCACTGCGACATTGGCACCAATAAACCAACCCGAGCCGAGCTGCGAGGTGTTCCCCTGCATGGCATCGACATCGTCGACCCCGACGAGCCGTTTACCGTCGCCGACTACCAGCGGGTCGCGCTTCGGACGATTTCAGAGATCGCCGGACGCGGGCAACTACCGGTGCTTCAGGGCGGGACGGGTCTCTACCTCCGCGCCGTGCTCGACGGTTGGAATCTCGGCGGCACGCCGCCCGACCCGGCCTTCCGAGCGGCGCTCGAGCAGCGCCTCGACGAGGAGGGTGCGGATGCGCTCGACGCCGAGCTCCGGCGGATCGATCCCGCGGCCGCCGATCGCGCGCGCCGCAACCCGCGGCGCCTGATCCGCGCGCTCGAGATTCACGCCGCCACCGGCCGGCCTCCCACCGAGGCACGTACCTCGAACCCGCCACCCTGGTCGATCACCGTGCTCGGCCTGGACGTGCCACTCGCGGAGCTCGATCGGAGGATCGAGACGCGCGTGCAACGGATGATCGACGAAGGTTTTGTCGACGAGGTGCGACGTGTTCGCCGCGACTTTCCCGGGGCGGATCTGCGACGCCTCGGCCACGGCTATCCCGAGATAGCAGCCTTCATCGACGGGGCGCTGTCGCTCGAGGCGGCGCGCGTCTCGACCGTGCGCCAGGTCCGCCAGTATGCCCGGCGTCAGCTGACCTGGTTTAAGGCCGACTCGCGCGTGACCTGGATTCCACCGGATCTGGAGCTGGCGATCGCGCGACTTGGCGCCGGTATCATGGCGGCAGAGGCGAGTTGATCCGGAATTCCAATGGCAGGCACGAGCGTGCCTACCTGATGTCGCTCGATTACGAGGACCAGGGGCTGGCCGCCGTGGAAGAGCAGATGCTCGAGCTGAGCGAGCTGGCGAGAACGGCTGGCGTGATCGTGGTTGGTACCAACACGCAGCGCCGCCCAAAACCCGATCCCGCGCTCTTCCTGGGAAAGGGCAAGGTCGAGGAACTGCACGCGCTGAAACACGAGGCCGATTTCAACCTGTTGGTCTTCAACGAGGAACTGTCCCCGCGCCAGCAGCGCAACCTCGAGCGCAAGCTCGATGTCAAGGTGATCGACCGCACCGAATTGATTCTCGACATCTTTGCCCAGCGCGCCCGCACCAAGGAGGGCCGCCTGCAGGTGGAGGCCGCGCAGCTGCATCACCTCCTGCCCCGCCTCCAGGGTGGTCGCGACCTCTCGGGCCTGGGCGCAGGCGTGGGCACCCGCGGCCCCGGCGAGCAAAAGCTCGAGAGCGACCGGCGGCGCATTCGCCATCGCATCCGCGAGCTCGACCGGGACATCAAGGAGATCCGCAAGCAGCGCGCCTTGCGCCGTGAGGGACGCCGGCGCGTCGCCTATCCGGTGGTCGCCATCGTCGGCTACACGAACAGCGGCAAATCCACCTTGCTCCACGCGCTAACCCACGCGCAGGTACAGGTGGACGACGCGTTATTCGTCACCCTCGACCCCACGACCCGCCTGGTGCGGCTGCCCAACCGGCGCGAAGTGCTCTTCACCGACACCGTCGGTTTCATCCAGAAGTTGCCCACCGATCTGGTGGCCGCCTTCAAGGCCACGCTCGAAGAGGTGCAGCAGGCCGATCTCCTGCTCCATGTGCTCGACGCCACGCGTTACAACGGACGCGACCAGATGGAGGCGGTGCACGAAACGCTGCAGGACCTGGGCGCGCTCGAGAAGCCGAAGGTTCTGGCGCTCAACAAGGTGGATCAGCTGAGCCCGTCGGCTGTCGACCAGCTGCTCGCCGAGGATTGGTCGCCGTATCTCGCCGTGGTGCCGATTTCCGCCCTACGAAAGACGGGACTGGAGCCGCTGGGCCGCGCCATCGCCCAGGCCTTGCCCGGAGAAATGGTCCCCATCGAGGTGCTTCTGCCCTACAGCGAGCACGCCCGACAGGCGGAATTCCATGCCCACGGCAACGTGGAGGCGGTCGATTATCGCGGCGACGGGGTGCTGATGCGCGGCGCCTTACCGCGACGGCTGCTGACGAAGTTCGACCCTTTCCGCTTTCCCGGCGTGGATCGCAGCGCCTGACCTAAACGATCAGCGCAGCAGTCGCACGACCGCGACCACCTGTCCCTCGAGCTGGGCGGCGGTGCTGTAGATCGGCTCGTAGGCCGGATTCTCGGCTTGCAGTCGCACCCGGTTGGCCTCGCGGAAGAGCCGCTTGACGGTGGCGGTGGACTCGTTGGTCTGGTCGTCTTCCAGCCGGGCGACGACGATGCTGCCATTGGGCGCATCTTTGCCGGGGCGGACCACCACGAAATCGCCGGGGAGAATGCCGACGTCTTTCATGCTGTCCCCGCGCACCTCGAGCGCGAAGGCATTATCAGAGCCGACGAGTTCCTGGCTGAAGACCAGGTGGTCTTCGATGTTCTCTTCGGCGAGGATCGGCTGGCCGGCGGCAACGCGCCCGATCAGAGGGACCGCTACGACCTTGCTCAGCTTGGCCTGCATTTCGTCGATATCGACGACTTCGATGGTGCGCGACTTGGTCGGATCGCGCCGGATGTAGCCCTTACGCTCGAGGGTGTTGAGGTGGTTCTGAACCGTTGAGCTGGAAGAGAGTCCGACCGCTTCGCCAATTTCGCGAACGGTTGGTGGGTAACTGCGGATCTTCTGTCGAAACCTCAGGTACTCCAGGATCTCCCGCTGCCTGCTGGTCAACGGTTCCGGCATATCGTCCCCTCCCTTTAACGCCGATGTCGACGGCCAAGAGCCGATCATCTCGCACCCGGCGCCGTCCCACGCGGCGCGTCCAGGGAGGGGAGAGAGGAGGGGTTCAGACCGCGATCACAGCATGGTAGCACAGTAATTTCCGGGCCGAATCGGGTGATTTTTCGCGCCCAGGCGGCGGCCGATTGACCGCCACGTTTCTTCAAAACGGGGGCATGCTAGCACATCCGTTCGCCCTTTGCAAACACTTGTTCGGATAGGGGATTGACGCGAACGCCTGTTCGTGCTAGCGTTCCATGACGAACGCATGTTCGTGCAGGACGGCGCCCGACACGGCTATCCGCGACCCCAGCGCCGCCGCGGTTGGGGCCGCATCCTGGTCCTCGCCACCGCGCTCGTGCTCGCCACCGGCCGGCTGGCCTATGGGAGCGGGCCCCAGGCGAGCGACCGGGTGGTCGTCGCGCCGGGGGACACGGTCTGGAGCATCGTTGCCGCCCACTACCGGGGTGATCCGCGGGCGCACGTGGACGCGATCCTCCAGGCCAACCGGCTGTCGACGCCGCTGCTCACGCCCGGGCAGACGCTGCAGCTGCCCCGCGAATAGGCGACCGGAGCCGCCACTACGATGAGCTCATCGCTGGTCAGTCTCGCGTCGCTGGTGCAGGCCTTTAACCCTGTGACGCCGCAGCTGCGGCTGGCGGCGATCATCGTCCGCCAGAAGCAGATCCTGCTCGTCGAGCATCGCAAGCGTGGCCAGCGCTACTGGGTGCTCCCCGGCGGCCGGTTGGAGGGCCACGAAACGCTCGACGCGGCGCTGCGCCGCGAGCTCAAGGAAGAGCTCCGTCTGGACGCGCGCGTGGGGCCGCTCGTCATCGTCTGCGAGAGCCTGGCGCCGGACCGCCATGTTATCAACCTCATTTTTCAGGCAGAGATAGGGGAGGGGGCCGCGCCGGTGCTCGACCCTCGCGATCCTGTGCTCGCCGGCTGGCAGTGGGTGACGGTGGACCAGCTCCCCCGGCTGGATTTCCGCCCACCCATTGCCGAAGCCGTGCAGGCCGCCATTGCCGAGAATTTCGCGGGTCCCGTCCGCGTGCTGGGGGATACGTGGAAGTCGGAAACTCGCTAGACACCAGACCGCCGCTGGTCCTAATCGTGTCTGACAACGGTCCTTCGACAGTGCCCAGCCATGAAGTTGCGTATACGGCGGGCTTTTTCGACGGCGAAGGTTGCGTCAATATCGTCCGCTACTTGCAGCGCGGGCGTTCTTACCACACGTTGCAGATCGTCTTCACGAATACCGACTTTCAGGCCCTCGAGTGGCTGCGGCAGCGCTGGGGCGGATACCTCTCCAAGCCAACCCAGCCCAGCAATCCCCGTCACCGTTCGTCGCGCCACCTTCGCATGAGCGCGGGCCCAGCGCGCCCACTGCTGGTCGCGATGCTCCCCTACCTGATTATCAAGAAGTCACAAGTCGAAATTGCGTTGGAGTTCATCGAAGCCAAGAGCTGCAACCGCGGTCGGCGAGGCGATCCGGTCGCACTTGCCAAGAGGGCCGCCCTGGCCGCCAGAATGCCCCGGCCCCGCGCTCGATTCAACGTCGTAAATCAGAGATTCTCTGAACGAGAAACAGAGGACGAGGCATCAGAAACCTGCTGCTAGGACCTGAAGCTCTGCCGTCCCGAGTTTCGCTAGAGATGCGCCTGGATGACCTTGGCGAGCGTCGGCCCGACATCGGGCAGCGCTGAGGTGGCAAAGATGATCGTGACCAGCAACACCATTAGGAAGGTCGCGATGCGCGTACTGATCGCTCGCCGTTGACTAGCCCGTCGGCCTCACTCGCCGCTCGAACCGTTTGCTTGATCACGGGACTCCCCCTGTCGTGGAATTTACGACGCTGGCCGCCGGTGTGGCGGCCGCGAACAACACCCCGAGGCGCTCGGCGAGGCGCTGGAGCACCAGGACCTCGCTGGCGGCGTAGGCGCGCGGCAGGCGGCGCCCGATCTGCAGGGTGCCCTCGAGCTCGGCGCACTGCATGGGCGCGACCGCGATGTGGCGCAAGCCTGCCGGCATGCCGAACAGATCCTCCGGCCGGCGGCCGGCGAGCGGCTCGCGTAGGGCGCGGCCCTCGAGCTGCGCCTCCGCGCTGCGGGTGCCGGCGAGCGGCAGCCAGCTGGGCGCGTGGTCCTGGAGCGGATCGCCCTCGGGGACGACCAGCTGCAGGCGGTCGCCCTTGACCCATTCGAGGTGCAGGCTCTCGGAGCGCAAAAGGTCCGCCAGCGCCGGCCGGATCGCCCCCAGCGCGGCACGCTGGTCAGCGGCGTAGGGCGCCGCGAGCCCAGCCAACCGGTTGGCCTGCTCCATCGCCTCGATCTGCTGCCGCTCCTCGTCGAGCGTCGCCAGCCGCAGCAAGGTGGCGCCCATTTCGTCGCCGACGGCACGGATCAACCCCTGGGTCGGCGCGTCGAGCTCCGCGGCGTGGCCCGCGACCGTGATCAAGCCGTTGAGCCCATCCTCGCCGGCCGTCGGCTGGATCAGCGTGCACTCCCCGAAGCTGGTGCCCGGAAGCGGGCCCTGGATGAGCAGCGCCTGGCTGGGATCGGCGCCGAGGGTCGGGGTAAAGGTAAATCCGGGAAGTTCGCCGTCGCTCAGCCCGGCCCAGCGAATCGCGCGAAACTCGTCGCCCGTCGGATCCTTGGCCCAGAACGCCCAGGCGCAGCCCGGGGCGAGCGCCGGCGCGAGGCCGGCCAATTCCGCGAAGAGCCCATCTTCGTCGCGCGCCCGCGCCAACCCCGAGGTCACGGCGGCCAGCGCGCCCTGCCGCGCGATCGTCTCCTTGGCCCGATCCGCGGACGTCGTGAGGAAGACGACCAGCCACATCGTCATCAGGACCAAAAAGAGGTCCATCACGATCGCCAGCGGAACGGCGTGACCTGCCGCCTCGAACGGCCACAACAGCAGTAAACCGGCGGCGAGGATCCGCGGATCGCGGAAGCGGGCCGCCAGCCGCGCCGCCCCGAAGAAGAGCAGCACGTG
>VBEQ01000221.1:0-7236 GCA_005881235.1 Chloroflexota bacterium | reverse complement strand
TGCCAGATCTTCAGCTCGCGCGTCAGGGCGACCCCGGTCCAACCGACAGAGTCACGCAAGCTGGGCAACGGCCGGCGCCCCCCGGATGCGACCAGGTGAACGGCCGGACGCGAGGCTTGCCTGGCCTTGAGGCGCGCCAGATCGAGTTCGCTCAGGGGAGCCGTTTCCACCAGCCCTCAGTCTGTGGCGGAAAGGCTGCGGTCGCGTCGAAGAGCTGGCGACAACCTGTGGCGAGCGAGCGGCGAAACCTTACAAATGGTGTAACGACCGCCTGGATGAGGCCGGGGTGCCCCCGATTCCTTTTAAGCTTGTTGGGATGGCCCTCTCCCCTCCTCGGCGCAGCTGGGCCTCCATCCCCCTCCGCTCCCGGGTCACCGGCGTCGACGCCAACACCCTACGCCGGTGGCTGGCGGACCTGCCACCCCCGGTGGGCTACGCCGTCAGCGCCCGGCCGCTCCGCTACCGGCAGGCGCCCCACCTGGCGGCCTTTTGCTGGTATGAGGACCGGCTGATCGAGCTGCAAGTCCCCGAACCGTTTCGCGCCTGGGACGAGAAGGTCTACTACCGGGCCCGCCGCAAGCCGGGGCGCCGGCTCGCTTTCCAATGGTTCGGCCGGACCATTCGGTTCCGCACGCGTCGCGAGGTGCTGCGCTTCCTCTATTGTCACGAGTTCTATCACTGGTATCTGCGGGAAGTCCGTGGCGGAAAAGGCGCGGCCGAGACCGCGTGCGACCGCTTCGCCCTGACCTACTTTCGGGCGCGCAACCGCGGCATCGACTGGAGCAGCGTGCTGCCCGGCTACCCGATGGGCGCTCGCCGGCCCTTGAAGCCGGCGGCGTGATCATGGGCGGATCAGCCCCGACCTTCACCGGCTTGCGGCGACCCTCGGCCCTGATCCCATTGGCCATGTCGATCGCCGCCCTCGCCCTCGTCCTGGGTCACATTGCGATATTCGGCACGGCCCGTCAAGCCGACGAGGGAACCGCGGCACATCTCTGGCAATTGCTGATGGCGGGACAGATCCCGATCATCGCGTTCTTCGCCATCAAATGGTTGCCGCGAACGCCAGGATCGGCGCTGTTGGTGCTCGCGCTGCAGGCCGTCGCCGGCCTGGCCGCGGCCGCCCCCGTCTTCCTCCTGAATTTCTAGGACTCCGCGTCAGAGGGTCTTGAAGGTCGCCAGCAGCGTGTCGTAGGCCGGATGCTTCGCATCCGTGGTCCTCGTGATTCCTTCGAAAATGTACAGCTTCGCGCCGAAGAATACTATCCGTTCGTGCACGACGGCGCCCTGGGCCTGGATCACGGCGTCCTCGGCGGGTTGCCCGAGGAAGGTCGTGTTGCTCTTCGAGAGCACCGTTCCGTTGGTGTTGGAGGCGGATCCCGCGACACCGGCATCGAGTCGACTCTGGATCTCGCTTTGCTGAGGAGCCAGCGGCAGCGGCTCATAACCGACGATGACCTGCTCGTCGTTGGTGGTCGCCGTGTACAGCGTCAGGTCGGCGTTGATGCCGGGCTGGTTGACCTTTTGGGTTTGCTTGGCCGGGGTGGCCGGGAAGACGGCACTGAATCCCGACTCCGTGGCAACATATGGGGTCACCGTCGGCGTGGGCTTCGTGGACGAGCTCCCGGATTGACCCCCGCACGCCGCGAGCACAACGGCCAGCGACGCGACCACCATCGGCTCGGCCACCCCTTGTCAATAACCGTTCTACGCAAGTTCGCGCAATCTGGTTATACTAACTTGCGTAATGCCAGCGCGCGTAAAAGCGGCGGCCTCGGCCACCAACCCGTTCCGCTTCGGTCGGATCGTCTCGGGCGACGCCTTCACCGACCGTGAGGCCGACCTGCTGGCGCTCGAGCGCGAACTCCGCGGCGGACAGAATGTCCTGATCGAGGCACCCCGGCGCTTCGGCAAGACCTCACTCATCCTCGAAGTGAAGCGGCATCTGGAGGCGGCCGGCATCCCCGTCGCCTATCTCGATTGCATGCTGGTCCCCTCTCGCGCCAGGCTCGCGGATCGCCTGGCCTCAGCCTACCTGGATGCCTTCAAGAGTCCGGCGCAGCGCGCCGAGGATTGGGTCGTGCAGCACCTCAAAGCGTTTCGGGTCCGGCCCACGCTGACGCTCGACAGCGAAGGCCACGCATCGCTCTCATTCGAGGCGGGCAGCGCCGGCACGCCCAACCTCGATGCGCTACTCGAGCAGATTTTTCAGGAGCCCGAAGTGATCGCGCGCGAGGGCAAGAAGAAACGGGTCGTCGTCATCCTCGACGAGTTCCAGGACCTGATGGAACTCGGCGTCACCCTCTTGCGCCAGCTGCGCGCCGTGATCCAGCACCAGCAACACGTGTCGTACGCCTTCCTCGGGTCGCGCCAGGCCTTGCTCCGCCGCGCCGTGCACGAGCGCAATGCGCCGCTGCTGAAGATGGCCCGCCCCTACCCGCTCGGCCCGCTGCCGCGCGAGGAGTTCGCCAACTTCCTGATGGCGCGCTTTCGGGCCAGCGGCCGGCCGCTGCCGAAAGACGCCATTTATGCGCTGATCGACTTCACCGGCGCGCATCCCAATGACACCCAGGAGGCGGCGCACTTTCTCTGGGAAGTGGCTCTCCTTCCCCTCTCCACCACGGAGCTGGTATCGACCGCCATTTCCCGGGTGCTCGACGCGGAGGCCGCGCAGATGACCGTGCTCTGGCACGACTCGGCCCCGGCCCAGCGCAATCTCCTCGTGGCGCTGGTCGAGTGGGGCGGGCGCAACATCTATCGAGAGGAATACCGTCGCCGCGCCAATCTCGGGCCGGCGACCACGGTGCAGCGGGCCATCCAGACCCTGATCGACCGCGAGCTCGTCGACATGGAACCGAGTGGCGCCTACACCATCAAAGAACGCTTCTTCGAGGAGTGGATCCGGCGCCGGATCATCGTCGGGGAGCGGTAGGCCCCCACCCTACCCTCCCCCGCAATGGGGGGAGGGTGATGGCGTGTGTCCTTAGACTTTCGCGGCCGGTTTCTCGGAAAGAATCGCCGCGATCTCGGCCTTGGCCCGACCGAGCCTGCGGGCCCCACTCGGCGCCCCATCGCTCCTTCATCCGGCTGAAGACCTCGTCGACCTGCGGCCGGCGCTCGGTCATGAAGGTGCGGCCGGCATCCGTGATGCTGTAGACCTTGCGCCCGTCCTCCTGGACGGAGCTGACGTACCCCATGTCCTCGAGCATCTGCAGCGTCGGGTAGACGGCGCCGGGACTCGGGGCATAGAAGCCGCCGAAGCGCTCCTCGAGCGCCTTGATCAACTCGTAGCCGTGGGCGGGCTTGTCCTTGAGCTGGTCGAGGATGACGTACTTGAGGTCGCCGCGCTCGAACATCTGGCGGCGGAACTGGTCGAAGCGGAACTCACGACGTGACCACATTGGGAAAGTCCTCCTGTTGTTGGCGCGCTATCACGATATATCGCGATATTAAGTGAGCGCGCCCGCCGATGTCAACTGGGAATTGCGAAACCGAAGGAGTGGCAAGCCGTAGAATTCGCGCAGCAGCGTGCCCACCGTCTCCCCCACGTCCCCGACGCAGGCACCTCCGGTCGCGAGCGCGCTCGTGCGAGATCGACCGCAACCTCAGCCCATTGACGATTCGCCAGTACGACCACTACCTCAATAATTTGCTCGGCTGGCTGGCGCGGGAAGAGCCCGACGTCAAGGATCTGCCCGACCTCACGACCGAGGTGGTGCGCCGTTATAAGCTCGCCCTAGCGCGGCACGTCAACGAACACACGGGGCGCTCCCTGACGCGCGCCACCCAGACCTACTTCCTGATCGCGATCCGCTCGATGCTGCGCTACTGGACCCTGCAAGGGATGGAGGTCCTCGCGCCCGACCGGATCGAGCTCGGCAAGGCTGCCTCGCGGTCCTTAAAGTTTCTCGACGCGGACCAGCTACGTCGCCTGCTGGCCGCGCCAGATGTCAACGATCCGCGGGGCCTGCGCGACCGGGCCCTGATCGAGACCTTTTTCAGCACCGGGCTACGGCTCGCCGAGCTCGCGCGGCTGGATCGCGACCACATCAACCTGAAAACCCGCGAGTTCGGCGTCATCGGCAAGGGGCGAAAGCCGCGCGTCGTCTTTCTCAGCGATGCCGCGTGCCATTGGCTGGGCCGCTACCTGGAGGCCCGCTCCGATCGCTGGAAACCGCTCTTCATCCGAATGAAGGGGAGGCTCGACACGACGCCCGGCGGCCCTGGCATGCGCATGTCGGTGCGGTCGATCGAGCGCGTGGTGCAAAAGTACGTCAAGCTCGCCGGGCTGGGTGTCAACGCAACGCCGCACACCTTGCGGCACTCCTTCGCCACCGATTTGCTCTCCAACGGCGCCGATTTGCGCGCCGTCCAGGAGTTGCTCGGGCACGCGAATCTCAACACCACGCAGATCTACACGCACGTGACGAATCCTCAGTTGCGGGCGGCGCACCGCAAATTTCACAGCGGAAACCGCGAGTGACGCTGCTAGCATCAAGACGGGATGATCTCGGCGCGTCAACGTCTCGCCTCGACCGAGCTTGATTACTATGCGCTGAACCGACTGGCGGAGGCGGGCTTCGGCGATCCAGCGCGGCTGCCCGTCACGGTCAAGATCCTGCTCGAGGGGCTGCTGCGCCAGGCGGATGGCGGCCGCGTCAGTGAGACGAGTCTGCGCGCCCTGACCCTCTGGCCGAAACGGCCGCCCGCCGACGCCGAGGTGCCGTACCTGCCGGCTCGGGTGCTGCTCCAGGACTTCACCGGCGTGCCGGCGGTGGTGGACCTGGCCGCCATGCGGTCGGCGATGCAACGCGCCGGCAAGGATGCCGGCCGCATCGATCCCCTCGTCCAGGCCGACCTCGTCATCGACCATTCGGTGCAGGTGGATGCCTTCGGGTCGCTGGGATCCTATGCCCGCAACATCGAGCGCGAGTACGAACGCAACGGCGAACGGTACGCCCTGCTGCGCTGGGCCCAACAGGCATTTCACAACTTCAGCGTCGTCCCCCCCGGTATGGGAATCTGCCACCAGGTGAACCTCGAGCGGCTGAGCCGCGTGGTACAGGTGCTCAAGGACGCCAAGGGGAGCGTCGCACTGCCCGACACGCTGCTCGGCACCGACTCGCACACCACGATGGTCAACGGACTTGGGGTGCTCGGCTGGGGCGTGGGCGGGATCGAGGCGGAGGCGGCACTGCTCGGGCAGCCGACCTACTTGCCGACGCCGGTCGTGGTCGGCGTCCGCATGACGGGATCCCTGCGTCCGGGCGCGACGGCGACCGACCTCGTCCTCACGCTGACCGAGATGCTTCGCGCCCACGGTGTCGTCAACAAGTTCGTCGAGTTCTGCGGCGCCGGCCTCTCGAGCCTCTCGGTCCCGGATCGCGCCACCCTCTCCAACATGTGCCCCGAATACGGCGCCACGGCCTCGCTCTTCCCCGTCGACCAGCAGACGCTGCGTTACCTGGAGACGACCGGGCGCGACCGCCAGCTGATCGACCTGGTCGAGCGCTACACCCGAGAGCAGGGCATGTTCCGCAGCGACGAATCGGCCACACCCGTGTTCGACGAGCTCCTCGAGCTCGACCTCGCCGCCGTCGAGCCCAGCGTCGCCGGACCCAAGCGGCCCCAGGATCGCGTGCCGCTCCCCAACGTGTGGCAGAGCTTCAAGACGGCCTTCGCGATGGAGGATCGCCCGAGCAATAACGATGTGGCTCGCTTCGACTCCGAGGGCGGAGTCACCGAGCCCGTCGGTGAGCATCAGCACGCCACCGCCGTGATGGCCCGGCCCGCGCAGCAGTTGCGCAATGGCTCGGTGGTGATAGCCGCCATCACCAGCTGCACCAATACCTCGAACCCGTCGGTGATGGTGGCCGCCGGATTGCTGGCCAAGCGTGCCGTGGAACGCGGACTGCGTGTGTCGCCCACGGTCAAGACCAGCCTGGCGCCCGGATCCCGGGTCGTGACCGACTACCTGCGAGCGGCGGGCCTGATGCCCTACCTGGAGGAACTCGGCTTCTACCTGGTTGGCTACGGGTGCACGACCTGCATCGGCAACAGCGGCCCGTTGGCCAGCGCGGAGGTCGAAGCCGCGGTCGAGGAGGAAAAGCTCAACGTGGTTGCCGTCCTCAGCGGAAACCGGAACTTCGAGGGCCGCATCCATCCACTGGTCCGGGCGAGCTATCTCGCCTCACCGCCGCTGGTGGTTGCTTACGCGCTTGCCGGAGACATTCGCCGCAACCTGGCCACCGATCCGCTGGGAACCGACCGGGACGGGAAGGAGGTCTTCCTGCGAGAACTCTGGCCCTCGGCTGCGGAGGTCAACGAGGCGATCCGCACCTCGCTGAAGGTCGAGATGTTCACGCGCGAATACGAGCGCATCTTCGATGGCGATGAGAACTGGCAGCGGATGTCGGCGCCGACCGGACCCATCTACGATTGGGACCCGAAATCGACCTACGTGCGCGAGCCCTCCTTCTTCGAGGGCATGCGTCCGGAACCCACGGCGTTGACCGACATCGTCGATGCACGCGCCCTCGTCATCCTGGGCGACTCGATCACCACCGATCACATCTCCCCCGCCGGGAGCATCCCGCCGGACAGCCCGGCCGGAAAATACCTCGTCGCCCAGGGCGTGGAACGCAGCGAGTTCAACAGCTACGGAGCGCGCCGCGGCAACCATGAAGTCCTGGTGCGGGGCACGTTCGGGAACATCCGCCTGCGCAATCAGCTCACGCCGCGCGAAGGCTACTGGACCAAACACCTTCCGGATGGAGAGGAGATGACGATTTTCGATGCCCGGATGGCGTGCCCCTGCTCGCCATCGCCGGCAAGGAGTACGGCTCGGGCAGTTCACGGGATTGGGCCGCCAAGGGTCCGCTCCTG
Organism: Chloroflexota bacterium; assembly: GCA_005881235.1. Lineage (GTDB taxonomy): Bacteria > Chloroflexota > Dormibacteria > CF-121 > CF-121 > CF-13. The sequence continues at coordinate 351 of VBEQ01000221.1, read as the reverse complement.
CTCGGCATCCGCGCGGTGATCGCGGAAAGCTTCGAGCGCATCCACCGGAGCAACCTGGTCGGCATGGGCATTTTGCCGCTGGAGTTTCTTCCGGGTGAATCGCTGCGCTCGCTTGGCCTGAGCGGGACCGAGGCCTTTACCATCCGCGGGCTTGCCGCGGGGCTGCAACCCGGCCAGCGGATCGAGGTGGAGGCCACTGCGGCTGAGGGTGGCGCAAAACAGTTCACCGTCGTCTGCCGGCTCGACAATCAAACTGACGTCGAGTACCTGCGCCATGGCGGTGTGCTGCCGATGGTGCTGCGGCAGCTGATGGCCTAACTCGAGACGACCGACAGCTGCGACAGGCTGTGA
>VBEQ01000220.1 GCA_005881235.1 Chloroflexota bacterium | reverse complement strand
GCAGATAACGTCGGCGTCACTGTGGCCGTCCAACCCCATGTCCCAGGGAAGCTCGACGCCGCCGAGGACCAGCCGGCGGCCGACCACCAATCGGTGGAGGTCGAACCCGGTCCCTACTCGCATGAGCGCCTCGATGGCGTCGCGACTCCAGCCCAGTTCATTCCCGTATACGGTAGCGTCTCGCCCCGCGGTGGGCCGGCGCGAGGTGGCCCCCTCTAGACTTGGGACCAATGGCTGAAGCCAGCACCCCGGCCGCAAACCCAGCACTCAGCCAGCTCAATTTCCTGGTCGGTGAGTGGCGGACCGAGCTTTCGAACGCGGAATTCCTACCGGACCGATCCGAGACCCTTAGAGGACACACGTCCTTCCGTTGGGTCGACGACGGTGCCTTCCTCGCGATGCGCCAGAGCGAGACGCCCTCCGGCCCGCCACAGGCGGTCTGGATCATCGGCCGCGATCAAGTGCAAGGCCATTATGAAGTGCTCTACTTCGACAGGCGACCGATGTCCCGGATCTACCACATGAGCTTCGATGGCACCGTCTGGCGGATGTGGCGAGAGGCACCCGGATTCTGGCAGCGGTTCGAATGTACGGTTTCAGAGGACAAACGCATGGTGAGCGGCTACTGGGAGAAGTCGACCGATAACGGCGCCACCTGGAAGCGCGATTTCGACATTAGATACGTGCGGGACTGAGCGGACGAGACGAGTCCTGGCTTCTATACGCACAAGGGGTCGGCGGCCAGCAGGGCTTCTACCATGATCGCGTCCTCGCGGGTCGCGACCTTGAGGTTGCGCGAGGAGCCGGAGAAGACCTTGACGAGCTTGCCCAGCTTCTCGATCAACTCGGCATCATCCTCGACGACGATCCGCTCGCGCACCGCCTTCTCGTGCGCCTCTAGCAGCCAGTCGTAACGGAACACCTGGGGCGTCTGGACCTGCATCAGGTCGGCACGCTCCACGGTGCCGTGGACGAAGCCAGCGCTGTCGACGTGCTTGTACGTATGGTGGACGGGGATCGCCGCGGTGGCGGCGCCGTGCTGGCGGGCGGCCTCGAGCCCAGCGTGGATCAGGTCATCACTGACCAGGGGTCGGGCGCCATCATGGACGATGACGAAATCCGGCGGGTCTTTCTTCAGGCTGAGGAGGCCGAGACGAACCGAGTCTTGCCGGCGCTCGCCGCCGAGGCGGATGTCGATCGCCTTTCGCCAGCCGTCACTCTCGAGCTCGCGCGTCACCTCGAGGAGGTTGCGCTGGGAGATCAAAAGCGTGATGCCGGTGATCTCAGGGCACCGGTCGAACGCCTCGAGCGTGCGGCGAATCAGCGACCGGCCTCCAACGGACATCAGCACCCTTGCGCTGGACTCCCCATGATGAAGCCCGGCCCCGGCTGCCGGGATGATGGCCTGTACCTGCACAGTTCACCCCTTTGTTGTGATCGCGGATTGGTGGGTTGAAGTATAGGGTGGCGACTTAGCGGCGGATCATGGGCGAGCCAGCAAGCCTCCGCGCCGCCGGCTTTAAGGGCAGGGGTCTTGCGCGCGGGAGCGTAGATAAGTCAATTCAGATTCGGAGTCAGGTCCCCAACCGAACCCCATCTCGCGCGGATCGATCTGTTCCAGCGGCTTGCACCGCGAAGCGAGATAGGCGCGCGATGCGGTGATGAAAGGGTACGCGCGGTACTCGAAATGAAGCACGACGAGGTTGTCCGACGTGCGCGTCTCGGTTGCCAGGTACCGGTAATAACCGGCGGGCCACTGGAATCCACGCGTTTTATGGAGTTGCTCCTTGGCAGCGGGAAGGACTTTGGCGATTTCCGGAGGCGCGGCGGCATCGCGTAGCAGCGCTACTACCGCGAAAGAAGGGGTAAGGGCGAGAAGGGCGATGGCCAGCAGCGCGGCCAGCAATGCGCCAGCGACCCGGTGCGGCCGGCTGCTCAACGCTTCAGGGTGGCGCGGATGCTCGCGAGATGGCGATCGAGGTGGCTGCGGCCCAGACCCTCGATCGATAGCGGTCGCCCACGGGCAGGACCAAACGGCACCGACTGCTTGAAGTCGTCGTCTGTCAGTGAGCGCAGGACGGCGACCAGCCGCTCGGCGTTTCGGCGCGCGAGGAAGACGACTTCGTCACGGCTGATCCCAGCCACCTGGGTGGCCTTTATGGCATTGCTCGCGTTATGCGCCTGCGGGGTGCCGGGGATGGGGATCCCGCGGCGAATCGCGTTGATCCAGTCTGCGGCCCGCTCGTGTCCCCAGGCGACGTGATGCGCGACCACACCCACCCGCCACTTCTCGGCACGACAGATCGCGCGCCATTCTTCGTCCGAGCAGCTCTCGACGAAGGCGGTGAACTCCGCATTGGCGTCGACCATTTCCTCCGCCATCGCGACCGACCTCGACACGGTCTCGTTCTACCATTCGGCGAGTGATCGAGCCCAGATCCGCGCTCGCGGCCGGAGCCACCACCTGGATCCGCACCGGGACGCCCCTCGTCCTCTTCGTCGCGTTGGGCCTTCCGGCCGGGGCGGTGGGGGTCGCCTGGCCGCAGATGCGCGCCTCGCTGGGGGCGCCGCTGGCGGGCCTGGGTCTCTTGCTGGCTGCCTACACGGCGGCCTATTTCGTCGCGAGCGCCGGCAGCGGATTCCTTGGGGCCCGTCTCGGAACGGGTGCGCTGCTGGCGGCGGGGTGCGGGCTCGCTGCCGCCGGCTTGCTGGGGCTGAGCGTCGCGACAGCGTGGTGGATGGTGCCCGTCGTGACCCTCCTGCTGGGCGGCGGTTCCGGATTGATCGATGCCGCCGCCAATGCCCACACCTCCCTGAACCGGGGTGTCCGATACATGGGCTGGCTGCACGCGTCCTGGGCCGTGGGAGCCGCCCTGGGCCCGCCGATCGTGGTCGCTTCTACGGGGGCGACCGGCTCATGGCGAGCGGCTTTCGGCGCGATGGCGGGCGCGTTTCTTGCCGTCGGGTTTCTGATCGGCTACCGCCGTCAGGACTGGATCGACTTGCGACCCGACGGGGAACGGCCATCTTCGGCAGCACTGGTGCCACGATCGAGCCGGCGCAGGGCGCTCGTGTTGTTGATCGGCCTGTTCATCCTCGGCGCTGGGCTCGAGGGAACCGCAGGTGACTGGAGCTACACGCAGCTGACGGCCGGCCGCTTACTTTCCACTGGTCTCGCCGGTCTGGGGGCCTCGCTCTTCTGGGCCGGCCTGGCAGGCGGCAGGGCTGCAATGGGATTGTTCGGCAATCGGATTGCACCCGATCGGCTCCTCGACATCAGCGTTGGAGCGTCGGCACTGGGAGCGCTGGCCTTCTGGCTCGCGCCGCCGCTGGGATCGGCGCTCATCGCCCTGCCAATCCTGGGCGCCGCAATTTCCGTCATCTTTCCACTGCTCCTGTCGATCACGCCGACTCGGGTCGGAACGGAGATGACCTCCCACGCGATCGGTTACGAGCTGGCGGCCGGCACCCTGGGCGGCGGCGGTCTTCCAGCGCTGACCGGGCTTTCCCTTCAGGCGGCCGGACTTTTGACCTTGGGGCCGCTGCTCACCGTTTTTGCAGCGGGGCTCCTGGTGCTTCACCTGGTGAGCCGCCTGACCCCGACCCGCGTCGACTAGCGATCGCCGCAGCACGGGCGAGATCCTCGGGCGTCGTGATCTTGATGTTGTCGACCTCGCCTTCGATGACGGACACGTCCCCGCCGGCCCACTCGACCACCGAGGCGGTATCGGTGCCGATGAATCCCTGGCGGGCGGCCTTGTTGTGCGCCTCCAGCAGCCAGGTCGCCTGAAACGCCTGGGGCGTCTGAACGGTCCAGAGATTTGGCGGGTAGCCAGCGATCCATCCGTCGGCGACCAGCGCGGTCGCTCGCCCCGACGGCAGCCCTGGAATACAGCCAATGGATTGGGCGACACCTGCAAGCAGTCGGTCAACCAGGGCGTGGGTCGCAAATGGCCGAACGGCGTCGTGGACAAGGACGGTGTCCAATTCGCCGGCGTCGATTTGCGCCGCGAGCGTGCGAAGTCCGGCAAATTCTGAGCGATGACGCACGTCGCCGCCGGCGACGACCATACGGAGTTTCCCAAAGCGCTCGCGGAGTGGCTCGCATCGGGCCAAGTCCTCCTGCCGGGTGACCAGGACGACACGATCGACAAGCGGCGTCGACTCGAAGAGATCGAGTGAGTGCTCGAGGATGGACCGACTGTCGACCTGGATGAACACCTTGTTGACGGGAGCGCGCATTCGCGTCCCCTCACCGCCGGCAACGATGATGGCAGCGACGCTCATCGCGCCGACAGCACGCGAACGCGGAGGTGTGCGGCCTGGCAGAGCCCGATCATGTCGGCAGTCTCGGTCTCTTTGTCCCCCAGTCGTGTAAGAGCATCGGCGAGCGCGTCGCGATCGAAGATCCAGGGGCCGACGACCTGCACGAGCGTTTCGCGGGGCACGGTTCGGCGGACCTTGCTGGCGACGACCTCTTTGACCGTGTCGCTTATAGGGAGGGTGAAGACCTCCACCGCAAGCGTGGGAGGGAAATTGAAAGTCCTTGCGACCGGCTGAGGGTGATTGGCTATCAGGATGCGTTTGGCAGCTGGGGCGTCGCGTAGAGCTTCGCGCAGGCGCTTGACGAAGCCCAGGCCAGGCTCGACCGTCAGGACGGCGACGTCAGCGACCGGTTCCGCCGCCGCCCGAGGCCCTCCGCAGTGGTTTCGGCCGACCCATGGTCGACTCGCTGGCCGGCGTGGCGAAGATCATGCGGCCAGCCGCGGTCTGCAGGACGGAGGTCACGATCACCCCGATCGTCTGGTTCATGTAGCGGCGCCCATTTTCGACCACGATCATGGTGCCGTCATCGAGGTACGCGACGCCCTGGTTCTGCTCCTTGCCTTCCTTGATCACCTGGATGTTCATCTCCTCGCCGGGAATCACGACCGGCTTGAGCGCGTTCGCCAGGTTGTTCAGGTTGAGGATGCGCACACCCTCGAGCTGCGCGACGCGGTTCAGATTGTAATCGTTCGTCATGATGGCGGCATTCCGCTTCGTTGCCAGCTTGATCAACTTCATGTCGACCTCGGTGACCTCGGGAACATCCTCGTCGATGAACTCGATGTCGACGAGCGGCTCCTTCTGCAACAGGTTGAGCACCTCCAGCCCGCGCCGTCCGCGGTTTCGGCGCAGCGCATCACTGGAGTCGGCGATGTACTGCAGCTCGGCCAGCACGAAGTGCGGCACCAGGATCTTGTCCCGAAGGAAACCGGTCTGCGCGATGTCCATGATCCGGCCGTCGATGATGACACTGGTGTCGAGCAGGACACCAGAGTCCACTGGATGGGCGACGAGTACTCCAGCCGCGCGCGCCGGCCCCAATACCAGGGCCATCATCTCGTGTCGCCGGCTGAGGCCGAGGGTCAGGCCCCAGTAGGCGAAGACAAGGGCCACGATGAGCGAGATGACGAAGCCGAGGTGCCATGGCAGGGTCGCCAGAAAGACACCAACGAGCGCCGCCAGAAGCAGCCCGACCAGAAGTCCGACGGTCGCCGCTACCAGGTCCGGCAGCGGCGTGACGTTTAGCTTATTTTCGAGCCAGAAGAAGGGCTTGGTCGTAACGTAGGGGAGCCCGAAGAAGCCAAAGAGCGCGCCGGCCAGTGCGGTCAGCATCAGGACGATCGCTCTCAGCGTGTAACCGTCGATTTTGGCTTCCGAGATGATGAATGAGGCGTACTCGACGCCCGCTATAAGTCCAAGCAACAGGCCCAACAGCCGGAAGACGCGTTCCACGCGCATCGCAATCACCTCCTTTTGTCAGGATGGGCGATGCAATCTCGTGCAGGCGCGCAAACAGGACCGCCATCGTGCCCTAATTAAAGCATGAAAACCGGCCGCCGACGCTCCTTTTGGCCCCTGAGTCCAACCGCTTCCGCCCAAAGTCTGGAGCGGACCTGCTGGCTGGCGTCCGCCGGCTTGGTCCTGGCCCTCGCTTTGGCATCCGACCCCGTCGCGAACGCTTCCGCAACCCGCCCTCCAAGCGGCATCGCGCCCGAAAAAGTCAGCGTCCTGATCCTGCAGCGACGCTGCATCGACCGGATCCTTGGCCAGGCCCGGGGCATGAGCGAAGAGGCGGCTGTCGAGCAGATCAACCGGGAGTGCTGGGTGCCACGGTTGGGCGGCCCCTCGCCGGCGGCGCGTGGGATGCTGCTTTCCTGTGAGCTTCCGGTTACGGTCCGGGTGACGCCCGCGTTTAAACGCGTCGCGGGTTGTCTCGGCAGCTAGCTGAAACAGCTCTCGACCGCGTCCGAAATTGTCTCCGCGCGGCACAGCGTCATCGCGGACAGCTCGGGATCGCGGAGCTCGGCCGCCGCGGGGATCACGGCCCGCTTGAAGCCGAGGCGGTGCGCTTCCAGCAGGCGGCGCTCCAGCTGGCTGACTCGCCGCACCTCGCCACTGAGGCCGAGCTCACCAATGGCGACCAGGTCCGCCCCGGCGGGCCGGTTGCGCTTGTTGGAGGCGATCGCCAGCGCCACCGCGAGGTCTGCGGCGGGCTCGGTCAGGCGCACGCCGCCCGCGGCGTTGACGAAGACATCGTCGCCGCCCAGGTCGAGGTGCGCGCGCCGTTCCAGCACGGCGACCAGCATGTGGAGCCGATTGAGGTCGATGCCGTTGACCGAGCGCCGCGGTGCGCCGAACCGGCTCGGCGTGGTGAGACTCTGCAGCTCGACGAGCAGCGGCCGGCTGCCTTCGAGCGCGACGTGGACGACGTTGCCCACCTCGCTCAAGGAGCGGTCCTGCAGGAAGGCGCGGCTGGGGTCGCTCACCTCGTGCATCCCGCTGTCGCGCATCTCGAACACACCGATCTCGTCGGTCGAGCCAAATCGGTTCTTCTGGCTGCGCAAAATCCGGAAGCTGTGGTGGCGCTCGCCTTCCAGATAGAGAACGGTGTCGACAATGTGCTCGAGCACGCGCGGACCGGCAATGGCGCCCTCCTTGTTGACGTGACCCACGAGGAAGATCGGGATGTGGCTGCTTTTCGCCAGCAGCATCAGCCTGCCAGCGCACTCGCGCACCTGGCTGACGCTGCCGGGTGCCGAGGTAACGTTGCCCATGAAGACCGTCTGGATGGAGTCGATGACGGCCATCATCGGCCGCGCCTTTTCGAGGTGCTCGACGATACCGTCGAGGTCGTTCTCGGCCAGCACCATCAGTCGATCGCCCTCGATGCCAAGGCGCTGCGCCCGCAACTTCAGCTGCTGCACCGACTCCTCGCCCGACACGTAGAGCACGGGCCCATAGGATCCCGCCACCTCGCTCGCCAGCTGCAGTAGCAGGGTCGACTTGCCGATGCCGGGGTCACCACCAACTAGCACGAGGGACCCCGGGACGATGCCGCCGCCGAGCACCTGGTTGAGTTCTCGCATCGCCAGTCGAAGCCGGTTCGCCTGCGTAAAGCGCACCTGCGCCAGGGGCATCGGCTGGGCGGAGGAAATGCTGACCCGGCGAGCGCCGCTGCGCGACGCCGCTTCGGCTCGCACCTGCTCCTCGACGTAACTGTTCCAGTTGCCGCATTCGGGACAGCGACCCAGCCACTTCGTGGACTGGTTGCCGCACTCCTGGCAAGCGAAGATCGTGCGTGCTCCCGATTTCACGCCCGTAACTATAGGGCGGGCCTGCGACAGCTACCTGTCCGACCTTATGCGATGACCTATCTGAGCAGACGCGCGACGACCCATAGCGCCCAGGCCGCGCCGGGCCTTGTGGCACGCGTGACCACCGAGGCGATTATGCGCCGGGGCGCCGGCGAAGTGGCCCAATCGCACGGCCGAGCGCTGAGTCCGCTATCAACGTCGCGAGCCGTTTCTTCCGGGTCTCCTCACGCTTGGCGCTGATCACCCACCAGGTTGCGGCCCGCCGGTAGCCGGGCGCCTGCGCCTGGAAGAAGGTCCAGGCTTTCTTGTCGGCCCGAAACGATCGCTCGGCGCCTGGATCCAGTCGGGCAGATTTTCGCTGCTCGTAGCTGTAGATCGCCGACCGTTGTTCGGTCCGCCGCTCGAAGGCCGCCATCCCCGCGGGATGCATCCGTCCAAGCCTGATCAGCTCCTGCGCACGGGCGATGTTAACCGCGCTCCAGGTGCTGCGCGACTTGCGAGGGGTAATCCGGTTGGAATAGCTGACCTCATCGATACCCTGGCGGACTCCGTCGATCCATCCGAAGCAGAGCTCTTCGTCCACCAGCTCCTGCCAGGTGATGCTCGGCCGCCCTGAGCCTCGCTTGTAGAAACCGACGAGGAGCTCGGTCGCCGTCGCGTGGTTTCGTTCGAGCCACTGGCGGAGCTCCACAGGGGTGGCAAAGAAGGCTGGCTTCACATCGACCAGAATAGATGGAGGCCGGCGCGATGCCGGCCTCCCGTTTAGCGCTTTGTCAGGACGCCGCCAGGGCGCTCGCCTGGTCGATCAGCGACTGCGCGTAGGTGATCCAGGCCTTGGCCTGCTGCTCGTTGATCGCCTGCCCGTCGAACGCCGCGGCATTGAGCGCCGCTTTGATCTGGCCCGCCAGCGCGTCACGCTGCGAAGTCAAGCTCTCGATCGAGTTCTCGAGCGATGCGTACCGCGATTCATCAGCCGTCGATCCACTGTTGAGCGCGTGCGTTGAAGCCGTCAGCAGGTCCATCCCGAACGTGCCGAAGGCCGCATTGACCTGCTCATAGGCCTCACCCAGCCTGAGGAGGGTCGCGCGATGCGCGATCAGGGTTTGCGGCAGCGAGCTCGTCTCGATGGCTTCGATGAGCACGCGTCCGTCGTTGACGTAGTCATCGCGAAGACCAGCCAGCGCTAGTGTCGTCGAGCGGACGTTGGTGTGGTCGGTCCAAGTCTGCGAGTCGATGCCCTGGTTCTTCACACCCGGGCCGACCAGACCAAGCCAATTCGTGGCGATCTCCGGCTGGATGTCGCCATGGCTCCAGGCGAAGTGGTAGTCGATGCATGGGTTGCTTCCGCAGGTGGTGTTATTTTCCCTAACGAAGTAGTCGGGATTACCGAATGCCGTGAAGCTGGGCGTTCGGGCCGGATCACTGTTGACCATGTGCAGCGTTTTTTCACCGACGGCGTCCGCCAATGCGACGAAGACCGCTGTGGGGCTGCTGCTGACATACGGATCGATTTGGTTCAGCGCACCCACGTCCCGCTCCATCTTCCTCAGCGTCGGGTCGGTGCGACCCGGCTGGCCATTCACCCAGAACGCCGGCGCCGAGTCCCGATGAAGCTGGAACGACGGAGTACCTGCTGGTAGTTTTGCCGTGATGTTTAGGTTGACTTCGCCGATCTGGTTCGACGGGCAAGCCGGGGTTATGGTCCACGAGCAATTCGTGTGCGCGTACGCGAGCGAGCCGTCCGGTTGCGCTATACCGGCACCACCGGCGTAGTGGTCACCCTCGTCTGCAGTCACAACGAACAGTGTGTTCTCTTTGGTGATGCCGTCGCCGGCGAGACGATCGAAGAAGGCCGCAAAGGCATCATCATAGGCCTTGAGCTGCGCCTTGTAGTCAGCCTCGCCGGGCCCTGAAGCGCGCGGGAAACTCGGATTGAATGGAGCTGGAAACGACGAGGTGTGATTGTCGTGGGCGTCCGAGATATAAGCGTAGGTCACCGGGACGCCAGCCTCCTGCATCTGGGCGACATAGCCGAGGGTGTTCGTCGCGAGTGCCCAATCGAAGCCGGGAAATCCGCAGCGTCCGAATGGGTCCGTGACTGGTTGACCGTTCATGTTATTGACGCAGGCATTGCCGCCGGTGATCGCCGGATCGACGTACTTGGCACCGTAGAGCGCCTGGTAGCCGAAGTAGTCACCCGGCTCATCCGGAAGCTTGTCGGGTCTCGAGTTCGCGACATTCGTCGCGTTCGAGGCGCAGATGCCGCCGCCCTGGGCGCAGTGGATCGCGATGCCAACGTAGTCCGTGTACGCCTTCGCACGGGCCGCGGTCCCGGACGGTGCCGCGGTTGACGCGACAGCGTCATTCCACTCGGGTGACCCTGTTCCGAAGGCCTCCGACATGTCCCCAAAAGGCCCGATTCCGATGTTTTCGAGCTCGATATTCGCCGTTGAGACGCCGCCGAAGTTGCATCCGGCGCGGGTGTACGGAACCCAGGGCGCAGGCGTGTTCTTCTGGCCGTCAAAGACCATGTTGGGCAACGCGTCGTTGGCTCCAGTCGAATCGTCGACCAGATCAGTCCAGTACTTAAAGGACGTACTGAACTGCGGGATCTTCGTGGGTGAGTAGTAGAAGTAGTTGTTGGACACCGTCTGACCCTGTCGGTCGGGATACAGGCCAGTGAGGCTCGATAGGATGCCACCCGCGGTGTGGGAGATCAGGACGGTGTGATCGTTGGTCAGCAACGTCCCGTTTGACGTGAGGAAATTGAGGAGATGCGGCATCTGTTCGAGATCCGAGGGAACATTCGGGTTGTCTCGCATGAAATGGGTGTTGTCGAAGACCAGGTAGATGACGTGCTTGACCGGGCCGTTTGACAGCTGGCACCCGGCCACCGCCTGGGATGGTTTGGCGGCGGCGACGCCGACCGCGGTGATACCGGCAATACTGGCTGGCAGCAAGGCGAGCGCGAGCAAGCGGGCCATCGAACGTCCGAGCGCGGAACGTAACTTCATGGGTCCTCCTTCCCTGATTCGAATCCCCTCGACACGCTGGCGGTCCAGCAAAACGCTTTGGCGAAGCCAAATGAATGTTTGGTTAAACCTTCACGCCGACCGGTGTGTATTGTGGCAGAGAAATGCGGATAGGTCTAGATGTCGCGCAGCACCAACTCCTCTGGCCCGAACTGGCGGAAAGGGTGCAATTCGCGGAGTCCGCGGGATTCGACGGCGCCTGGATTTTCGACCACTTCACACCGCTGTATGGCGACCGGAATGGTCCCTGCCTTGAGGCGTGGACCCTGCTGGCGGGCCTGGCGGCGCTCACCTCGCGGATCCGCCTCGGGGTGCTAGTAACCGGCATTACCTACCGCCACCCATCGGTCCTTGCGACCGAGGCGATCACGGTCGATCACATCTCCAGCGGCCGGCTCGAGCTCGGCCTGGGCGCTGCCTGGCACCAGCCGGAGCACGAGGAGCTGGGGATTCCCTTCCCGCCCCTGAAGGAGCGGGCCGAGCGCCTGGAAGAAGGCGTGCAGGTCATCCGCCTGATCATGAGCAAGGACCGGGCGACCTTCAAGGGACGGCACTACCAGCTGGCAGGGGCGAGCTATCACCCGAAGCCCATCCAACGACCTCACCCGCCCATCTGGATCGGCGCCGGCGGTGAGCAGCTGATGTTGCCGATCGTCGCCCGTCAGGCTGACGCCTGGCATGCCTTCGGCTCCGACGATTCGATGGCCCGCAAGTCGCGGCTGCTCGACCAACTGGCGGAAAAGGCCGGGCGTGACCCGAAGGCGATCCTGCGCTCGGCGTCCCTCTCGCTATCACGGCCCTGGGACCAGGTGCGCCGCCGCGCGGCGGCGCTGCGCGCGGCTGGTTTCGGCTACCTGATTGCCGAGTGGCCGTCGGAGGGCAGAGGCCGGCTCAGCGCGTTTGTCGAGAAAGTGCTACCGGAGCTCGCCGGCTAACTCAGGATTTCTTCGCCGCCTTCTCGCGCTTGACCTTGTTCGCCTGCTTGCCGAGCGCCGTGCGGGTTTTCTTGGGCAG
>VBEQ01000219.1 GCA_005881235.1 Chloroflexota bacterium | reverse complement strand
GCCACCGCCGCCGCCAGGCCGAGCGGCACCAACAGCCAAACGCCTAGCGGGCTCAGCAGCACCGCCGCCGTGATGCCGCTGCTCCATGCGGCGAGCAGCAGGGCGAAACCCCACCACGGCCATGCGGGCGGTCGACCTCCCTCACCTGCGTGCGGAGCAGGGTGGGGGTGGGGGCTCAGGGTACGGTCAGCGTCTTCGACAGCTGTTTGTAGGTGGTGGCGTCGAGTCCCATAGCCGACTTCAGTTCGGTGAGCGCGGCAAACCCGCCGAAGTCCTGCCGGTACTTGATGATCGCGTCAGCCAGCGCCGCGTCCATTCCCGGGACGAGCAATAGCTGCTCGCGCGTCGCCAGGTTGATGTCGAGCTTCCCCTTTTTTGCCCGGGCACAGTGGCCTGTCAATGGCACCCCGATCTGCATCGAATCTTTGAGGTGGGCGGCGAGGTTAGGCAGACAATCACGGTCGGCGGCCTGAGTGAGGCCGCCGGCGGCGACGATCGCGTCGGCGACGCGGAGGCTCGCCGCGAGTGTATACAGACCGGGATTGCGCACGGCACCGCTGACGTAGACGATGACTGTGCGTTCCTGGGCCGCCTCGACGTCATCCGCCGAGATGACGGCCGGTGCCCCCGTCGCCGGCGCCGGATCCGGCCGCGGCCAGAGCGCAAACGCGGCCGCGGCGATGGTGGCGACCGCCAGCAGACCGGCCAGTTGCCAGTCGTGGCGGTAGAGCCAGCCCCGCAACCCGGCACGAAACAGATTTGTCTGCTTGCCCAGGCCTAATCTCTCGAGCATGAGCCCAGGTGTGATTCGGATTGGGGGCCCGGTCCTACTCCGTGACCAGGTTGATCAGCCGGTCAGGAACGTACACCGCCCGCGCGACGCGCCGGCCATCCAGGGCGCGCTGGACATTGGCGCTCTGGAGCGCCCGCTGCTGGGCATCGGCCTGGACCGCGCCGGCCGGCATCTCGACGCGGTCGCGAAGGCGCCCATCGACCTGGATGACGATCGTGACCTGCGGCCGGTGCAGCAATGCCTCGTCGAGCTCGGGCCAGGGCTGGAAAACAAGGAGCCCTTCTCCGCCCTGCCGCCGCCACAACTCCTCGGCAAGGTGCGGCGCAAACGGTCCGAGCATGCGCGTCATCCCGAGAGCCGCGGCCTCCCAGGCCTGGTCGCGGCGCCCGCCACCCTGCAGGTAATCCTGCATCAGGTTGGTGAGCTCCATCAACGCCGAGACCGCCGTATTGAAGCGAAAGGCGTCGACGTCCCGCGTGACCCGATTGATCGTCTCGTGCAGTTTGCGGGTGAGGTCCTCGGCACTGACTCGGTTCGCCTCGGCGATCGCCTCGTCCTCCTCGCCGACGACCAGGCGCCAGACCCGGTTCAAGAATCGGGCGACGCCGTCCACGCCTCGATCGTTCCATTCGGCGTCCAGCTCCGGTGGCCCGATGAAGAGCTCATACACGCGGGCGGTGTCGGCGCCGTAGCGCTCGACCAGCTGGTCCGGCGTGACGCCATTGCCCTTTGACTTCGACATCACGGCCCCGTTGCGCTGGATCATCCCCTGGGAGAAAAGCGCCGCGAAGGGTTCATCGACGGAAACCATCTTGGCGTCGTAGAGCGCCTTCATGAAGAAGCGCGAATAAAGCAGGTGCAAGATCGCGTGCTCGATGCCGCCGATGTACTGGTCGACCGGCATCCAGTAGTCAACCTTGGCCTTGTCGAAGGGCAGCGTCTGGTTGTGGGGGTCGGCGTAGCGCAGGAAGTACCACGACGAGTCGACGAAGGTGTCCATCGTGTCGGTATCGCGGCGGGCCGGCTTGCCGCAACGCGGGCAGGTGGTATCGACGAATTCGGGCGTGTGCGCGAGCGGGTTCTGGCCGTCGGATCGAAACTCGACATGATCCGGAAGCGGCACAGGGAGCTGGTTGGTCGGGACCGGCACCATCCCATGGTCCGGGCAGTAGACCACCGGAATCGGCACTCCCCAGTAGCGCTGGCGGGAGATCAGCCAATCGCGCAGCCGGTAGATGACGGTCCGCGTGCCGATGCCTCGAGCGGCCGCCTCGGTAATGATCTTCGCCATGCCGTCTTTCACGTTCAGCCCGCTGTAAGGCCCGGAGTTGACGAGGAACCCGTCGTAGGACTCGAACGCTGCCTCGAGCGGTGTTGCACCGGGCGTCGGCGTGGGACTGATGACCGGGCGAATGGGTAACTGATATTTCTTCGCGAACTCGAAGTCGCGGGCATCGTGGGCGGGGACGGCCATGATGGCGCCGGTGCCATAGGTGGCGAGGACGTAATCCGCGACCCAGATGGGAATGCGCTCGTTGGTAAACGGATTGATGGCATAAGCGCCGGTAAAGACGCCGGTCTTCTCGTGCTCCGTCGAGAGGCGTTCGATTTCGGTCTCGGCTTTGGTCTGCTCGACATAGGCGTCGACATCGCGCCGCCGATCCTTCGTGGGGATCTTCTGGACCAGCTCGTGCTCAGGGGCGATCACCATGAAGGTCGCGCCGAAGACGGTATCCGGCCGCGTGGTGAACACACGCAGACTCCGGTCTCCGTCAACGGCGAACTCCAAATCGGCGCCTTCGCTGCGACCGATCCAATTGGCCTGCATGACCCGAACGCGCTCGGGCCAGCGGTCGAGCTTGCTCAGGTCATCGAGTAATCGCTGCGCGTAGGCCGTGATCCTGAAGAACCATTGCTCCAGTTCTTTCTTGGTCGGCTTGGTTCCGCAGCGCCAGCAAACCCCGTTGACGATCTGCTCGTTGGCAAGGACGGTATTGTCTTTCGGGCACCAATTGACGGCCGCCTTCTGCTTGTAGGCGAGGCCCATCTCGAGAAACTTCAAGAAGAGCCACTGCGTCCACTTGTAGTAGTCGGCATTGCAGGTGGTGACCTCGCGCTCCCAGCCATAGAGCACGCCCATGATGTCGAGCTCGTGCTTGGAGATCGCGATGTTGCCTTCGATCGACACCCGCGGCGGAATGCCACTGACGATGGCGGCGTTTTCCGCCGGCAAGCCGAACGCGTCCCAGCCGAAGGGGTTGAGGACGTTGAAGCCACGCATCACTTTGTAGCGGGCGATGGCGTCGCCGATGACGTAGTTTCGGAAGTGGCCCATGTGCAACGGTCCCGAGGGATAGGGAAACATGACGAGGTTGTAGAACTTTGGCTTGCTCGAATCCTCCACGACCCGAAAGAGGCCCGCCTTCTTCCAGGCATCGCGCCACTTGGGCTCGATCGCCTGCGGATCGTAGACGGGGGCGACAGTCCTGGCCATATCAATGAAGGAGTGGTGGAGCCGACGAGATTCGAACTCGTGACCTATTGCATGCCATGCAATCGCGCTCCCAGCTGCGCCACGGCCCCACACGCGCGGGTCGAGGGTCAAGTTTAGCGAAGTCTTCTCAGCGAGAGTGGCGGGTCCCGGCGCCATGGGCCGAGTATACACTGATTTGTGTAACTGCCGCGGCAAAATCCGCGCGGGCGCGCCCTATGATTCAGCCGATGCAGCATCTCTGGGCGCCCTGGCGGATGGAGTTCATCAAGGCGCCCAAGCCATCGGGCTGCTTCTTCTGCGAGGCAGCCGCCGCCGACCCATCGAACGACGCCACTCACCTGGTGCTCGCCCGCGCTGAGCTGACGCTGGTGATCCTCAATCGCTATCCGTACAACAATGGGCATCTGATGGTTGCGCCCAATGCCCATTTGGCCGATCTCGAGGACCTGCCGGCGGGGACGGCCAATGAACTGACGGCGCTGACGCAACGCTCGCTGCGCGTGTTGCGCGAGGTGCTGGCACCACAGGGATTCAACCTCGGCATCAACGCCGGCAAGGTCGCGGGCGCCGGCGTCGCCGATCACGTGCACCAGCACGTGGTGCCACGCTGGGAGGGCGACACAAATTTCATGCCGGTCGTCGCCCAAGCCAAAGTCCTTAACGAAAGCCTTACGAAGAGTTATCGAGAACTGCGCGCCGGCTTCGATCGGCTGGCGTAACGTCGATCGTTAGTCAGTCACGTCTCAATTAGGGCCGAACGGCGGATAGGCCGAACGTACAGCGGTGCTACCTTCGTTCTAGCCATGAAGAAACGGCGGAGACAGGCTGGCCAGGCGTTAACCGAATATGCATTCCTCCTCGTGTTGCTGGCCACCATTAGCTTCGCGGTCGTGGTGCTGGCGGGCAACCAGCTCCAGGGGACCTTCCAGGACGTGAGTTACGAGCTCAGCCACCTCACCGACGCCACCACGCTCGCGCCGGACGGGAGCACGCTCGACCCTGGCGTGACACCGGCACCTGCGCAATGTCCACCGGGACAGACGGCTCAACTGAGAGGCCACAAATGGAAATGCAGTTAGAGCGATCGAACGATAAGGCCGCCCCGCGTGGGCTCAACCGGCTGCTGGCCAACCGCCAGCTCTGGAAGAACGCGATCTACTCGCTCGCGCTGATCACGTATTTGTGCTCCTTCCTGTTCTTCGGGCTGGCCGTCGGTAACATGCGCGAGACCGGCGGAAGCGTGACTACGGTGATCGACCTGATCGTGGCGACGTATTTTCTTCTACAGGTGATCTTCCTGTTCGTGCTCAGTGGCGTCGTCGAACGCCGCCACCGCAACGAGCCGATCCATTTCCCCGATCGGCGCACCCGGACGAGCTAGATTGTCTCGATGATCGTCGCGATGCCCATTCCGTAGCCGATGCACATCGTGCTGAGGCCATAGCGGGCACCCTGGCGCTCGAGCTCATGCAACAGGGTGGTGATCAGGCGCGCGCCGCTGGCACCCAGGGGATGCCCGAGCGCAATTGCGCCGCCCGAGTAATTGACTTTCTCCATGTCGGCACCGGTCTCGTGCTGCCACGCCAGCACCACGGGGGCGAAGGCTTCGTTGACCTCGAACAGGTCGATATCGCTCAGCTGCAACCCCGCCTTCTTGAGGACCTTCTGGGTTGCCGGGATCGGTCCGGTCAACATGATGGTCGGCTCGGAGCCAACGATCGCCTGGGCGACGATGCGCGCCCGCGGCTTCAGCCCCAGCTGCAGGGCTTTTTCCTTGGTCATGATCAACACGGCCGCGGCGCCATCGCTGATCTGGCTGGAGTTGCCGGCCGTGACCACGCCCTCATCCTGAAACGATGGCTTCAATTGCGCCATTTTTTCGCGTGACGGTGGGATGCGCACGCCTTCGTCGACGGCGAATTCGTAGCTGCTGCCGTTCTGCTTGACCTCCACCGGGAAGATCTCGCGGGCGAACCGGCCTTCCTGGATCGCCTGCCCGGCCTTGACGTGGCTTTGATAGGCAAATTCGTCCAGTTGCTCGCGGCTGAAGCCCCACTTCCTGGCAATCATTTCGGCGGAATTGCCCTGCGGGATGATCTCGAAGAGATCCATCAGCTTGGGGCTGACGGGCCCTTCGCCGGGACCGAACGCATCCGACCCCATCGGCACGCGAGACATGTTTTCGACGCCGGCGCCGATGACAACCTCCTGTGCGCCCGAGAGGACGCCCTGGGCGGCGAAGTTCACCGCCTGCTGGCCGGAGCCGCAGAATCGATTCACGGTCGTTCCGGGAACTTCGATGGGGAAGCCCGCGATCAAGGCAGCGGCGCGCGCGATATTCATGCCCTGTTCGCCGGTCTGGGTGACGCAGCCCGCGATAACGTCGTCGACCTGCGCGGGGTCGACGCCGGCACGGGCGACCACCTCCCGTAGGGTCAGCGCCAGCAGATCGTCCGGCCGGACCGGGCTCAGCTTGCCGCCGCGCCGGCCGATCGCGGTACGGACAGCTTCAACGATGACGGCTTCTGTCATGTAAAGATCTCCCTGAGGCGTTGACACGCCCCTCACCAGTGTAAACGTCAACTTCGTCTAGAATGTTCCGCGACATGAACGGCGCCGTGCTTGCGACAAGGGACCGGGCTTGGGCTCGGTAATCAAGAAGCGCAGGAAGAAAATGCGCAAACACAAGCACAAGAAGATGTTGAAGGCGACCCGCTGGCAGCGCCGGACGAAGTAATCAGCTTCTGCTCGATTAATTTCGCCAGCTGCGCCTGCGAGGCCTCCCCCGGATAGCGAGCGACGACAACGCCACGACGGTCAACCAGGACGAACGACGGTGGCGCGTCGATTTCATAGGCCGCCGTCAGGCTGCCAGACGGGTCGTACAGACTCGGATAGGGCACCTTGAATTCGGCGTAAAACGCGCGCGCCAGCGCCCGGTCGTGATCCAGCATGTCAACGCCGTCGAACGTGATGCCGTAGCGGGCATAGCTGGCCGCCAGCTCGTTCAAGCCCGGCTGTTCTTTGCGACAGGGTCCACACCACGCGGCCCAGAAGACGAGGACCGTGCTGGATGCCTTGAAGTCGACGGACAGCGCCGACCCATCGAGCGTTTCGCCCGAAAGACGCGGCGCCGCGGTCCCGACCCGGCCGTTGGGCGCCGCCTGTGAAACATCGGGCTGCAGGCTGCAGCCAGCCAGCAGCAAGATCAGGAGTAACCAGGGCCCGCGGCCCAGCAAGCTAGTTGACCGTGCCGGGCTGGGAGCCGCCCAACGGTCGCTTGAACCCGAGGCCGGGCGTCGACGGCCGGGTGGCTGCCGGCAGCAGCGCCTTGTCCAACACCTCATCGACGTGCTTGACCAGAACGAGCTCCATCGAATTCTTGACCTCTTCCGGCACCTCGTGCAGGTCCTTGCGATTCTTCTCCGGCAGGATGAAGGTCTTGATCCCCGCCCGATGCGCGGCCAGCAGTTTTTCTTTCAGCCCGCCAATCGGTAACACCTTGCCACGCAAGGTGATCTCGCCGGTCATGGCTACCTCGCGGCGGACCGGTCGATCGGTGAGAACCGAAACCACGGCGGTGGCCATGGTGATGCCCGCCGAGGGACCGTCTTTCGGGATCGCGCCCGCCGGCACGTGGATGTGAAAGAAATGATCCTCGAAGAAGCCGGGCTTCAGTCCGAGCTCGAGCGCATGCGAACGCGCATAGCTCACCGCTGCCCGCGCCGATTCCTCCATCACCTTGCCGATCTGTCCCGTCAGGGCGAATTCGCCGCGCCCCTGCATCAGGATCGCCTCGACGGTCATCACGTCGCCGCCGTACTCGTTGACGGCCACGCCGGTGACCGCGCCGACCTGGTCTTCCAGCTCGGCGACCCCGAATTCGAATCGAGGCGGCCCCAGGTAGCTCATGACGTCACCGGGCTCAACAATGACTTTTTCTGTTTGACCTTCGGCGATGCGACGCGGAATCTTGCGAGCGATGTTCGCGATCTCGCGGTCGAGGTTGCGCACGCCCGCCTCGTGGGTGTACTCGCGGATCAGCAAGCGCACCGTCTCCTCAGGAACTTCGAGGTTTTCGTCGGTCAGCCCGTGCTCGCGTAACTGCCGCGGCTTGAGGAACTGCTGCGCGATATGCAGCTTCTCGTCTTCCGTGTACCCGGGAAGCCGGATGATCTCCATACGGTCGCGCAACGGCGCAATGATGGTGTCGACAACGTTGGCCGTCGTGATAAACAACACCTGCGACAGGTCGTAAGGGACTTCCAGGTAGTGATCCGAGAAATCCTTGTTTTGCTCCGGATCGAGGACCTCGAGCAAGGCGGACGACGGGTCGCCGCGCCAGTCGGCGCCGACTTTGTCGACTTCGTCGAGCATGAACACCGGATTGCGCGTCCCGGCGACTTTCATCTGCTGCAGAATTCGGCCCGGCATCGCGCCGATGTAGGTTCGCCGGTGTCCGCGGATCTCGGCCTCGTCGTGAATACCGCCGAGCGAGAGTCGAATGAACTTGCGGCCCAGGGCCCGAGCGATCGACTTACCGAGGCTGGTTTTCCCGACGCCCGGAGGTCCGACGAAACAGAGAATCGGAGAGCGCAAGCTCTGCGAGCGCTGGCGGACGGCCATGTATTCCAGGATCCGTTCCTTGATTTTCTCGACGCCATAGTGGTCCTCGTCGAGCACCTTCGCCGCCACTTTGATGTCCCAGGTCTCGCCGGGCGGCGGTCCCCAGGGCAGGGCGATCAGCCAATCGACATAGGTCCGGATGATGCCTACCTCGGGCGAGGCCGCCGGAATGCTCTGCATCCGGTCGATTTCTTTGAGGGCGCGCTCTTTCACGGTGTCCGGCATCCCGGCCGCTTCGATTTTTTCGCGCAGGCTATGCAGGTCGGCGCCTTCCTCGTCTTCGCCGAGTTCTTTGCGAATGGCTTTTAGTTGCTCGCGCAGGATCTGGTCGCGCTGGAGCTTGCCGATCGTGCTCTGCACTTCGTTCTGGATCTTGGCTTTCAGCTCGAGGATCTCGACCTGCTTGCTGAGAAACAAGGCGAGAAGTCGTAGCCGCTCGAGCACGTTGGGCGTCTCCAGCATGTGCTGCTTCTGCTCGAGTGTCTGGTCGGGGGCCGCCGAGACGAGGTCGGCCAGATACACCGGGTCGTCCGTCTTCGATACCGTGGCCGCGACTTCGGGTGCGACCGCCGCGCCGGACTCCACGTATTTCTCGTACAGGCTCTTGACGGAACGCATGTGCGCCTCCATCTCGAGGCCCTCGCCGACCTGGTCGGCGACGATTTCGATCTCCACTTCGATGAAGGGCTTGAACTGCGTGAAGCGCGCGATGCGCGCCCGCTGCGCGCCGGCGACGAGCATTTGCACGCCGGCGGGCGTCTGCCGCATGCCGTTGATTTCGGCGATGGTGCCGATGGCGTAAAGATCCTGTTCGACGGTGTCGTCCACCTGAGGATCCTTCTGCGCGACCAGCAACACCTGTTTGTCTTTATCCATGGCCGCCGTGATCGCGGCGATCGATGTCCGGCGGCCGACCGAGAGGGGCACGATGAGCTTGGGAAAGACGACGTCGTCCCGCAGGGGCACGAGGGGAATGCGCCTCAGCGAGGTTTCAGCGGGGCCTTCGCTCGCCCCCTGCGGGGCGGGCTCGGGATGGGGAGTCTTTTGCGCCATGTCTTAGACCTGCGCCCCGGCATCGGTGACGGCGGCTTTCCAGGGCTTGGGCGTGGCGATGCCGCCCTCGAGGGCCCGCGGGCCGATCAGGCGCGCGATCTGGTCTTCGTCCAGGACTTCTTCCTGCAGCAGGGCATTGGCCAGCGTGTCCAGCTTGGCGCGGTTCGTGGTCAGGATGCTCTCTGCCGTTTCGTAGCCCTCGTGGAGCAGCCGGGTGACTTCCTCGTCGATGATGGCCGCCGTCCGCTGGCTGATGTGTGGGCTTCCGGCCAGCTCGCGCCCGAGGAAGACGGCCTGCGGCGAATCGTCGAAGGAGAAGAGGCCCATCTTCTGGCTCATCCCCCAGCTCACCACCATGTGGCGGGCCAGCTCGGTCGCGGTCTCCAGGTCGTTCTGCGCGCCGGTCGTGATCGATCCAAGGCCCAGTTGTTCCGCCGCGCGACCGCCGAGCGCCATCGCGATGCGCGCCTCGAGATATTCCTCGGAGAGGTTATGCCGGTCGTCGGTCGGGATCGACTGGGTGACGCCCAGCGCCATGCCGCGCGGAACGATCGTGATCTTATGGACCGGATCTGACTGCGGCTGATACCAGGCGACCAGCGCGTGGCCCGACTCGTGGTAGGCGATCACGCGACGTTCCGCCTCGCTGAGGTAGATCTTGCGCTCCGACCCCAGCACGACTCGATCGAATGACTCTTCGAAGTCTTCCATCGCCACCGTCGTCCGGTTGGTGCGCGATGCGTGCAGGGCGGCCTCGTTGACGAGGTTGGCGAGGTCCGCGCCGACGAGCCCCGGTGTCGAGCGGGCAATGATCTCGAGGTCGACGTCGGGTGCCAGCGGCACGCTGCGGGTGTGCACCTTCAGGATGGCGGCGCGCCCGCGACGATCGGGCCGGTCGACGACGACGCGCCGATCGAAGCGGCCCGGCCGGAGCAGGGCTGGATCAAGGACGTCGGCCCGGTTCGAGGCGGCGACCACCACCACGGCCTCGCGCTGATCGAAGCCGTCCATCTCGACCAGCAGCTGGTTGAGGGTCTGTTCGCGTTCATCGTTGCCGCCGCCGAGACCGGCGCCGCGCTGGCGGCCGACGGCATCGAGTTCGTCGACGAAGATCACCGACGGCGAATGCTTCTTGGCGTCTTCGAAGAGACTGCGGACGCGCGAAGCGCCGACGCCGACGAACATCTCGACGAACTCGGAGGCCGAAATGCTGAAGAATGGCACGCCGGCCTCGCCGGCGATGGCACGCGCCAGCAGGGTCTTGCCCGTGCCCGGCGGTCCGATGAGTAGCACGCCTTTTGGCATCCGGCCGCCCAGCTTCTGGAACTTCTGCGGATCGCGCAGGAAATCGACCATCTCCTGCAGCTCGAATTGCGCCTGCTCAACCCCGGCCACGTCGTGAAAGGTGGTCTTGGGCGTGCCCGGTTCCTGCATGCGGGCCCGGCTGCGCCCGAAACTGAAAATGCCCTGCGCCGCCTGGCCGCTTCGTCGCATAAACCAGATCCAGATCGCGATCAGTACCAGGAATGGCAGGAAGGTGAACAGCAGGCTTCCCAGGCCGCCGGTGTCCTGCTTGACCACGGTCGCGACATCTTTACTCTTCAACAGGGGGAAGAAGGTCGGATCGGTCAGCCCGACGTTGTCCGGCACGGTCGCGCTGAATTGCGTGTTCGTGACCCCGTTGCTGGTAAATGACGACTTCAGGTCACCCTGGGCGCTCTGGCCCTGAATGGTGATGTCCGCCACGTTCCCGTTGTCGACTTGCGTCAGCAGCTGTGAATAGCTCAGGTCCACCCGGGCCGGCCCGCCGAACCGGCTGAGCACCGGCGAGAGCAGGATCACGATATACAGGCTGAGCCCGGCTAGCAGGGCGAGCCGAAGCCAGGACCCCGGCTGGCGCGGGGTTTTGGGGCTCTGGGGCGGCGGTGTCTGGTCGGGTCGGAGCGCCATATAGGGCTAGTCTATGCGAGCCTCATGAGAATCAAACAAGCTCGATCAGGCAAAGCCTTCGGATAGGTCGAGCGAACGTATA
>VBEQ01000218.1 GCA_005881235.1 Chloroflexota bacterium | reverse complement strand
TTCTCGAGAAAGCGCTTGATCGTCCCATCGGGATTGGTGATCACCACGCCGTACTCGAGCGGGTTCGGAACCGAAGTCAGCACGATGGTCGCCGCGGCGCCCTTCTCCTCGTGGTAGCGCATCACGGCGCCCAGGTCGATATCGGTGAGGGCGTCGCCGCTGATGACGATGAACGGCTCGTCCAGGAATTCTTGCGCATTCTTGACGCTGCCCGCCGTCCCCAGCGGACTGTCCTCCACGACGTAGGTGATGTCGACGCCAAAGTCCGAGCCATCGCCGAAGTAATCGCGGATCGCGGAGCCCAGGTACTGCAAGGTCACCACCACGTCGGTGACGCCGTGCTGGCGCAGCAGCCGGAGGATGTGCTCCATCACCGGCTTGCCGACGACTGGCACCAGTGGCTTGGGAATGCCGCTGGTCAGCGGCCGCAGCCGCGACCCCTCACCCCCCGCCATCACCACCGCCTTCACGCCGTCTGCTCCACTGTCGAGTTGATTTGATCCATATTCCCGTGCCCAGCTCGAAGCCGGCGGCGGTGCTCAGCTTCGGGATCAGCTCCAGGTGCCAGTGATAAGCATCCCGGGCATCGGCCTTGAAGGGCGCGCTATGGATGAAGTAGTTGAACGGCGGATCATTGAGCCCGTCCTGGAGCGCCTTGAGGGTGAGCTGTAGCGCCTCCGCGAACGCGGGCTTTTCCCGGGACAGGTCGAGGTCGCCGAATGATGCCGAGTGGCGGCGCGGCATAATCCAGGTTTCGAACGGCGTCCGCGCCGCGTAGGGCGCGAACACGACGAAGGCCGCATTCTCGAAGACGATGCGCGCACCGGCGCGGCCCTCATCGTCGAGCGTACGACAGAAGACGCAGGCGCCCTGCTCCTCGCGAAAGCGCCGTGCGCCCTCCAGTTCGTCGTTGAGACTCGGCGGCTGGACGCCGATCGCGTAGAGCTGCGAGTGCGGGTGCTCGAGCGAGGCGCCCGCCGGACGGCCGTGGTTGTAGAGGATCAAGACGTGCTCGAGCGCCCCGTTACGCGCGTGATGCTGGTAGCGGTCGAAGTACGACTGGACGATCTGCTCCACCTGGCGTCGCGGCAGCTTCGGTGTGGGCGCGCGGTGATCAGGGCTGCTGATCAGAACCTCGCAGGCCCCGATCGCATCGCGCTGCCAGAAGCGGCCTTCGCGATGCTCCTGCCCGTCCGGCTCCGGCCGGAACGCGGCGTAGAGGTTCGGCACCACCCGGATCGACCAGCCCTCCGCGTTCGCCGGCAGGCCGGGCGCCCGATAGGCGAGCACCTCGGGCGGCGTCATCGACTCGTGGCCGGGGCAAAAGGGGCAGACGTCTTTCGCCGCGACCGATTCCTTGGCCGCCTGCGTGAACGAGTCGGGGCGCCGGGCACGTTCCGTCGCCACCGCCACCCATCGCCCTGTGATCAAATCCTGCCGTAATTGAGGCAACCCGCACGCTCCTGAGGAGACAACGCCGATAACCCGAGAGTGTTTTCATTATCGACGCTCGCCTCTGAGAACGTCGTGAGACGCCTCCTACCGTGCGCCGAGCTAGGCGATCCGCTCCCCGCCCTGAAAGACCGCCCACACCCGCCAGAGCGCTCGGGGATCGCTCAGCGGATCGCCATGCACGAGGACGAGATCGGCCGGGTCACCCTGGCGGATCCTCCCCGCGTGGTCGATTCCCAGCAGCTCGCCGCCTCGCCAGGTTACGGCCGCCAGGGCCTGGTGGGGTTCGAGCCCCGCGAGGACCAGCTGCTCAACCTCCCAGGCGAGGTGACCGGCGCGCACCGAGCCGCCGCCGAAATCAGAACCGGCGGCGATGCGGACCCCGGCCCGCTGCGCCGCCTTGATGGCCGCAAAGGCCCCCTCCCGCCTGGCTGCCAGGCGGCGTTTCCCCTCTTCGCTCGTGAAGCGCTCGATTCGCGTGGTCCGCGTAAAGGTCGCCCAGCTCGCCAGCACTGAGAGCGTCGACACCAGCGTGACGTTGTTGGCGCGCATCGTCGCCGCGGTGGCATCGTCGAGTTCCATACCGTGCTCGATGGAGTCCACGCCGGCCTCCGCGCCGACCCGCGCACCATCGAGGATGGTGGCGTGGGCGGTGATCCTCCGCCCGCGGGCGTGCACCGCCTCGCATGCCTTGCGAACATCGTCGACCGTAAAGGGACAGCGGTCGGAGCGGTCCGGCGGATCGAGCATGATCTTGACGAAGTCGGTCCCGGAATCCAGCTGGGCGAGCACCGCCGCTCGCAACTCGTCGCCATCCTTGACGGGCACCGTCATCGGGAGATAGCCGTCGGTCGCGATCCACGTCCCTGCCACCCGGATGTAGGGCGCGCCGACCCGATCCGCCATCTCCTCGCGCACCAGCAAGCTAACCGCCCGGCCGTCGGCGCCGGCCGGAGAGCCGACGTCGCGGGCCCACAGGATCCCGGCCTGCGCCAGGCGGGCGGCATTCCGGCGCGCCACCTCGCGCAACCGGTCGGGCGGGTCCGAACCGCGCTCGATCCAGTGGCTGCCGCCGGGCATCGTCAGGTGGCTATGGGCGTCGACGAAGGCGGGCACGATCGTCGCGCCGCCGCCGTCGAGCACCTCGGCGTCACCGGGATCCAGTTCGTCCGCCGACACGCGGGCGATCCTGCCCTTCTCGATCAGCAGGTTGATGCCGACCTGCAGCGTCGGCCCGTGGCCGTCGGCGAGACAGGCATCGCGGATCAGGAGGCGTGCCGTCATGCCATCACCGGCGCGGGCTGCTCCCTGAGCCGGATGACCGGGCCGAGAAAGATCCATGAAGCGGCCAACGTCGATAGGATGCCACCAAGGACGATCGTCTGCACCAGCCCGATGGAGGTACCCAGGATCCCGCCGATGAAGGCGCCCAGCGGGATGGTGCCCCAGACGATGGTTCGCATGGTGGCGTTCATCCGGCCCTGGACACGGTCGGGGGTGATGGCCTGTCGCAAACTCACCTGGCTGATGTTGTAGACGGGGATGGTCAGCCCTTCGATGAAGCCGGTCGTCGCAAGGACCAAGGCGGGAGCGCCCACGAGCGCGAGGGGAGTCGCCAGCAGCGCGAGGCCGCCCACGATGATCGTGACTCCGAGGGTTGGCCCAATGCCAAGCGTGCGCGCGACCCAGCCGGCGAGGAAGGCGCCGGCCAGGGCTCCGACACTACCCAACGCGAAGACGACGCCGACGACGGCCGCCGACAGGTGGAGCTGGCGATAGGCGAACACCAGGAAGACGGCGCCGAAGACCATGTTCGACCCGAGGTTGGTGGTTGCCGTGCACGCCGCGATCCGCCAGAGGATCGGATTTCGAAAGACCACGTCGATCCCTTCCCGCATCTCGGGAATGAAGCCGGAGGTCCCCGACGCCGTGCTCGGCCGGGGTTCGGGTTCCGGCTTCTTGATCGAGGCGAGCGCGAGCGCCGAGAGGAAAAACGACAGCGCATCGACGGCCACCGCCCTCGCGCCGCCGATCAACTGGATGAGGAATCCCGCCACCGCCGGCCCCGCCACCTGCGCCGTCGATCGCGTGATCTCCAGCTTGGTGTTGCCCTCGATCAAATTGGGGCGGTCCACCAGCGCCGGCAGGTATGACTGGTAGGACACGTCGAAGAAGACCGTGAAGATCCCCGTGAGCAGGGCGACGAAATAGAGTTGCTCGAGCGTCAGCAGGTTCAGCAGGAACGCCACCGGAATCGACCCCAACGCCAGCGCGCGACCGACGTCGCAGATGATCATGATGGGCCGCCTCCGCAGGCGATCGGCATAGACGCCTGCCACCAATCCGAGCGTCGGGAAGGCGAGAAACTCGAGCGCCGAGAGGATGCCAACCTGGAACGGGCCGGCATGAAGGATGAGGATCGCCACGGTGGGTACCGCGAGGACTGTGACCTGGCTCCCGAACACGCTGACGCTTTCGCCGGCCCAGAGCTTGAGGAAATCGGGATGGCGCCACAGCTTACCGCGCAACACCGCGCGATTTTATCCGGAACGTACACTCGAGGAAGGCGATGCAAGACAACGCGAACTCTGTCCACAATCTCGTGATCGGGATGCTGCTGGTCGCGGCGCCCTTTGGCCTCGCCTATGCGCTGACACGGGGCAATCCGGGCTCGGAGGTGCTGCTCATCGTCGCCGTTTTCTGTGCTGGACTGGCGCTGACCTTCGCGCTTGCCTCCGGCGTCCAGCGAGTCGGCGCCATCGCGTTGCGACTTTCGGGACGTTCCAGCCGCGAGATCATGATCGTCGGGCTGGCCGCGCTCAGCCTCCTTACCCCCTGGACGATCGAGGTCGCGGTCGGGCACCTACCCCGCGTGTTTGGCTGGACCAATCCCTTTGCCTGGGTGGTTGCCATCTGCCTCGTGCTGTCGGTGATGCGCTCCGCGCGACCGTATCAGGGACTCGCGCTCGCGGCCGCCGGGATGGCGCTGCTGGCGTGGGTCCTCTGGGCCGGCTGGCTGCTCAGCACGCCCAGCTTCAGCACGCTCCACTTCACCTTCATGCCCGTCGACCTGCTCTCCACCGGTTGGTACGCCGGGCTGATCGGCTGGGTGATCGCCCTCGATGCCCTCGCGTCCCGCGCTGCGCGGGAGCCCGAGCGCGCGACGGCCGGAGCGGTCTGGCGGCTGGCGATGGTGCCCGGGATGGGGCTGGTCCGGCTCGGCTTCGCCGGCCGCGGGCGCGTCTGGCTGGCCGCCGCCGTCCTTGCCGTCACGTTCCTCGGGGTCTCCGCCGTCAACGACAGCGAGTTCGCCTACTGGGCTCATTACGACACCACGCCGCCGGATCGCGGCCGGCTCGACGTCATCCTCGCCGCGGCGGCGCTCGCGCTCGTTCTCTTGGGCAGCTGGTTCGATACCGGGCGCACCCTGCGAAGGCGCGCGATCATGGGCGACTGGCTCGCGCGGGTCACCGCCCGTTCGGGAGGCGGACCCGGTCAGGCGTAGTGGCAGGCGGCGAACTGACCCTTGCTGACTTCGCGGAGCGGCGGCTCCACCTCGGCGCAGTAGTCCGTCGCGATCGGGCAGCGGGTCCGGAAGTGGCAACCGGACGGTGGGTTGGTGGGGCTCGGGATCTCGCCTGAGAGGACCGTCTGCTCGCGGCGCACGGTGGGGTCGGGAATCGGAATGACCGAGATCAGGGCCTTCGTGTAAGGGTGGCGAGGACTCCGCAAGAGCTGCTCGGCCGGCGCGAGCTCGACGATCTTGCCCAGGTACATCACGGCGATCCGATCGCTGACCTGCTCCACGACCGCCATGTTGTGCGCGACGAAGAGGTAGGTGAGGTCGAATTCGTTCTGCAGGTCCTCGAGCAGATTGAGGATCTGCGACTGGATCGAGACGTCGAGCGCCGAGACCGGCTCGTCGGCGATGATCAGTTTGGGCCGGAGCGCCAGCGCCCGGGCGATCCCGATCCGCTGCCGCTGGCCACCGCTGAATTCGTGCGGGAAGCGGCCGCGGTACTGGCCGCGCAGGCCCACGACTTCCAGCAGCTCGCTGACGATCTTGTCCCGCTCGTGCGCCGACCCCACGCCGTGCACCAGTAAGCCCTCACCCACGATCTCCCCGACCGACATGCGGGGATTGAGCGAGCCGTAGGGATCCTGGAAGATGATCTGCACCTCGCGCCGCATCTCGTGCAGCTCCTTCTTCTTCGCCTTGAAGATGCTCCGTCCCTCCAGCCAGGCCTCACCCGACGTGGGCGGGATCAACCGCATGATGGTGCGCGCGACCGTCGACTTGCCGGAGCCCGACTCGCCGATGAGGCCGAGGGTCTCGCCCTTCTTGATCTCGAAGCTGACCCCGTCCACCGCACGAACGTTTGCGACCGTCTGCTGTAAGAGGCCGCCTTTGATGGGGAAGAACTTGACGAGATCCTGCACCTTCAGCAGGGCACCGTTCGCCTGGGGGGCGGCCGCCCTCTGCTTTTGCTTGCTCATTCGTACTGCCAGCACGCCACCAGGTGTTCGGCCGTGGAACCATTGGGCTTCAGCGCCGGGATGTCACGGTCGCTGCGAGGGGCTTTGATCGGACAGCGCGGACGGAAGGCGCAGCCGGGGGGGACCGCCAGCGGGTTCGGCACACTGCCGGTGATGACGTGCAAGCGCTCCTGCTTCTTCCCCAGCCGCGGGATGGAGGCGAGCAGCCCCTGGGTGTAGGGATGCTTGGGACTGGCGAACAGTTCCTCGGTGGGCGCCTGTTCGACGATGCGCCCGGCGTACATCACGGCCACGCTGTCGCACATCTCCGCCACCACGCCCAGGTCGTGCGTGATCAACAGGATGGCTGAGCCAAACTCTCCCTTCAGGTTTCGCATCAGCTTGAGGATTTGCGCTTGGATCGTTACGTCGAGCGCGGTGGTCGGCTCGTCGGCGATCAGCAGCTCCGGGCTCGTGGAGAGCGCCATGGCGATCATGACCCGCTGCCGCATCCCGCCCGAGAGCTCGTGCGGGTACTGCCCGGCTCGGCGCTTCGGATCGGAGATCCCGACCAGGCGCAGCATCTCGATCGCCCGCTTGAGCCCGGCCTCGCGATCGACTTTCTGGTGCAGCCGGACCGCTTCCGCGATCTGGTCCCCGACCGTGAAGACCGGGTTCAGCGCCGTCATCGGCTCCTGGAAGATCATCGAGATGTCGTTGCCCCGGATCTCCTGCATCTGCTCGTCCGGCAGGCCGACCAGATCCTGGCCGTGAAAAAACACGTGGCCCTGCGTGATCCGGCCGTTCTTCTCCAGCAACCGCATGATGGAGAGCGCGGTGATGCTCTTTCCCGACCCCGATTCCCCAACGAGACCGACGGTCGCTTTCGCGGGGATCGTCAGATTGACGCCATCGACCGCCTTAACGGTCCCGCCGTGAACATGGAACTGGGTGTGGAGATCCTCTATCCGGAGGAGGTCGCTCACCGCTGCCGGGGATCCAGCGCGTCCCGGATCCCGTCACCGACGAGGTTGATCGCCAGCGCGGTGATGACCAGTGCGGTGGCCGGGAAGATCACGAGGTACGTGTGGTCGGAGAGCAGGTACTCCTCGAAGTTCTGCAGCATGTTGCCCCAGCTCGGCTCCGGCGGCGGGATGCTGTAGCCGAGGAAGCCGAGCGCGGCTTCCAGCAGGATGATGCCGGATACGCCCAGCGTGGCGGAGACGATGATCGGCGCCAGCGCGTTGGGCAGGATGTGGCGGAGGATGATTCGCGTATTGGAGGCACCGAGCGCCCGGGCCGCCTGGACGAACTCCTGTTCTCGAAGCACAAGAAACTGGGCCCGCATCAGACGCCCGATTTCGAACCACCCGGTGGCCGCGATCACGATGATGACCGTGCTCAGCCGCACACCGCCGGTCGCCGCGGTGACCGCGATGACGACCAGCAGGAAGGGCATCGAGATGATGATGTCGGTGAAGCGCATCAACGCGTTGTCCAGCCAGCCGCCGTAGTAGCCGGCGAGCGCGCCCAGCCCGCCGCCGATCACCAGGTAGCCGACGACGGCGAGGATGCCGACCATGAGCGAGACCCTGGCGCCGCGAAGAAGTCGGGCCAACTCGTCGCGACCGAGGTCGTCGGTGCCCAGGATGTGCTGCAAATTCTGGAACGGCGCCTTGTACGGGTGACGGTAGTCCTGGATGCTGTAGAGGTTGCCGGTGATGACCGGGACGACAACCGCCGCCAGCACGATCACGCCGAGGATCAGCAGCGCTCCCGTCGCCACCCGGTGATGGAAAAACCGGATCACCGCCAGCCGCCAGAAGCCGAGCTCCGGAGCGCCGGCGAGCTCGTCTGACTTGACACCCGGCTGCACGATGGCGCGCTCTTGATCGACCGTCGTCTCCACTGATAGCTGATCGGGCACGCCGGGCAGGCCACCGGCGGCGGGTCCGAATGGAAGTGGGGGAACCTGGGCCATCAGTACCGGATCCTCGGGTCGGCGACCGCATACAACACGTCCGCGATCAGGTTGAAGAACACGGTCCCGGCGGCGACCAGCATGACGACGCCCAGGATGACCGGGTAATCCCGGTCGACCACGGCCTGGAAGGCGAGCTGCCCAGTCCCCGGCCAGCTGAAGATGCCTTCGGTGATGATCGCCCCGTTGACGATCTGCGGGATGGCGATCGCCACGAGGGTGATGATGGGGAGAATGGCGTTGCGCAGGGCGTGCTTGTAATTGACGCGCTCGACCGCTAGCCCCTTGGCGCGCGCCGTCCGGATGTAGTCCTGGTGCAGGACCTCCAGCATGCTGGCCCGCATGAAGCGGCTGAAGATCGCGATCTGAAGGATCGCCAGCGCGGTGACCGGGAGCACCATGTGGACCAGGAGATCCACCGGATCGTCGACACCACCTGTGTGCATACCGAAGAGGGGGAAGCCCCAGTGGAGCGGCGTCTGTTTCAAGAAGACCGCGAAGATCAGCAGCAGATAAATGCCCAGCACGAAGCTGGGAATCGAGACGCCGATATAGGAAACGATGGACGTTGTCATGTCCGCCTTCGAATACTGGTGGGTCGACGCATAGATCCCCAGCGGGATCCCGATCGCCAGCGCCACCAGCAGGGCCGCGCCCAGCAGCAGGATGGAGTTCGGCAGGCGCTGCATCAGCAGGGTCGTGACCGGCTCGTTGTACTGGTAGGAGTCGCCCAGGTTCCCGTGAACCAGGGCGACCACGTAGCGCACGTACGACTCGGGAACCGTGTACGGTTTCCCGTTCGGATCGGTCAGCCCCATGCTGTGCAGGCGGCGGTTGACCTGCTCCTGGTGGATCCGGGGGTTCTCACCCACGCTGACGGGCGCCCCGGGTGTGACCCGTGTGAGGGTGAAGAAGATCGCCGACATGAGGAGGAGGAGGAAGAACCCGATGGCCACCCGGCGAACCAGGTAGAACGTCACCTCTTCATCCTATGACACTGTTTTGCCTTGTCCAAAGCATTCGCCATGAATACGGCCCGAACTCCCGCTAGAAGCATAACGAACCGCCAACGGGAAGTCCGGTCCCGGGGAGGGCGGCACGGCCGCCTCCCCGGAACTCGCTCAGCTTCGCCTAGCTACTTACCGTTCTTGGAGTACCACTGCGCTTCAACCTCGGTGTTGCGCGCATCGTCCACGTAGATCACGTTGTCGCCGCCGCCGGCGACCACGCCGCCCACGTTGCTCGACCAACCCATCGCCGACTTATCGGCCCACAACATGTAGGTCACGATGTCGCCGCTGATGATCTTCTCCATCTGGTTGAAGATCGCCTTGCGAGCGGCTTTCGTCTCGGCGTCCGA
>VBEQ01000217.1 GCA_005881235.1 Chloroflexota bacterium | reverse complement strand
GGCCGGGCCCGAACGGTTGGTTGACGCCGCTGATGGCGCAGGCCGCGTTGCCACTGGCATCAGTGGCGGCGGTGCAGGTCTGCGCGGAGGCACCCGCGCCGAGCGTGAAGCCGACGGCGCGGCCGGCAATGGCGGTCTGCCCGTCTTCGCGCAAGCTGGCGGCCAGGTGCGCCGTCCCGCCGAGCGCGACGCTGGTGTCGCCGCTGTAGGCCAGCGCCACTTCTTCACGGGTCACGGCAAACGATGCCGAGGTGCGACTCGGCTGCAGCAGCGAGGTTCCGGCAAAGGAGACGATCAGGGGATAGCTGCCGGCCGCGAGCGACGGGCTGATGGCACAGGCAGCGACCCCGGCGGCGTTCGTTACGCCGGTGCAGGTCTGCCCGCCGAGCGCGAAGTCGATCGGCACGTCGGGGACCGCGCTCCCCTGGAGGTCCTGCAGGCGAGCCGACATGGCGGCGGGGTCGTGATCATCGCCGCTCGTCGCTCCGCTGTAGGTGATGGCGGTCGCCACGCTGTTCGGACCGGCCAGGCGCAGCGCGTTGTCGAAGAAGGC
The DNA here is from genome assembly GCA_005881235.1 of Chloroflexota bacterium. GTDB lineage: Bacteria > Chloroflexota > Dormibacteria > CF-121 > CF-121 > CF-13. Next base: position 8,030 of record VBEQ01000217.1, on the reverse strand, counting down.
TCGCTTGGCGTCGGTATTGATGGTCCAGTTGACGGGCGGCGATTGGTAGCCGTTGCGGTAGTCGTTGACCCCGGTATCCAGGTAACCCCAGGAGACACCGGCCGCGACCGAGGCGTTCATGTTGTCGAGGCTGACGGAGTCCTCGTTGACGACGACCGGCTTCGGGTTCGCCTGGTAGGCCGCCTTGCCTTTCAGCCCGTTGATCAAGTCGATGAGCTGCTGGGTCGTCTGCCCATTGCCGTGCAGGAGCACGAGGTCCTCCTGGGCGATGACGTCGTCACTCGGCATGCCGCCGCCGGTGAAGCTGACCGTGACCTCGAGCGTGCCGCCCGAGCGGTCCTGGACCTGCTTGACCACGTTCGCCTCGTTGGAGCAGTCGAGGTAGCTGGAAAAGCCGGCGTTGCATTCATTCGCCGTCTCCACCAGGACGTTGCGATAGCCGCCTAAGACCAGCCAGTCGGTGATGTTGTTGACGGCGGTGAACTGGTCCGCCACCTTGCTTTCCTGGCCGTGGTAGAAGAACTGGACCATCACCACGATGCCGTTGTGGTCGGCGGCGCGGATCACCTGGTCGAGCCGCGTCATCCAGGCCGGCTTGAGCGACCCATCGGCGTTGAAGGCGCTCACGGTCCAGGGGTGATCGCCGCCCGGACAGGTGAGCGCCGGCGGCGTATGCGCCGGGCAGCCGCCCTGGAGCCCGACCGTGATCATCCGGATCCCGTGTTGCGCGTAGGTGGGCAGCATCGCCAGGAACTCGTTCGTGTTCCGCTGCGGGTCCCATTGATGCGTGTCGGGGTAGGCCCAGTCGCCGACCGTCGCCGGGTTGTCGTCGTCGAAGATCGCCTGGGCCATGCGGGTATTGAGCAACTGGCCCTCGGCCGGCTTACCGGGCGAGGTCAGCCGGCCATCGATCAGGAAGCGCGTCCCCTGGATTGAGACGACGGTCTGCGATGCGGAGACGGTCGCGTTCCCGGCTCCTGGCTGCAGGCCGACGGCGACAGACGCGCTGAGCAACGCCGCGACGAGCACCACGATCGAGCGATATCCCTTCACCTCACGCCTCCTTCCCTGAATCCGATCAAAACGGTGGTGGTCCGAATGAACCCCGGCAGAAATCGACCATGGCGCGGGCGAGCGCATCGCGGTGCGCGCGCTGGTCGCGCCAGCGCGGGCGGATGCTCCAGCTGGCCAGCGTCCGCAGGTCGCCCGCCATCGCGCCCAGCAGCGCGCGCGCGCCGGCGCGGTGCTTGTGCAGCAGCCGCAGATGATTGCGCGCACTGAGATAGGTGACGCGGGGCGACGGCGCATAGTCGCGGCGCACACCCTTGTGCCAGATCCGCGCCGCGGGGACGACCAGCCCCACAAAACCGGCGCGCCGGGCCCGGACGCACCAATCGACCTCTTCGCTGTAGATGAAAAAGGCGGGGTCGAGCATGCCGATCCGCTCGACGACCGACATCCGCAGGAAGATGGCGCAGCCACTGACCCAGTCCGCCTCGGACGGCCGGGCATACTGGCCGCGGTCTGGCTCGTTCTGGCCACGGTGGAAGGTCCGCCAGTCCGGCGCGATCATGCCGCCGGCCGACTGGATCACCTCCGGTTCGCTGTAGTGGTAGACGATCGGTCCTAAAAACGCCAGCTCCGGCCGGGCCTGCGCGGCATCCACCAGGTGGCTGATGAAGTCCGGGTCGACGATGGTGTCTTCGTTGAGGAGCAGCGCGTACTCGGCCTCATGCCGCCGCGCCCACTCGAGCCCGACATTGTTGCCGGCCGCGTAGCCGAGGTTCCCACCGGTCTCGATGACCTGGATCTGCGGGTAGGCGGCGCGCACCGCGGCGGCGGTTCCGTCGCTGGAGGCATTGTCGAGCACGACCACGTCGAGGTTGGCGTACGGTCGTGCCAGCAGCGAGGCCAGGCACGCGAGCGTGTCCTCGCGGCGATCGCGGTTGAGGATCAGGACGCAGACCCGCGGGCGGCTCAAGGAGTGGCCCTCCGCGGCAGCGTCATCGCCAGCGCGGCACCGGCGAAGAACCAGCAGACGACCACCGGCGGGATGCCCTCCCAGCCGGCCGAGGCGATGGTGGGAACGAGGCCGCTGCCGACCACCGCCATCAAGGCGCTGCCGACGAGCATCGACAGGCCGGTTGCCTGGATGTGCTGCGCCGCCGTGCTCTCCTTGGGGACGCGACGCGCCAGCCGCCAGATCACGATGCCGAGGAAGAGCAGGAAGAGCGCCAGCCCGACCACGCCCAGCTCCGCCAGGAGCTCGAGGAAGATATTGTGCGCCTGCTGGTAACCCTGGAGCACGAGCGTCATGGAGAAGACGCTGAAGCGCTCCATGTAGCCGACCAGGTTGCCGGGCCCGACGCCGATGACCGGGCTCTTGGACCAGACGATCAGGGCACTGTGCCAGAGCCCGATACGGTCGACGTCGTTGCCGGCGAGCCGCTGGGAGACGATGGTCCCGATGGTTTGCTGGACGGCCAGCGCCGCCACGCCCAGGCCGATCGCCCAGGCGAGCAGGCCTTTACCCCTCCAGCGCGACCAGATCAGCACCGTGATCGCGCCCAGGGCACCGAGCCAGGCGTTGAGCGCATAGGAGAGATAGGCGGCGGTCAGTCCCATCAGCAGCAGGAGCAGGGCCGGCAGCCACAGCCGCCAGCGCCGGTGCTGCCAGACCAGGACGCTGGACGACAGCGCGATCAAAAAGAGCGTCGCATCGGGGTTGATGTTGGGGCGGGCGCCCTTGAGGTAGACATCGATGGGGTTGACCGGGTTGTGCCACCAGGTCCAGAGCCCGACCACGGTGGTGGCGGTGACACTGATCACGACACCCAGGTACAGGCTGCTGATCCGTTCGAGCTGCGCATACACCGCGCCGGCGGCGAAGGCCAGGAAGGGGGTGGCGAGGAAATAGAGGGCCGTCACCTGGTAGCCGATCCAGCGGTGACCGGACCCGCGTTCCATCGACGTGCCGACATTGGGATCCCAGAACAGCCAGCTGTTGACGACGGAGATGGCCGCCACCGTCATCAAGGCCACAAAGAGCCAGACGTAGGGAATCTCGACGGTGCCAAGCCGCCGCCGGGCGAGCGCCACGCCGATCGCCAAAAAGAGCGGCGCCGCCAGCGTCCCGAAGCCGAAGCCCGCCGACCGGATCGTGACCAGGGGAAGGGGAAGCATGGAGAGGACGAGCAGCGGCACCACGATCGCCTGGAGAGGGATTTCACGCCTGAGCCCGGCGCGTGTCGCGGACGCCGGCGGCGGCCAGGCGGCCGCCCTTAGGGTCACGGCCTGGTCAGGCAACGGGTCCGCCTCCGCGGTAGCCGCCGTAGCGGCCGGCGCCGGTCTCCGCCTGGTTCATCACGATCCCGAGGAGGCGCGCGCTCCCCTGCTGCAACTGCCTGACGATGCGCACGTGGTCGACGAGGCCCTGGGGCCCGGACTTCAGCACGTAGAGGATGCCGTCGGTGGCTTTCGTCAACTCCAGCGCGTCGGCATAGAGCGCGCAGGGCGGGCTGTCCAGCAGGACCACGTCGGCGCGGTCGCGCAGGTCGAGGATCAGGGCGCGCGTCTGCGGCGAGCCGAGCAGCTCGGATGGATTGGAGGGAATGACACCGGCGGGGATCAGCCACATGTTGTCGCAGCCCTCGACCGGCGCCGCCACCTCCGCGAAGGTCGCCGTCCCCGCGATCAAGCCGGAAAGGCCGGCGCTCGGGCGGCCCTCCTCCGATCGGTGCCAGAAGGCGTCGACACCCTGGGGGTGCGGGAGGTGCCCGTTGGTGGTGAACAATCGATGCAGCCGCGGCCGGCGGAAGTCGGCATCGACCACGATGACGCGGCGGCCGGCGTGCGCGAGCAAGATGGCCAGGTTGGCGACGGTGGTGCTCTTGCCTTCGCCCGACGCCCCGCTGGTGACCAGGATGGATCGGACGCCCACCCCGATCGCAGCGAAGTTGATGTTCGCCCGCAGGCCGCGATAAGCCTCGGCGAAGGGCGTCTGCAGCGTGGCGTCGGAGAGGACCATCGAGGAATCCCGCGGCATCAGGGCGCTCCCGCCGGGCGGCGCATGGCGGCGGCGTTCCCCCGTGGGATCACGCCCACCACCGGCGCGCCCAGGTACGCCTCTGCGTCTTGCGGCCGGGTGATCGATCGCCGGAAGTACTCGAGCATAAAGACCAGCACCACGCCGAGCAGCAGCCCGAGCCCGGCCGCGTAGGCGAGCAGCACCAGCTTTGTCCCACCACTGCGGATGGGCGCCGCCCGGTCGAGGACGTGGGCCTCGAAGTTGCGGATGGTGGTGATCTGCGCGAGCTTCCCCTGGGTAATCCCGGCCTCGAAGTTGAGGACGGCGTTGGCGGCAGCCTGCTGCGCCAACTGGAGGGCCAGCCGCCGCGCCCCCAGCGCCGGATCGGCGCCTTTCGCGCCGGCTGCCTGGGGATGCTCCTGGTCGAAGGCGAGCAGGGCCTGCGAGGCATCCAGGTATCGCTTGTTGAGGTCGGCGCGGTCCTGGTCGATGGTGGCCTGGATGGAGACGGTGTCGCCCCCCGCCAGTTCCTGGTAGTAGGCGGTCGCCTCGGTGGCGACCGCGTTGGCCAGCGCCGTGGCGCGTGCCGGATCGAGGTCACGAATCGCGAGCTGGTAGATGTCGCTCTTGCCGGAGACCACGCTCAAGGACGCCTCGAGCTGGTCCACCGACTCCTCGACGTGGGCCGCCCTGATGGCCCGGATCGCCACCGTGTTCGAGGTCGCGATCTCGGGGAAGCTGAGCGGGCGGTCGGTGGCATTTTGCGGATTCTTGGCGATCACGGTGGCGGTCGCCGTGTAGCGGGGTTGGCTGCGCAGCGTGATCGCCCCCATGGCGGCCGCCGCGATCGCCGTGCAGAGGACGGCAATCCACGCGCGGCGCCGAAGCGCCTGCCAAAAGGTCACCGGCGTCATGGTTTTGCTCTCCTTGTCATCACGCTTAATGGGCCGTCAGGGCGTACAGGTTGCCGTTGGTGTCGCCTTCGTAGAGCACGCCACCGGCGACGGTGGCGGCGCCATAGAAGATCGCTGGGCGGCCAGCGCTCCCGCCGGCCGCGTGAGTCTGGAAAACGGTTCGCCCGCTGGTGGAGTCGAGCACCGTGATCGACGAGCCGGCGCTCACGAAGACCAGGCCGGGGACGGCGCTCACGGCGGCGAGAACGGGCCCGCTGGCGATGCCGATGCGCCAGCGCGGCGTGCTCATGTCGTTCGGGTCGTACGCCGACAGGGTCCCCGGCGCCAGCGCCCCATTGATCGACAGCCGACCGCCGCCGACGTAGAGTCGCGCGCCATCGAAGGCGCTGGGCGAGATGCTGCCGTTGCCGCTGGTCGGAGGGTTGCCGCCCTGGGCGATGCGCAACCGTGCGACCGGTCCGCCGGCGACGTTGACGCGATCGAAGACGTAGTAGAGGCCGTTCTTGTTGGCCACGCCGACCAGGGCGCGCGAGGCGCCGCCGGGCGTCACCGTCCCCCAAAAGAGCGTGGGGGTGGAGCCGAAGTCACTGTCCCCGGTCGCTTCCGCCGCGGGCACCTGCCACTGGCCCTGGGGATGCAGGTCCGCGGCGCTCAGCTTGACGATGGCCTGCGCGTAGGGCTCGCCGCGCTGGACCTGGGGACCCACCAGCAGCAGGCTGGTTGCGGCGACGCCGGCGACGGCGACGCCAAGCCCGGTCCAGAAGAGACCGCGAATCGACGGACGGGGCCAGGCAAAGCCGGCCAGCATCAGGCCGAGCAGGGCGAGCGCACCGGTCGCCGCGGCACGCTTCGGCCGGACGAGCGAGCCCAGCTGGGAGCCAAAGACGGAGCAGGGCGCGCCGTTGCCGGTCGCGATGTAGACGCTGCCGCCGGCTTCATCGATGGTGGGCGAGCCCCAGACGCTCCCGCCCGAGCAGCCGCTCGGCACGACGTCGAAGCTGTGCTGAAGGTGGCCGCTGGCGGCGTCGACCTGCACCAGCTGACCCTGGATCAGCGGGCAGTCGGCAAAGGCGGAGACGCCGACATAGACGGAGCCCCGGTAGAACGCCGGCGAGCTCCAGATGAAGTGGTCGGGTGAGGCTCCGAGCGACGTGTGCCAGAGCACGCGGCCGGTGAGGGCATCCAGCGCAAACAGCTGCGCACTGCCACCGGCGACCATCGTTCCCGCGGCATCCACGTTGCCGCCACCCCCGACATAGAGGACCGAGCGCTCGCTCGCGTTCACCGTGGCCCGGGCGACCACCGCGGTGCCGGCCAGACCGATGGGATACTGGCAGGCTTTTCCCTTGGTCGTGATGCCGAGGAACCGCTTCCACTGGATCGCGCCCGAGGGCGTCAGCGCGTACTCATAGCCGTCCCACGCTCCGACATAGATAAGGTTGTTGGCCAGCAGCGGCTGGGTCGAGATCGTGCCACCCAGCTTCACCGGCCATCCCGGCAGGGCGTGCAGGGTGGCCGCGCCGGCCGGCGTCAGCCCGCCGTCGGCCGCGTAGCCGCTGCCGCCGTTGTCGTGCAGGTACTTTGGCCAGTCCGCGCCGTTCGCCGAGGCGGGCGCGGTGGCGGCCGCCAGCGCGAGGCCGGCGCCGGCGAGCCCCAGGATCCACCGCCGCGCGGTGACGCGCCGGCGGTTCGCGCTAGCGGCCATGGAGACCATAGGCATAGAGATGGCCGGAGGTATCGCCCTGGTAGACCCGGCCGCCGGCGATGGTGGCCGCCCCGAAGATGACGGCGGCCCTGGGATTTGAGACCGGCGCCTGGAAGAGGGGGGTCCCGTCGACGCTCGAGAGGAGCGTCGTGAAGGGGCCATTCCCGATCACCACCAGGCCCGGCGCGGTGCTGATGGCGCCCAGCACCGGCCCGGCCGCCGCGAACTGCCAGATCGGGGTGGACAGATTGTTGGGATCGAAGGCGGAGACGCTGCCCGGAACATGGAGGCCCTTGATCTCCGTTCCGCCGCCCGCGACGTAGAGGGTTTGGCCGTCGAAGGCGCTGGGTGCGACGCTGCCATTCCCCTTGGTGGGGTCGGTGCGGTTGGCGGACGCCAGCCGGATGGTCGCCACCGGACCCGCGGCGACCTGGGCGCGATCGAAGACGTAGTAGTTGCCATTCTTATTGGGGAGCCCCAGCAACTGGCGCTGTTTCCCGCCCGGCGTGACGGTGCCGGAAAAGAGGGTGGGCGTGGAGCCGAAGTCGTAGTCGCCCGCGTCCGTCGCCGGGACCTTCCACGAGGCCTTGACCTGGAGGTCCTGCGCGTCGAGCTGGACGAGGCTCACCGAGTAGGGGCGGTTCATCGACACCGTCGGTCCGACCATCAGGTAGGCGCCGAGGGCGGCCGCGCTCAGGGCGCCGCACACGCTCAGCCAGAAGCCGATCCGCAGCCAGCCGCGCGGCCAGATCACCGCGACCAGGACGGCGAGCAGGGCGAGGCCGAGAAGGATGGCGCCACGCTTGGTGTGGGGATACCGTCCCAGCTGCGGGCCGAAGATGGAGCAGGGGCGACTATTCCCGGTGGCGACGTAGACCGTGCCGGCCGCGGCGTCGATCGTGGGCGAGCCCCAGATGCTGGCGCCCTCGCAGCCGGTCGGCACCGTGTTGAAGGTCGCCTGCAGGGCGCCGGTCGAGGCATCGAGCTTGACCAGCTTGCCCTGCACCAGGGGGCAGTCGTCGAAGGACGACACACCGACATAGACGCTCCCGCCGTAGACGGCGGGCGAGCTCCAGATCAGATGGTTGGGCGATGCGCCGAGCGGGCTGCGCCAGAGGATGTCGCCGCTGAGCGCATCGAGCGCGATCATCTCCGCGGAGCCCGTGACCGGATTGCCGGCCGCGTCCAGGTTGCCGCCGCCGCCGACGTAGAGCACCGACCGCGTCCGGCCCAGGACGCGCTGCGTCGCGACGGCGCCGGTGGAAACGATGCCGGCGACGGTGCCCGCCGTCGTGGTGGAGACGGCGTCGGCGATGAAGCAGTTCTTGGTGCGTCCGAGATACTGCGTCCAGGCGGTCGTGCCATCCGGCCGCAGCGCGTATTC
>VBEQ01000216.1 GCA_005881235.1 Chloroflexota bacterium | reverse complement strand
CGACATCCGCGAGACGCCCCGAACCGGCGACAAGCAAGACGTCATCACGCGCGACAACGTCACCGTCAGCGTCAACGCCACCATTTTCAGCCAGGTCGTCGACCCCAAGCTTGCCTTGTTCAGCGTCAGCAATTACTTCATCGCCATCGACCAGCTCTCGCGCACCACACTACGCGCCATCTTCGGCGGGATGAGCCTGGACGATGCGCTCAGCCAGCGCGAGCGGATCAACGCGCAGCTGCAGGCGCAGATGGAGTCGGTGACCGACAAGTGGGGCATCCGGATCAACCGGATCGAGATCGTCGACATCACACCGCCGCAGATGATCCTGAATGCGCTGGCGCTGCAGAAGACGGCCGACCAGGAAAAGCGCGCCTTCATCCTCAAATCGGAAGGGCAGCAGCAATCCCAGATCAACATCGCCGACGGCCAGAAGCAGGCGCAGATCAAGACGGCTGAAGGCGATAAGCAGTCGGCCATCCTGCGCGCCGAAGGCCTCCGGCAGGCGACCATCCTCGAGGCGGAAGGCCGGGCCCAGGCGGTAGAAACGGTCTATAAGGCGATCAAGGACGCCGCCCCCGATCCGATCCTTGTCTCCATCCTGCAACTCGACACGCTCTCGAAGTTCGCCAACAGCGAGAACGCCAAGCTTGTTGTACCCGTGGAAACCGCCGGCTTGCTCGGCGCGGCCCAGGCCTTGCGCAGCGTGCTCGACGGCGTACCGACGGCCGCAAAACCATAGAGAAACCCGGCGCGACCGGGATCTCGATCGCGGTTCTCGATCCAGCCGAGCACGACCTCGTCCGGCCTTTGCTTCGCGAGCTGATGCTGGCGGAGCAGCGCCACTATGATCATCCCCAGCTCACCGAGACGGAGATCGAGCACGACGTTGCGACCGCTCCTGCCGCCCGATTCTCCGGCGAGAACGTCATCCTGGCGGCCCGCACCGACGGCAAGCTCGTGGGTCTCTGCTGGTGCGTCTTCTTCAACCCCGGCACCGGCCTCGAGGCGGAAGTCGCCGAGGTCTACGTCGATCCCGGCTTCCGTTCCCAGGGAATCGGCGGGAAGCTGCTGCGCCAGGCGGTGCAACTGTTTCGTCAGCGGAACGTCACCTTCGCCGCCGTCTGGACGCGCGAGAACAATCCGCAGGCGGTGCGGCTTTACGAGGAGGCAGGATTCCGGCGGACCGAACAGTTGGTCCTTACGTGGCTTCCGCTGCCGGGTCGCTGAAACAGGCCAGCGTAGAATTGGGTTGAGTTCGATGGCCAGCGAACCTCAATTCCTCCCACCTCCTTCCGAACCGGCACCCCTTTCGCCGCTGCCGGCGGTCAAACCGGCCACGCCGCGCCGCCGCATGGGCATCCTGGGGATCATCGTGATCAGCGCGCTGGTCGGCGCGCTGGCGGGTACCGCCGCCACGATCCTGGTCGCCCCGCGCTTGATCAAAGTAGCGCCGACCGTTGTCGGCGGTGGCATCGGTCCACTGGCTCCCATCACCAACAACGTCACCGAAGAGTCGGCGGTCATCAGCGTCGCCGACCAGGATGGCAAGGCGGTCGTGGAAATCAAGACGACCATCTCGTCGCCGGACATGGTCCTCCAGTCGGAGCAGCATGGAATCGGATCCGGCTTTATCGTCCGCTCCGACGGCTACATCGTGACCAACAACCACGTCGTCGAAAACGCGAGGCAGCTCCAGGTCATCTTGCGCGACGGGGCGAAGAAGTTCGATGCCCGCGTCATCGGCACCAGCCCGGAGGACGACGTCGCGGTCATCAAAGTCGACGCGCAGGACCTGCCGGCGCTGAGCTGGGGCGACTCGAATGCGCTCAAGGTCGGGCAGCTCGCCATCGCGATCGGAAGCCCCCTCGGCCAACAGAACAGTGTGACGAAGGGCGTCATCAGCGCGCTCCACCGCTTCATCTCGATCCCGAACCCCTCGACGGGCCAGGTGGAAAACATCCTCAACGCCATCCAGACGGACGCCCAGATCAACCCGGGGAACAGCGGTGGTCCGCTGCTCAACTCCGCCGGCCAGGTCATCGGTGTGAACTTTGCGATCGAGCAAGCGCAAGCGGGCCCCGGCCTCGGTTTCGCGCTGGATGGCAACGCCGCCCGGGACATCGCCACCCAGCTGATCCAGACCGGACACGTCAACCGTCCCTTCTTGGGCGTTACGTACAACCAGATCGATGAGACCTCCGCCGCGGCCAGCGGGCTCGTGGTCGGCGCCGTGGTCACGGCGATCACGCCCGGGTCGCCGGCAGACCGCGCGGGGATCAAGGTCCAGGACGTGATCACCAAGGTGAATGGTCAGTCGATCGACGATTCGCATCCGCTGAAGGACGTGCTGCGCCAGTACGCGCCCGGGACCAAGGTCTCGGTCACGATCAACCGCGCCGGCAAGAACCAGACGCTCCAGGTCACGCTCGGAACGCACCCCTGATCGCGGCGCCCCCGAAATCGCCGTCGACGATCATCGACCAGGCGGTCCGTCACGCCGTCAGCTCGATCACCGGCTGGCCGCCGGATGCCGAAGAACTGCCGGCGGTGCTGGTGGAGCGGACCCAGAACCCCACCCATGGCGACTACTCGGTGACGCTGCCGCTGAAGCTCGCCCGGACGCTCCGCCGGCCGCCGATCACCATCGCCAATGAGCTGGCGGCGGCGATGGCGCTCCCGCTGTCGTTCGGCCGCACCACGGTGGCGGCGCCCGGGTTCATCAACGTCACGCTCGAGCCGGCCTGGCTGCAGGCCCAGCTCGCATCCATCGCGGACGCCGGGAGCCAGTGGGGGAGAAGCGAGATTGGGCGCGGCTTAAAAGTCCAGGTCGAGTTCGTCAGCGCCAATCCCACTGGACCGCTGCTCTTCAGCCACGCCCGCGGCGCGGTCGTTGGCGATGTGACGGCGCGAATTCTGGCGGCCTCGGGATTCGACGTCCAGCGCGAGTACTACGTTAACGACCGGGGGAGGCAGATCCGCCTCCTCGGCGAATCCATCCAGGCCCGCATGCTCGACCGGCCCGTCCCCGAGGGCGGATACGGCGGGGACTACATCGCGGAGATCGCGACGGAAGCCACCGCCCGGGCGATCTCGCCGGAGCCGGTCACGTTGTCCGAGTTCGGCGTCGAGTGGGTCCAGCGCCGCATTCAGGAAGACCTGGCACGGCTCGACGTCCGTCATGACCAACTCTTTCTCGAGAGCAGCCTGTACGCGGGATGGGACACGGAGACGATGGCGAAGCTGACATCGCTCGGTCGCATCGTGCAGTACGACGGCGCCACATGGTTCAAGTCCGACAGCGGAAAGGACGAGGTGATCATCAAGCGTGACGGCTACCCGACCTACTTCTGGTCGGACGTCCTCTATCACCGGGATAAGTTCGAGAAGCGGGGGTTCGACCGTGTGGTGGACGTCTGGGGCGCCGACCACCAGGGTCAGATCGGTCGCGTGCGGGAGGCGCTGGCGGTACTCGGGATCGATCCGCAGCGACTCGCCGTTCTGCTGGTCCAGCTGGTGTCGGTCAAGCGGGGAGAGGAAATCGTGCGGATGTCGCGCCGCGCCGGCGTCGGCATCTCGCTGAAGGAGATGCTCGACGAAGTCGGGCCTGACGCCGTGCGCTACTTCTTTCTGCTGCGTTCGGCCGATGCGCAGATGGAGTTCGATGTCGACCTGGCGCGGCGCCAGTCGAGCGAGAACCCCGTCTACTACGCCCAGTACGCGCATGCGCGGCTCGCCAACGTGCTGACCTTCGGCGCCGGCGTGAGCGCCGCGGCGGCGCTCGACCGGCTCGACTCCGAGTGGGAGCTCGAGTTGATCCGGGTGATGTTGCGCTGGCCCGATGTCGTGCGCGAAGCCGCGGAGGCGCGCGAACCTCACCGGCTGGCGTTTTTCACCGATGAGCTCGCTGCCGCCATCCACCGCTTCTACAAGAACTGCCGGGTGGTCACGGAAGATGCCCCGCTGACGTCGGCGCGGCTCCTGCTATCGCGCGCGGCCCGAACCACGATCGGCAACGCCCTCGGATTGATGGGCGTCGCCGCACCCGACCGAATGTAGACTACGGCCCGATGGAGATCACCTATTTCGGCCTGAACGCCGTCCGGCTCCGGGGCCGCGAGGCGACCGTGATGATCGACCCCTACGAGCCGAAGCTTGGGCTTGCCCCGGTCCGGCTCAACGTCCAGATCGTCATCTTCACCCACGAAGACCCGACCCACTTCAGCCTGCAGGGCTTGGCGGGGGACCCCCACCTCGTGACGGGCGCCGGCGAGTTCGAGATCAAGGCCGTCGCCATGACCGGAACGCAGACCTACCACGACGCCAAGAAGGGCGCGGAGAGGGGTAAGAATTTCATCTACACCGTCGAAATCGACGACCTTCGGATCTGTCATCTCGGTCACCTCGGGCACGGGCTCAGTGAGGATCAGCTCGAGGGGATCGGCAGCAAGATCGACGTGCTCTTCGTGCCGATCGGCGGCGGCAGCCATATCAACTCCGCGCAGGCGACCGAGATCGTCAACCAGATCGAGCCGAAGCTGGTCGTTCCGATTTCTTACAAGCTGCCAGGGCTGACGCTACTTGCGCAGAACCTCGAAGGCGTGGAGAAGTTCGCCAAGGAGATGGGCGCAACCGACCTCACGCCGCAGCCCAAGTTGCAAATCTCGGCGACGCCATCGGTCGACGAGACCAAGCTGCTGATCCTCGAGCCGCGCGGTGCCACGGCCACCGCCTCGGTGGATTAGCCGGCGGCTTCCTGCGGCTCGCGCGTCGGGGCAGCGGCCTGTTCGGCGGCGCGTGCCCGCTCCAGGCGCACCGCGCTGTCGATGACCCCCAGGTGGCTATAAGCCTGGGGGAAGTTGCCTCGCGGCGCGCCGGAGACCGGATCGTTGCCTTCGGCGAGGAGCCCCAGCGGTGAGGAGAGCGCGATCAGCTCGGCGAGCTGGCGCTCCGCGGCGTCGAGCCGGTTCATGCCGATGAGGCCGTCGACATACCAGAAACTGCAGAGCAGGAACGCCGCACTCAGGTAGCCCTGATCGTCCCTGCAGTCGTAGCGGCGGACATAGGGGCCGTTCAGCAGCCGCTGGCTCAGGGTCTCGATGGTGGCGCGCATCCGCGGATCCGTCGCCGGCAGGAAGCCCAGCACCGGCATCTGCAGCACCGCGGCGTCGAGGCACTCATCGTCGTACGCCTGGGTAAAGGCGCCGATCTTCGGATTCCAGGACCGCGTCTCGATCTCCGCTCGCAAGGCCGCCGCCTGCTGCTCCCAGGTCTCCAGATGGGAGGTGTTACCGGTGCCCTTCGCCAACGTGATCGCCCGGTCCAATGCCACCCAGCACCAGAGCTTGCTGTGGGTGTGGTGCTTGCGCTCCCCCTGGAATTCCCAGATGCCGTTGTCGGGTTCGCGGCTCAACTCCCAGATGCCGTCGGCCAGGCGCTCGATCACGTGCCAGAGCTTGGTGGAGATGAAGCCACCCTTGCGCTGGTAGACGGCCATGCAGTCAATCACCGCGCCGAAGACGTCGAGCTGCCGCTGGCCGGAGGCGCGGTTACCGATGCGCACCGGCCGGGCCCCTTCGTAGCCGGCCAGGTGCTCGAGAAACGATTCGGGAAGGTGCGGGTCGCCGTCGACGCGATAGAGGATCTGCATCGCGAAGTCGTGGTCGTAGGCGCGGTCGCGAATCCAGTTGATGAAGTCGACGGCCTCCTGCGAGAAGCCGGCGCGAAAGAGCGCCGCGATCCCATAGGACGCGTCCCGGAGCCAGCAGTACCGGTAATCCCAGTTGCGATCCCCGCCCGGGTCTTCCGGGATGGAGGTGGTTGGCGCCGCGCACAGGGCACCGGTCGGCGCGTAGGTCAGCAGCTTGATCACCAGGGCGGAGCGCCGGACGGCCTCCTGGAATGGTCCTTGATAGAGGCACTGCTCCAGCCACGAGGCCCAGAAGGCGCGCGTGCGCTCGGCGAGCTCGGTGGCGTCGCTGCTGCTCGGGAATTTCCGGCCGAGGGCGAAGTAACGCTCGCCGAAGCCCAACGTCACCCAGACCTGCGGCCCGGGCTCGACCGTGAAGCGGAAGACGTAGCGCGGCCGGCCGTCGACTTCCTCGACCATGCCGCGCAGGGGGACGGTCGATGAAAGGATCACCTCCTGTGCACCGCCCGACGCGATGACGATGCCCTCGCGCTCGGCAAAGCTGGTGCGCGCCCGACCGTAGGCGGGGGCCGGGTCGAGCACGCACTCCACCTCGACGGGCCCGCCCCGTGCCTCGAGGCCGCGGCAGATGCGCTTCAGCGAGAGGAAGCGCTCGCCCTCGGTGAAGCAGGGCATGAAATCGGTCACCACCAGCGTCCCCTCGGAGCGGTGAAAGGTCGTCGTCAGGATGTTGGTGTCGCGCAGGTACGCCTGCTCGCCGGTGGGCACCGGGTTGACCGGCGAGACCCGGAAGCTGCCGCCGCGCTGCCGGTCGAGGATGGCGGCGAAGATGGAGGGGGAGTCGAACCGGGGGTAGCAGAACCAGTCGACCGAGCCGCTGGTGGCGACCAGGGCGGCGGTTTCACAATTGCCGATCAGCCCGTACGGATACACGGCTTGACCTTACAACGTCAGACGAACAGCGGACTAACGTCCAAAAATAATTCCGCTCGCCAACGGCGCTGACCCGGCGTAGAATAAAATCCCGGTGCCGAAGTACGTCTTCGTAACCGGTGGCGTGGTTTCCTCGATCGGCAAGGGGATCACGGCGGCGTCCATAGGGACCATCCTGAAGGCCCGCGGCCTGAGCGTCTCCCTCCAAAAGCTGGATCCGTACATCAACATCGACCCGGGCACGATGTCGCCCTACCAGCATGGTGAGGTCTTCGTCACGGACGACGGTGCCGAGACCGACCTGGATCTTGGCCACTACGAGCGCTTCATCGACGCCAACCTGAGCAAGGCGAGCAACGTCACCACCGGCAAGATCTACGCCGAGGTGATCGCCAAGGAGCGACGTGGCGACTACCTGGGTGGGACGGTGCAGGTGATCCCCCACGTGACCAATGAGATCAAGGAACGCATCACGCGCGTCACCTGGGAAGACAACCCCGACGTCGTGATCGTCGAAGTCGGTGGGACGGTCGGCGACATCGAATCGCTCCCCTTCCTGGAAGCGATCCGCCAGCTGAAGAACGATCTCGGCCGCAAGAACGTCTTTTACGTGCACCTGACGCTGGTGCCATTCATCGAGGCCTCCGAGGAGTTCAAGAGCAAGCCGACCCAACACAGTGTGGCGGCGCTGCGCAGCATCGGCATCCAGCCCGACGCCATCGTCTGCCGTTCGGAACGGGCGATCAGCCTCGCCCTCAAGGACAAGATCGCGCTGTTCTGTGACGTCGACCGGCGAGCGGTCATCTCGGTTCCGGACGCGGCCTCCATCTACGAAGTGCCGTTGATGCTCGAAGATTCCGGCCTGGGCAACGTCATCGTCGAGGCGCTGGAAGCGCCCGCCCAGGCGCCCGACTTGAGCGACTGGAAAGAGCTCGTGCACCGCATCCAGCACCCGGCCGGCAGCGTGCGCATCGGGGTGGTGGGAAAGTACCTACCTGCGCCGGACGCCTACATCAGCGTGACGGAAGCGCTCCGTCATGCGGGCGTGCACCACAATCTCCGGGTCGACATCAAATGGATCGCCTCCGAAACCCTGGAGACCGGAGACCTGCGCGCTCTCGATGAGGTGGACGGCGTGGTGGTCCCGGGAGGGTTCGGTCATCGCGGCATCGAGGGCAAGATCGCCGCGGCACGCTTCGCCCGGACCTCGCTCACGCCCTACCTTGGGCTTTGCCTCGGGATGCAGTGTGCCGTCATCGAGTTCGGCCGCGACCTGCTGGGCCAGCCCGATGCCAACAGCACCGAGTTCAATGCCTTCACCAGCCACCCCGTGATCGACCTGTTGCCGGAGCAACGCGACGACGCCGACAAGGGTGGCACGATGCGGCTCGGTCTCTATCCCTGCAAGCTCCAGCCCGGCACCCTGGCGGCCCAAGCGTATGCGGAGCCGGTCGTCTATGAGCGCCACCGGCATCGTTTCGAGTTCAACAACGCCTACCGAGAGGCGATGTGGGAAGCGGGCATGGTCTTTAGTGGGACCTCGCCCAACGACCGGCTGGTCGAGATCATCGAGTTGCGCAACCACCCCTGGTTCGTCGCCTCGCAGTTCCACCCGGAATTCCGCTCCCGGCCGAACCGTCCGCATCCCCTCTTCCGCGACTTCGTGAAGGCGGCGGCAGTCAGGGCCGGCGTGCTGCCCGCCGATGTGGAGGCGCTCAAGAAGCCGGCGCCCTCAGCGGACAAGAGCTCGCAAAGCGCGTGAAGTCGGACGTCTCCACGCCCTCCTCGGGCGGTGTGACCACGCCGCGAACGGTCCAGCCAAACCTCGGCCTCGAGCTGCTGCGCGCCACCGAGGCCGCCGCCCTCTCGGCCGGGCGCTGGATGGGCAACCTCGATCGAGAGGGAATCCGCGGGACCGCGGCCAACGCCATGCGCGAGGCGCTGACCGGTGTGCACGTCAAGGGCACCATCGTGATCGGCGAGGAATCGGTGTCCGCGCCGCTTGGGCTGGGGCAGACCGTCGGGGACGGAAGCGGCGATGCCTGCGACGTGGCGCTCAAGCCGCTCGACGGCTCCACCCTGGTGGCGAAGGGCCTTCCCAATGCCGTATCGGTCATCGCCACGGCGGAGCGCGGGTCGCTGGTGCGCGCGCCGGTTGGCATGTACGCGGAGAAGATCGCCGTCGGCCCGGAAGCCCGCGGCTCGGTCGATGTGACGGATTCCGTCGAGAACAACCTGCAACGTGTCGCCTTCGCCAAGAAGGTCCAGGTCTCCGATCTCACCGTGGTGATGCTCGATCGGCCGCGCCACGAACCGCTGATGGAGCAGGTGCGCCAGGTCGGCGCCCGGATCACGCTCCTCAGCGACGGCGACATCGCGGCCGCCATCATGGCGACACTCGAGGGAACGGGGATCGACGTGATGCTCGGCATTGGCGGCTTGCCGGAGGCGGTGCTCGCCGCCTGCGCACTGAAATGCCTGGGCGGAGACCTCCAGTGCCGCCTCTGGTTACGATCCCGCGACGACGAGGAGAAAGCGCGCGCCGCCGGCTACGAGGACCTGCGTGGTGTCTTCTCGGTCGACGACCTGGTGCGCGGTGAGGACGTGGCCTTCGCCGCCACGGGCGTCACCGATGGCGAGTTCCTGCACGGCGTCATCTATCACCACTTCTGGGCGGAGACCGAATCGATGGTCTTCCGCAGCAAGAGCGGGACCGTCCGGCATTTGAACACCAAGCACCATTACGCGCTCAAGTCAGTCGAAGGCGCACACCGGAAAGTTCGCTAGCCGCGCGCATGAATTGTGCAAGCGGTGGTGAATCGGTTGACGCCGGGACAAAAACCCGGCTAGACTGCCGAGGTTTGGCGAGAGGAATCCCAAGACTGGCCGCCCACGGCTGGGCGCTCGCAGTCGCGCTTCTGGTGCTGGCCCTGGGGCCGCTCGGATTCAGGCACCCCGTCGCCGATGTCCACGCGAGCTCGCGGGCCGGCATCGTCGTCGGCTACAAGACCAGCGTCGACGATGCCTCGCTGCGCTCGGTCGGGATCGCGGACGCCGAAAGCCAGCTCCATACACCCGGGTTCATCACCGCCGCCAGAGCCAATGACGTCGCCGAGCCGTCGGCCCCGGCGGCGGACAGCGCCCATGAGCGCCTTGTGCGGTTCCTCTGGCCGACGCACGGCGTCCTCACCCAGGGCTTCTTCGACTACCACCCAGGGATCGATATCGCCAACGACGTCGGAACGCCGGAGCTTGCCGCCGATGCCGGCCAGGTCGTCTTCGCCGGCTGGGGCACGTACGGCCTCTACGTCGAGATCGACCACGGCAACGGATTCCACACGATCTACGGGCACCTATCGGCGGTGATGGTCAGCACGGGACAGGTTGTTGCGCAGCGTCAACTGATCGGGCTGATGGGAGCGACCGGTCGCGCCAGCGGCCCTCACCTGCATTTCGAGATCCGCTACCAGGGCATCCCGCAGAATCCGTTGGACCTGCTTTCGTAGAAGCCTCGCACTTATCACGCGCGCTTTCCCACGCCGGAGCGCGCTTATGTGGGAAAGCGCGCGCGATCGATAAGGTAGGGGCTGTGAACCGCCTCCTCTACGCGACCCACGACGGGCGGTTGCGCGTTCATGACTCGCTCCAGGCAACGGCTCGCAGTGGTTGGGAGATCGGCTTGGCCGATCGTTTCATCCCCCTGCCGGCGGGAGCCACACTGGTCCACCTCCCGGGCCGAATTCCACAGGGGCGGGCGGCCGGCGGTGAGATCGGTTCGGTCGACGACGCCGGCGCCGTGGCGGTCGCCGCGGTTTTACCACCCGGTTACCTGCGGACCTGGTTGCCCGCCTACGCCGACGATGGCCGGCCCCCGGTCCTGCCCCTCTATGGATACGCCGCGGTCGCCGCCATCGATGGTGAGCCGCACGTAGCTGCGATGCGGACCGACCGCTGGAGCGCGTGGGATCCACAGGCCGACGACCGCCGGCACGTCGAGCGCGGGATCCGAGCGGCGCGAGGCCCGCTGCCGGACAGCCGGCTCCTCCGCCACCTCGAGACCTGTGCGACGGACTACCGGTGCCTGACGGCGCAGAACATCTTCATTCGTCGCGGCGAAGGCGCGATCCCAGTCTCGCCGGCGTGTAATGCCGCCTGCCTGGGTTGCATTTCCGAGCAGTGGGGCGACGTCGACTCCCCCCAGACCCGTCTTGCCTTCGCCCCCACCGCGGCGGAGATTGCTGAGCTCGCAGCCTGGCACCTGAGCGCGAACCCGGCGAACTTCGTCAGCTTTGGACAGGGTTGCGAGGGCGAGCCGCTCACCCGGGGCGCCGCGCTCGTGGAGGCAACCCGACGAACCAGGTCGGCGTGGCCCCAGTCGACCATCCACATCAACACCAATGGATCGCGGCCGGACGTGCTCCGGCGCCTGATCGATGCCGGACTGAATTCGATCCGCATCAGCATCTTCAGCCTCGACGACGAGCGCTTCCGTGCCTACTACCGGCCGGTCGGCTATGGGCTGGAGCACGTCGAGCAGTGCGCGGAGCTGATGGCGGCGGCCGGCGGACAGGTCACCATCAACCTGCTCACATTCCCAGGCATCAGCGACGCCCAAGCGGAGATCGATGCGCTGGTGGCGTTCGTCCACAAGCATCGTGTCCACCAGATCCAGCTGCGCAGCCTCAACGTCGACCCGCACTGGCTTCTCGAGCGGATCCCGCATCCGACCCGCGGCATCGGGATGCGTCGCTTCGTGAAGGAGCTCACCGCCCGCTGCGCCGGGCTGCAGCTAGGCAACTTCACCCGCCCCTGGCGGGTAGCGGAGCCGATCTCGGCGTAACGGCCGGCTCGCCTACCCCGTTTGAAGTGATTGAAAGGCCCAGGCGGTGGGCAAGCTCAAAGTGATGGCTGATCTGTAT
>VBEQ01000215.1 GCA_005881235.1 Chloroflexota bacterium | reverse complement strand
CCGAGCTCAAGAGCCGCAGCCGGATCTACCGGCTGGGCTTCAGTTGGTTGCGGAGCCCTCAACTTAGCCTGCCGGCCTTCGATACCACCTTCCTGGTGAAGTATGCGCAGCCGCTCGGCTGAAGCAACCGCCCGGACCCAGCGGCTGATCGTCGTCAGCGTGATCGCCATCGCGCTGGGCTTCCTCATCGTCGTGCAGCTGCGCTCTCAGGCGGCGGTGGCCCGCACCCTGGCAGCACAAGACGATACGAGTGTGGCGCTGCTGATCAACGACCTGAACCGCGCCAACAACCAGTTGCTCCAACAGGGCGTTGCCCTCTCTCAGCAAGAGGCACAGATCCGCGACGCGCTGACGGCCGGCGGCACAGACGCGAAGGCGATCCAGAAGGAGCTCACCACCTTGCGCGAGGTCAACGGCGAGGTGCCCGTCCACGGACCCGGGTTGCACATCCGGATCCAGGGCACGATCATGGACTTCGAGTTGCAGGATGCGCTCAACAACCTGCGCAACGCGGGGGCCGAGGCGATCGCGCTGAACGGGCAGCGGATCATCAGCAGTACCCCGGTCCAGAGCCGTGGCAACAGCCTGCTCATCAATGGGCATGCGGTGAGCTCCCCGCTGAGCCTGCTGGTCATCGGCGACCCGGAGCAGCTCGGGCCGGCCGCCGACCTGTCAGCCAGCAGCCTGCAGACCCGTGTCCAGGTCGAGATCCAACGCCAGACCGACCTCGCCATCACCGAGGTGGTTACCCCGCGGCCGCTGATCTATGCCCAGCTGGGAAAATAGGGGCAGGATGGCACGGACCGTAGAGTTGCGCAGCGACACCTTCACGCTTCCGACGGAATCGATGCGCGCGGCGATGGCCGCGGCGAAAGTGGGCGACGACGTCTGGGATGAAGACCCGACGATCCATCGCCTGCAGCGGCGGGCCGCGGAGATGGTCGGCAAGGATGCCTCGCTCTTTGTTCCGAGCGGCACCATGGGTAACCTCTGCGCCCTGCTCAGCCACACCCAGCCCGGACAGGAGGTCATCCTCGAGATCGACAGCCATATCTTTCAGAATGAGGTGGCGGGCGCGTCCCGCGTCGGCGGCCTGCAACTCCGACCGCTGGACACCCGGGACGGGCGCCTTCAGCCCGAGCAGGTACGCCGCGCGGTCCGCCAGCCCGATATCCACGAGCCGGTAACCGGGCTTCTCTGCCTCGAGAACACCCACAATCGCAAAGGCGGAACCTGCCTCAGCCCCGTGCAGACCGCCGCCCTGAGCGAGGTCGCCCACGAAGCCGGCTTTCCGGTACATCTGGACGGCGCCCGTGTCTTCAATGCCGCTGTGGCGCAGCGGATCGACGTCCGCCAGCTCACCGATCCCGTCGATTCCGTGATGTTCTGTCTGTCGAAGGGGCTCAGCGCGCCGGTCGGTTCCATGCTGGCGGGGTCGAGGGAGTTCATCGAGCGCGCGCGGCGCATGCGCAAGATGCTGGGCGGCGGGATGCGCCAGGCCGGAGTGGTGGCCGCGGCCGGCCTGGTCGCGCTGGATGAGATGGTCGCGCGCCTCGCCGAGGACCATGACAACGCGCGCCGCCTCGCCGAAGGTTTGAGCGGGCTGCCTGGCGTCGACATCGATCTGTCGAGGGTGGAAACGAACATGGTCTTCGGCGATTGCCACCCACCGCTGACCGCCACGGCTTTTATCGATCGCTGTCGCGAGGTCGGCGTGCTACTCGACCAGGCGTCGCCTTACCGCTGGCGCATGGTCACGCACCGCGGCGTTGTAGGCGAGGACGTCGACTACGCGGTCGAGGCGATCCGCCGGGCGTTTGGCTCGCCGGCGGCGCCCGCGCTCCGAGCGGCGGGCTAGCGCACCGGCAAGCCGGTCATCGCGTCGAAGGCGGGACCAGCGAAACTGGCGTCGGGCAGCAGCAGCATGCTGCCGAAGACTTGCCAGTCTCCACTGGCATCGGTGAGGAGACCGGCGGGCGCCTGCGATGTGCCGGCGAGCGTCATCGCCGCCGGTTGGCCCGGCAGCGTCCACATGGTCGGGAGCGCCACGAGGGCCGCATCGGCACCGCCGAACGCGTGTATTGCGCCACTGCTGTCCAGGGCGAGTCCCGAACGCGTTCCCGGGAACAGCGCAGCGTCGACGACGGTGGTACCGGCGGGCAAGGCCGCTGCGACGCTTGTGCCGCTTCCGGCAATCGCGCCGGCCGCGTCGACGGCCACGACCGTGCCGTCGCTCGCCGCCAGCAGCCGCACGGGCGTCGGGATGGCGAACCGCTGACCGGCGGCGCCGGCATCGTCCCAGGTGGTGCCATCAGCCAGCAAGCGGAGCGGACCAGATGCCAGGCTGACGACGTCGACGGCCGGGGCGAGCGAGGTTGGAGCGACGGCCGGCGTCACACGGTCCCGGCCAAGCCCATGCAGCGACGCGTCCGCGTCGAGGAGCAATGCGCCAGCCGCGGAGGGGTGCTCCTGCCTCACGCCCAGCACCGACGGTGCGCCGTCAGGCTGCGCCGGCAGTGGTCCGAGGATGGCGCGATCGGCGGCGGACGACGGAGCGCCGGCCCCAGCCGGCACCGATTGCTTGAGAACGACGGGAGGCGCGGCATTCCGGGCGGCGTCGCGGACCGTGAGCCGAAACTGGTAGGCGGTGCCGGGGTCGCCGAAGTACCGCACGGCCCCCAGCGTCTTGCCGGCCGATGCCTGGTCGGCACGTTGCGTGAACCACGGGCGGAAGGCGAGGGCGTCGGCGCCGACCTCGATCGCGACGTCCTCGACGCCGGCGAGCTGATCGTGCCCCGACCAGTGAAGGTTCAGCGCGCTTCCCGGCGCGCGATCGACGGTCAGCGCCGAGGTGGGCGCCTCGACGTCATATAGATATAGGTAGGTGATGTCGGCGCTGGTGCCGGCACGATCGAAGACGCGCAGGTGCAGCGTATGCGATCCAGGGCCGGGCACCGCGGCCGAGCCGCTGGTGGCCTGGATTCGTGCCGCTCCCGGCCCCGGGTCCTGATCCCATTGGGCCGCGAACCCGGCAAGGCCGTGTCCGCCGTCCCGCAGATGCCAGCTCACCGGCGGTGGTGGGCCGTCGCTGCCATACCAGTAGTTCCAGCGCGCCCCACCCGGGAACGCGAGCGGCAGGAGGAAGGGCACCGGCGTCCCTTTCGCCCACAGGTTGCCCATGTCCCAACGCCATGGGTCCGGTCCCGGCCCCGTCCAGCCGTAGGGGTCGATCGAGTGCCAGGGGGTCATCAGGTCGCGGACTTCGAAGTGGACGTGCGGCCCGGTTGAGTTCCCGGTGCTCCCGCTGAGGGCGATCAGCTGCCCACGGGACACATGCTGGCCGGGGTAGACGAAGAGCTGGTTGTTGTGGAAGTAGGCGGTGCGATCGTAGGCGTGATCCATCACCACGCCCCAACCGCCGCTGTCGCTCCACTCGCTATAGATGACCGTGCCATCGTCGGCCGCCACCACCGGCGTGTTGGACGCGACAGCGTAGTCGGTCCCGCGGTGGCCGTCGTAAGCGTAGCCGGTGGCCCCGTCGAACCGGACCATGACTCCGTCCTCTTGGCGCGTCGGGTAGTGGTGATCCATCCAGGAGGTGATGCGCGGGTTGGGGTTGGCGAACGGCAGCGTCAGGTTGCCCGCCGCCAGGGCCGGTTGGGTCGTCGCCAGGGCGACCAGGAGGGCGACGGTCACGGCACCGTGGACCCTTAAGGACCGTATAACAACAGCCCCGTAACGAGTTCTGAAAGAAGTCCGCAACAGGCCCGCGACGGCGCCGTCACGATGCGAGCCCCCTCTTGGGGTCGCTACAGGCTTTCGCATAGGCTGGCGTTGAATTGCGAGGGAGTGCACCGACCGCACCTTTTTTGTCATGGAGTTTGCTGCCGCGCAGCGGCGATTCTAAACGTTCGCGAGTACAAGGCATGACCCAAGCACACTCACGTTCCAAGCCGCGGAAGCGGGCCCAGGCGCTGGCCGAGATGGCCGTGATGGTGCCCTTCCTCGTCATCGGCATGATGGGGATGCTGGACCTCGGCCGGGCCTTCTACTACCAGATCGCCATCACCAACGCCGTGCGCGAGGGGGCCCGCTATGCCGTTCAGCCTTACTACCTGGGCTTGAACCCAAGCTGCGCGACTCCGCCGCAAAACCCCGGCGCGAACTGCCAGACGGCGAGCGATGACTCGATCCGGCAACACGTGCTGGACGAACTGGCCGGCACGGGGATCAACATGACGTCGTCTGACGTTCAGGTCCTGCCAAATCAGGGCGACCGCGTCAACAACATCATCGGCGCCACCCCAACGTCCCAGTATCCAATCAGCGTGTCTGCCAGCTTCAAGTTCTACTTCATCACGCCGATCATCGGCAGCCTGATCGGCGACCCGCTCACGATCAACACCAGCTCGGTGTTCAGGGCGGACTACTGATGCGCAGGTGGCTCATCCGCCGCCACAGCGGCCAGTCGATGGTCGAGTTCGCCGTGCTCGCGCCGGTTTTCTTCCTCCTGCTGCTGGGCACGATCGACCTGGGACGCGGCATCTACATCTACAACTCCATTTCGGACGCCGCGCGCGAGGGCACGCGAGCCGCGATTCCATTCGATTCCCCGCTCCCGACGAATGCGGCGGTGGTCGCCGCGGTTCAGAGCAAACTGGGTGGCGGCTTCACTCTCAAGGTTGACAACGCTTGCGCCGGGCTGCCGGCCGGCGGGAGCTGCCCGACGGTGCCGACCGATCCGAATACTGGATACATCTGGTACGGCCCCGGCATCGGCACGCCAGGCCGGGGCCAGGTTACGGTCAAGATTTCGTTCCTCTTCCAACCATGGGTCCCGGTGGTCCGCGATGCGGCCGGCAACGGGGTCGTGATCTCCGCGCAATCCACGATGGTGACGGAGTACTGAAATGCTAATCAAGCTTCGCAAAGGTAAGCGCGCCCAGAGCCTCGTGATCGTGGCGCTGTCCGCGACGGCGCTGTTCGGAATCATCGCCCTCGGCCTCGACGCGGGCCGCCTTTATTTCCAGCGTCGGGATGTGCAGAACGCCGCCGATGCCGGGGCCCTGGCGGGTGCCCAGGAATTGCTTCCCAACGCGGCCGATACCATCCCGACGACGGCGATGATCGCATCCGCCGGATGCCAGGCCTCGGTGTACGCGCTCAAGGGCCTACAGGACACCCCGAGGGACACCAGCGGCACCGATTGCAAACCGGCGCCGGGTGCCTACATTCCCGGCTCATACGGTGGCGGCATCACCGAGCCCGCAGCACGCATCTCGGCAACCGTCCAGGTCTGGACCCCAAGCCGGAACAATCCGAATGAGATCCACGTCCGGGTGACCTACAACGTGCCCCTGACGTTTGCCGCCATCCTGGGCTTTACGACATCGGCCGTGGTCGCCGACGCCTACGCCCATGGCGGCTTCTTTAACAAGACCTACACGGTGTTCGGATTCGATGCCGGCGGTAACGGCAACGCTGTCAACTTCGACCAGAATGGCAACGCCCAGATCGACGACGGCTTCAACGGCAGCGACATCTGCCAGCCGAATCCGGACCAGGGCCGGCTTGTGTCGAACTCGAAATGGCACGCGCCCAACCCGGGTGGGGACTGGATGAACCTCAATGGGCAGTTCTACTATTCGCAAGCGTCAGACACGCACGCGCTCATCGAGTACTGGTACAAGAGCGTTGGAACATCCCAGCCGGTCGAGGGATCGCCCAACTACGAGGCGCCCGTCAAGCCGACCAGGGATGCAGATCCGGCGACGACATCTGGGAATGTCGTGACCTATTATCCCGGGCTGTACCGCAACCGGTCGATCACCCTGAACCAGAACAACCTGCGTTATCAATTCAGCAACGGGATTTATTACTTGCAGGACTCGGACTTCACTATCACCGGCGGAACCGTCTCGAATACCTCTGACGGCCAGCCGAAGTTCGGGCCATTTGGGGGCGTCTCGGACCTCCCAGCCGCGACCGATAGGACCAACGGGGTGATCTTCGTCTTCGATGGCAACGCGAAGTTCACGGCAGGCACCAGCGGAAACACCTCACCGAGCGTCTTCTTCGCCGCCCCCTCCTTTGTGTCCAGTGGCACCGACAGCATCGTGTTCTTCATCAAAAGCACCGACACGATCAGCGGCCCGAATGGATCGCCCTGGGACGAGGAGATCGACGGCACTAAGGGGACCCCCGGCAACTATCCGTTCCAGATCTGGGGATCGATCTTCAACGCCGACAACAACGGCTCGCACGGGACGGTCGTCATCCTCAAGGCGGTCAGTGCGTCAAACGGCACGAACCGCTACGCGGTAACCGGTGAAGTGGTGTCGCCGCAGGTCGACCTGGACGGCGGCAATATGGTCACCGGGCCGTACACGCCCAATACGCCGGGCGTCCCGCCCGCCTGCAAGTCCACGGACTATCACCAGAGCCCGGCGGGCTTGCTGGTGCAGTTCAACTCGCATTACGTGCCGCACTGGCGCGGGTTGTCGTACCTGGTCAGGTAAACGCCCCACCCTGCCCTCCCCCGCAAGCGGGGGAGGGAGTTTTGAGGGCGACGAAGCCCCTACAATGCGAGGGACGTGGCGCACGCCATCTACTGTTTTCTCGACGGCGAGACGTTGCACGGTGATCCTCCGAAGCGGGAATTGGACACGCCCGTCGTCGAGACCCGGGTCCACAACCTCGGGACCAACAACCGGGGCGCCTTTGTCCCGCTCAGCAGCCTCAAGTACGTCCTGCTCGACTCGCGTGCGCCGTCGGACGCGGTCGACATCGCCCGCTATCAGCGAATCGCGATCCACTTCGTCGACCACGAGGTGTTGCGCGGCTACAGCGACCGCCAGCTGCGGACGTCCCGCTACGGCGTGACCCTGTCCCTGGTATCGCCCGACCAGAGCGAAGTGAAGGAGCTGGCGATTCCGTTCACCGCCCTCAAGGGCATCTTCTACCTCAAGACCTGGGAGGGCGGCGAACCGGCGATGCTGGAGTCGGACTGGGTCCCGCGCATCCTGGAGGCGCGGGAACAGGAGCAGGTTCGGCGGCAGTACGGCCCCGCAGGCAAGCCCCGGCACAAGATGCCGTTACTCGAGAGGATCCTCCGCCGTCGCAAGATCGCCGAATAAGAAGATCCCGCCGGCCGGTCCCTGATATGTTGAAACCCGACATGGAACCGGCGGCGGTCCCGCCGCAGGCGGCGGCCCCACGGTCCGCGCTTCGCGAGCGGCTCCTCGATCCTCGCACCCTGATTTCCTTCGCGATCCTGGCCGTCGTCCTCTTTGTCGTGCTGACCCATGTGCAGCTTGACTACGGCGAGAGCCTGCGGGCGATCAGCCAGACGAACCTGTTCCTCTACGTGCTGGCGTTCGCCGCCTTCTACTTTTCCTTCGTCGTCCGTACCATCCGCTGGGAAATCCTGCTACGTAACACCGGTGAGCGCAATCACTTCGGCGAGCTGTTTCACATCATCATCCTCGCCTGGTTCGCCAACTGCGTCCTTCCGGCCAAGATGGGTGACTTCTATCGCGCTTATCTGCTGCGGCAGCAGACGGAGGTCTCCGGCTCCAAGGGACTGGGCACGATCTTCAGCGAGCGTGCGCTCGACTTCCTGGTGCTGATGAGCCTGCTGGTAGCCAGCGGTCTGATCAGCTTCCGCGCCCAGGTGCCGGAGCGCTTCGTCCCGGCTTTCATCGTTGGCCTCGTGATCGCTGCTGGTCTGATCGCGGGCCTGCTCGTGATCCGCTACAGCGAGGGTCGGCTCTCGCGTTTCCTACCCGAGCGCCTTCGCGAGCGCGCCAGCCGCTTCAAGCATGGGCTGCTGAGCGCCTTTGCCGGCCGGCTTCCACTCCTGCTCGGCCTCACCGTTGTGGTCTGGATGGCGGAGTCCGCCCGCCTCTTCCTGGTGGTCCAGGCGCTGCCGCTGCACATTTCCCTCAGCCTGGCGCAGATCATGTTCATCGCGCTGGTCGCCTCCCTGCTCACCACCATCCCGGCGCTACCCGGCGGACTGGTACTGGTCGAAGGCGGCATCATCGCCGTGCTGGTCTTCTTCGGTCTGACCGCCTCCCAGGCGCTGTCGGTGGCGATCCTCGACCGCCTGATCAGCTACTGGAGCCTGGTCGCCGTCGGGCTGGTCGTCTTCCTGCTGAGTCACCGGCGTTGAAAGTCCTCGTCACTGGGGGCGCGGGCTTCATCGGCTCCCACGTCGCCGACCGGCTGCTGGCCGACGGCCACGACGTGGTCATCCTGGACGATCTCTCGACCGGCAACGTCGAGCATTTGCAAGCGAACGCGCGCTTCTACCAGATGGACCTGCGGTCGCCCTGGAACGACGAGCTGTTCCGCATCGAGCGGCCCGATGCCGTCGTCCACCAGGCGGCGCAGGCCAGCGTGCGCCGCTCCGTCGACGACCCCGTCTTCGACGCCGGCGTCAACGTGCTGGGAACCGCGGCCCTGCTGCAGGCCAGCGTGCGGCATGGCGTGCGCCGCTTCCTCTTCGCCTCCACGGGCGGTGCGCTTTATGGCGACGCCGACGTGACGCCGACGCCGGAGGATTACCCGACGCTGCCGGTCTCACCCTACGGCGCCGCAAAGCTGTCGGCGGAAGTGTACCTGCGAACGTTTAACGCGCTGCATGGGTTGTCGTACGCGGCCCTGCGCTACGCCAATGTCTATGGGCCGCGACAGAACCCGCATGGTGAGGCCGGCGTGGTCGCGATCTTCGCGCGTCGGCTGCTGAGCGGAGAGAAGGCCCGCATCAACGGCGACGGCAGGCAGACGCGCGATTTCGTTTACGTCGGCGACGTAGCGGAGGCGAACGCCCGCGCCCTCAACTCGGACGCCGTTGGCTCGTTCAACGTTGGCACCGGCGTCGAGACCGACATCAACACCATCTTCCAGACGCTGAAGCGACTGACCGGAAGCACTGAGCCCGAGGAGCACGGGCCGCCCCTGCCCGGGGAGCAGCGCCGTTCCGTGGTCGACGCGCGGAAGATCGAGAAGACCCTGGGCTGGCAGCCGAAGACGAGCCTCGACGCCGGCCTCGACGCTACGGTCCGGTATTTCCGCGAGGCGCGTCCGGCATCGCCGGCTGCTTCCGCTCGACCTGCATGAGGACGGCGTCTCCCGCATCCATCAGGCGGCGGGCCGCCTCTCGCACGAGCGGGTTCTGGGCGCTCTCGCTCCCCAACATCCGGCTCGCCCAGTCGTAGGCCTCGCAGGCGCGTCCGATCGCGGCGCGGGTATCGGCTGCCAGGTCCGGTCCGCTGGCGGGGCGCAGGCGGAGCGTCTGATAGTAGGCCGTCTGGAAGATCTTCCGGGCCGCGGTCGCCTCGTCTACCACTGACTGCTCTGGCTCGGCGTCGAGGGACCGCCGCAGCCGTGTCGCGGCGCGTTCGACGCTGCTCCTGATGTCCTCGAGCACCACGTCGTAGTCGGGCGGGGTGAGGCGCGACGGCGTACCCAGCACCCGGTACGCGACGACCAGGGCGGCGGCCAGCAGCAGCAGGATCAGGGCATAAAGCCAGACCATGGCAAGGATTATTCTCCTCCCCCTCCGGGGGAGGACAGGGTGGGGCTGCTACTTGTAGCGGAAGGTAATCCGGCCGCGCGTCAGGTCATAGGGAGAGAGCTCGACCCGAACCCGGTCGCCGATCAAGATCCGGATGTAGAACTTGCGCATCTTCCCCGAGGTATACGCCAGGATCGTCTGTCCGGTCTGGAGCTTCACCTTGAACATCGCGTTCGGCAGGGGCTCGACCACCTCGGCGTCCATCTCGATCGTCTCTTCTTTGCCGGCGGGGGTCTCCTTGACCTCGAGCGTGTCGATGCCGGGCCGCAGCGTGGTGGGGCCGCCACGTTTCTTCGGATAGCTACGTTTCTTGCGCAAACCGTCGACATATTACCCGAGTTGCGCGTGAGAGAATCGGGTGCGTGCAGATCAAGGCCGAGTTGGCGGGCAACCTCTGGAAGATCGTGGTCCGCGAAGGGCAGCAGGTCCGGGCCGACGAGACCCTGATGATCCTGGAGTCGATGAAGATGGAGATTCCGGTCAACGCCCCCAGCGCTGGACGGGTGGCGAAGCTTCACGTGAAAGAAGGCCAGACCGTTCAGGAAGGCCAGCTGCTGATCGAGGTCGAGTAAACGCCGGCGGCGCTACGCGGCGGCTTGTTCGGGCTGGCTGGGCACGAAGAAGGCGATGCCCACCACCGACATACCCCGCTTACACGACGGGCAGAAGGTCACGGTCACGCTCTTTCGGGTTTCCCACCGCCGCT
>VBEQ01000214.1 GCA_005881235.1 Chloroflexota bacterium | reverse complement strand
TCCTCGAAGATCACGGGCACCGCCAGCATCGATTCGTTGGTCTCGCTGGTTCCCGGGATGTGGATCCCCTTGGGGTGGCGCTCGGTATCGCCCACCAGCGCGCCCTGCTTGGTTTCCGCGACCCAACCGGTGATGCCCTCGCCGACCTGGATGGCGAGCGTCTCCGCGGTCACGCCGTCGTACTCGGCGCGCTTGGTATCGCTGAAATACACCGGCCGCAGCGTGCGACCGTCCTCCTCGAGCAGGTAGATCCGGCACTGGTCGTAGGGCAGCAGCGTGGTGATCGCCCGACCGATCGTGTCGCAGATCTCGGGGACGCTCACCACGGTGGCGAGCCGGGCACCCAGTTGCTGGATGGCGTCGAGATGCTGCGTCCAGAAGTGGACGAACGCCGGTTTGTGATCCTCGTGCAGGGCGCTCTCGGCGGTACCGCTGACGGCGACCTCGCCGGATTCGACCACCTCCAGTAGCGCCTCGGCGACGCTGGGGTCGAACTGCCTGCCCGACTGCGTGTGGATTTCTTTGACGATCCAGTCCCGGGGCCGGGCGCGGCGATAGGGCCGGTCACTCGACATCGCCTGGAAGGCGTCGCAGGCATGAATGATGCGCGCCTCGATCGGGATCTGTCGGCCCCCGAGCCCATCCGGGTAGCCACTGCCATCCCATCGCTCGTGCTCGGCGCGAACGATGGGACGGATGCGACCGAGGAAAGGGACCGAAGCGACGATGCGCTCACCGATGACGGGATGCTCCCGCATGATGGCCGCCTCGTCGTCGTCGAGTGGGCCCGGTTTGTTGAGGATGTAGCCGGGAACACCGATCTTGCCGATGTCATGCAGCAGCGCGCTGTATTCCAGAAAGCGTAGGTCGTCATCCTTGAGACCGAGACGCCGGCCGACGGCCCGCGCCAGCGCGGCCGTCTCCCGCGAGTGCGCTTCGGTGTGGCGGTCCTTCGCATCCAGCGCGGCGGCGAGCGCGGCGATGGTGGCGAGGTAGCTCTGTTCCAGTTCGTCCCGCTGTCGCTCGACCAGCTGGTTTTCCTTGCGCAATGCCGCCGCAACCATGGATGGCACGAAGGCGCACACCACCATCGAGGCCAGCAGCACCAGCAGTGCTCGTGCGTAGTACCCGTTCCAGCCTTGCAGCAGGAGTGGCAGGCTCGCGACGAGCCCGTTGAGTAGCAGGATGGCGACTGCCGCGCGGAATTGGAAGAGGGACGCGCTGAAGACGACGATCACCATCAGCAACGGCATCACGTGGGAGTGCACGCCACCGGTCGCCCCCAGGCAGACCGCATTGAGCAGGAGGCCGCCGAAGACCACGGGCAGAAAACGGTCGGCGGGCAGCCCCGCCCATGGCCAGAACCAGGCGAGCAACCCGGCGGCGACGGCGGCGCCGGTGATGATCCACTCGATGCCGTAGTTGACCTGAAGGCCGGAGCCGACGTAGTTGCTGGCCATCACAACTCCGCCCAGGCCCCAGAGGGACAGGGCGGCCACGCGAAACGTCGCGCGCTGCAACGCCGGTCGAACCTCGACCGTAGCCATGCTGGCGAATACAACGGCGCACCGGGAGGCTTCCGTCGTCGGCTGCCGGGCCGCTAGGATGGCCGGGATGTTCTGGACGTTCGTCGACGCCAGCGCGGTGGCCGATCGCCGCGTCGTCATCGCGGGCCTCCAGGGTCACCATCTGGCCCGCGTGCTTCGCGTTCGCCCTGGTGAGCACGGCGTCGCCGTTTCCCAGGGAACCGAATACGACATCGAGGTCGTCGACGTGGGCGGCGGGCGGGTCGTCGGGCGCATCGTCGCCGAGCGACCCGTCCAGGGCGAAGCCCAGGTCGGCATCACGCTCCTCCAGGCGGTGCTCCCGAACCCGGACTTCGACGCCGTGATCGAGGCCGGCACCGCGGTCGGGATCGAGCGCTTCATCGCCGTCCAGGCCGAACGATCGGTGGCGCGCCCGGCGCCACAACGGTTGGCGCGATGGCAGGCGATCGCGGCCTCCGCGGCGGAGCAGAGCCATCGCGGGGCGGTGCCGGAGATCGTCGGTCCGGTCCCATTGGCCGCAGCGCTGCAGCAGGCGGGTGATGCGAGGTTGCTCGTGCTCGAGCCGTCCGGGTCACGACCACTGGTCCAGGCGATCGATGGATCGGATCGGTACACGATCGCGGTCGGCCCCGAGGGCGGCTGGACCGATACCGAACGGTCCGTGATGCGCGAGCGGGGCGGCGTCGCGGTCAACCTCGGCCCGCGCATCCTCCGCGCGCGGCTGGCTCCCGTCGTGGCCGCTGCTATCCTCGTCCAACAGCGATGAACGTGTCGATCCAAACGCTCGGATGCAAGGTGAATTTTGCCGAAATGGCCGAGCTCGGCGACCGGCTGGCGCGCGCCGGCTTCACCGTGTCGGACGGCGATGAGCAGCCCGACATCTGCGTGATCAACAGCTGCACCGTCACCGCCCAGGCCGACCGCAAGCTTCGGACCATGGTGCACGGCCTCCGTCGCCGCCACCCGCAGGCGCAGCTGATCCTGACTGGCTGTCACGTCGACAATCCCAACCCGCGCGTCTCCGCGGTTCCGAGCGTCGACGTGGCCTTCAGCAACGCCCGGAAAGGAGAGATCTTCGACTACCTGACCTCAACCTTCGCGCCGGCCGCGGGCAGACGCGGATCGACGACGTTCGCGCGCTCCCGATTCTTCCTCAAAGTACAGGACGGCTGCAATCACCGTTGCACCTACTGCATCGTGTGGCGCACCCGCGGCACATCGCAGAGCGAGGAAGAGGCCGCACTGATCGAGCGCGCGCAGCAGGCGGTCGCCGACGGCTATGGCGAGATCGTGCTGACCGGCGTCGACCTTGGCGCCTTCGGCCGTGACCGGGGCAACGCCTTCGCGCCCTTCGTTGGGCGGCTGCTGGCGGCAATCGCCCCGGCACGGCTTCGCCTGAGC
This sequence comes from Chloroflexota bacterium, assembly GCA_005881235.1. Lineage (GTDB taxonomy): Bacteria > Chloroflexota > Dormibacteria > CF-121 > CF-121 > CF-13. Next base: position 5,649 of record VBEQ01000214.1, on the reverse strand, counting down.
TCCATCAATGCCAACGACTTCACACCCGAGTTGATCGAGCTCACCGCGTCACCGCGATTCTGCCGGCATCTTCACATCCCACTGCAGTCTGGCAGCGACCGGGTGCTCAAGCGCATGGGTCGCCTTTACCGGCGTCGCGACTACCTCGACCTAGTCGGCGCCCTGCGAACGCATTCCCCCGACCTCGCCCTGACCACCGATGTGATCGTTGGCTTCCCGGGAGAGACCGACGCCGATTTCGCGGATACGCAGGCGGTGGCCGCCGATGCGGGGCTAACGGGGATGCATGTCTTTCGCTACTCGCCGCGCGCGGGAACCGCCGCGCCGCGCCTCGGCCTGCCGGTCGATGACCCCATCAGCCGCGACCGGAGCCACCGGTTGCAGGCGCAGGCCGACAGGCAGCGCGACGCCTATGAGATGCGCTTCATCGGTCGAGAGCTGGAGGCGATCTGGGACCGGCGCCTCCCCTCACGGATGCGCGGCCTGACTGACAACTACATCACGGTCTATGCGCCCGAGCGCGGCCAGAGGCTGGGCACCATCGCCCGCGTACATCCACTAGCGCGTAGCGCTGACGGCCTTCTCTGCGCGTAAGCTTTGCCGGTGGCTGAGGAGTGTCTCTTCTGCAAGATTTTCGCGCGGGAGATTCCGGCGAAGGAAGTCTTCCGCGACGAAGAGATCGTCGCCTTTGACGATATCCGTCCAGTCGCCCCGACGCATGTGCTCGTGATTCCGAAGGAGCACATTCCCGGCATTCACGACCTCACGCCGGCGCACGCCACGATGCTCGCCCGCATGGTCCAGGTCGCCAATCGCATCGCGGACGAACGCAAGATCGATCGCGACGGCTACCGCGTGGTCTTCAACAAGGGTCCGCAGGCGGGACAGACGGTTTACCACCTGCACCTGCACCTGCTCGGCGGACGCGCTATGGGTTGGCCGCCCGGCTAGACCGGATCAGCCCCCTTTGTAAATCTTTTGCGACAACGCCGTCACAACGGCATCCCTGAACCGCCACGCACGAAATAAGCGCCGTAATCGGACGGCGCTAGGGTGGGGCCCAGATGCGCTTTCCATCGTGGCGTGCTACCCAGCCACAGGATCCAGCGGACCGGGCAAAGCTGCAGGAGCGGCTTACCAGGCTGACGACGCCGCCCGTTCAGGGCGACGTCCCGGCTCCCGCGGTCGTTGCGGCGCCCCTCAGCCCCGCCAGGGCAAAGCTGCAGGAACTCACGGGTGCTGGAGCCCCGGCGAGTGCGCCGATCGAGCCGGTGCCGACCGAGACCACATCGGCAGTCGAGATCCCCGTCCCCGCTGCGCCGGCCGTGACGCCAGAACCCGTCCTCGCCGCCGCGCCAGTCAGCGCCGAGGTGGAACCCGTGGCTGCGCTCGTACCGTACAGCGCCCCGGTCCCCGTCCTCGCGGCCGCGCCAATCACCGTCGAGCCGAGCTCGCGTAGCGAATCGGACCGTCGCCGGCGGCGGAAGTTAGGATTCTTCCTCTTCTTCGCGGGCCTGATCGTCGTTTTCTTCGTGGTGCGTGCCATCCCCGGCGACTGGGAGATCGGCCCGTTCCGGATCGACGCGACCGGGAGCGCCGGCGACTCGGCGAGCCTGTATTACTCGGACGATCCGCACGCGCCCTTCTGGCTGTTGGTGCCCACCTTCAATCTGCCGCCGCGGTTCTTCGCGGCGCGGCCGAACAGCAGTGCTCGACCGATCGTGGCCCTGGCGCCGTCGCCGAGCCATTCGCCGTCGGCAAGCGCCAGCACGTCGGCGAGCGCGAGCCCGTCGTCGAGCCCCTCACCGTCCGCAAGCCCGAGCGGCTCGGCCTCTCCAAGCGCCAGCCCCTCTGCGTCTCCGTCGGGCAGCCCCAGCGCCTCGCCGACCCCGACGGGGACACCAACGCCTAGCCCGTCGCCCACGCCCACGCCGACACCGACACCCACCCCGACGCCGACGCCCGCGCCCACACCTACCCCCACGCCCACGCCAACGCCAACCCCTACACCCACCCCAACGCCGACACCGACACCGACGCCGACACCGACACCGACGCCTACACCGGTTCCATTCGCCTTCACAGGCACGCCGACTGAGGTCGTGGCGTGGAAGGTGAACGGATCAAACAAGTGCAAGCTCGACACCATCACCGCCAATGGCACCTTCCAAACCAATGGCGTTGGGGGAACCGTGACCTACAAGTGGATTCGCACGGACAGCAACGGCACGCAAGCCCAACCGTTGCTGTCGATCGTGGTCGCAGCAGGCGACACGAGCGCCCACAGTGTGGCACCGGACCAGTGGATCCCGGCCAGCAATGGCAGCGAGCAGCTCGTCTTCACGAACCCGAGCCTCTCGGTCGCGCCGCAGTCGTTTACCTGCCGGCCTTAGGCCGCCGCGTGCGCCTTGTAGCGCGCGACCGTTCCCGCACCCGACCGCTTGGCCTCGAGCAAGGCTTCGTCCGCGCGGGCGAGCAGCAACTCAGGGGTGGCGCCGTCCTGGGGAAAGACGGCGATGCCGATACCGAAGGACACCTGGACGTCGGTGCCGCGCAGTGTCTGCCCCATCGATCGGTAGATCTCCTGGATCCTGGTGGCGACGATCTGAGCGCCCTCACCGTCGGCATCCGAAAGCAGCAGCACGAATTCATCCCCGCCGAACCGGTATGGTTCGTCGCCAACGCGGACCGCGAAACGAAGCAGGTTGGCGACCTCCTTGAGCAATTCGTTGCCGACGCCGTGACCGAGGTGATCGTTGACTTCCTTGAACCCGTCGACGTCCATCATCATCACCGCCATCCGCCGGCCGGTCCGCGCCGCGGGGCCCAGCCAGGTCGGGAGCTGTTCCTGCAAGGCGCGCAGGTTGCGCAGGCCGGTGAGTCCGTCGACCCGGCTCATCCGCATCAGCCGCCGCCGCTCTTGCTCCCAGTTGCTCGTCAGCAGCGCCGCGTATCCATACATCACCAGGTGGGTGAGCCCATTGATGATCAGCGCCGTTCCCGTAACCCCGGTGACCCCGACACTGACGATGGCGACCGCTGCGGCGACCGCGAGGGCCACCGACCGCGGCAGCAGCATCGCGCCGCTGAGCACGATCAGGAAGTAGACCAAGCGCAAATCGAAATCGCCGCCGACCGATCGTTCGAGGTAGGCGACGGCGGCCACCGCGGCCAGCATGAGGATGAGGGCCAGGACGCGCCGGACACCGAGCACGTTGCGCATCGCCGGCTCCGCGATTTTCATACGGTGGTTACCTAGGCAACGAGCGTTCGCGGTTCTAATTGCGGTCAGGCCGGGGTTGGGCGACCCTGGGTCGCGCCTCGCACGATCCAGAAAACCAGCAGGACCCCGGTGCCGACGCCGAGGGCCACGAGCGGCTGCGCGCATCCGACGATTGCCCAGGGCAGCCCCAGGGCAAGGCCACTGAGCGCCTCGCGAATCGGGACACCGCGCCCGATGGGCGTGTCGCACGAGCGGCAGCGGCCCCGTTGGGCCAGGTAGCTGATCACGGGGACCAGTTCATCGGGCGTCAGGCGGTGGTTGCAGATTCGGCAATGCGACGGCGGCCAGAGCAGGGATTCGCCCCTTGGCAGGCGATCGAGGACGACCTCGAAGAAGCTGCCCAGCGCCATCCCAAGCGGAAGCAAGAAGGCTGCGCCCAGCAGGTTGCACAGGATGTCAAGCAATCAACCGCTCCTCCGACCCAGCCCGCCGAGGCCCATCCCTTGATCATCGACGCCTATCTCCAGATCCTGCTCGAGCAAAGCGCCTCGGACCTGATCCTCACGGCAGGCGCCGCGCCCACCATGCGCAAGGATGGTGCCCTCGTTCCGATCGGGCCGGATCCACTCCGCCCCGACCAGATCGAGCAGATGGCGCAAGAGGTGCTCTCCCCCGAGCGATGGGCTCGCTTCCAATCGCGGGGCGACCTCGACTTCTCCTTCAACTGGAAGGGCCACGCGCGCTTTCGGATCAACGCCTTCAAGCAGCGGGGATCGGTCGGCCTGGCGTTGCGCCTGATTCCATACCAGATCCCAAACTTTGACCAGCTCGGCGTGCCTGCCGTGGTTCGTGGGCTGACGCGTCTCGGCCAGGGCCTGATCCTGGTGACGGGTCCGACCGGATCCGGCAAGTCCTCCACCCTGGCGGCGATGGTCAATGACATCGTGGCCACCCGTCCTTGCCACGTGATCACGATCGAGGACCCGATCGAATACGTGTACCGGCATCAGCGAAGTATTGTCGAGCAACGCGAGGTCGGCGCCGATGTGGCCTCCTTCGCGGAGGCGCTGCGCGCCGCCCTGCGCCAGACGCCCGACGTACTGCTCGTCGGCGAGATGCGCGACCTCGAGACCATCTCGGCCGCGATCACCATCGCCGAAACCGGTCACCTGGTGCTCGCCACCCTGCACACGAACGACACGACTCAGGCGGTCGATCGCATGGTGGACGTCTTCCCGGGCGACCAGCAGCAGCAGGTCCGCGTCCAGCTGTCCAATACGCTGGCGGCGGTCATCTACCAGCAACTCCTGCCGCGCAGGGACGGGCCGGGCCGGGTCGCCGCCTTCGAAGTCCTGCTCAACACCCTCGCGGTCCAGAACCTGATCAAGGAAGGCAAGACGCGCCAGCTGCGCAACGTGCTCGAGACCAGCGCCAAGGACGGCATGAATACGATGGAACGCAGCTTGAGCGAGCTGATCCGGGCCGGCCTGGTCGACTTCGGTGCCGCCGCCGCGCGCGCCCAACATCCAGAAGAGTTGCGCCGGCTGGCGGCATAGGCGGCTCCCCCTGGCGCAGGCGGCGCATGTTCGAGCCGGTTGACGCGTTTGCTGCAGTTGAAGAGGTTATGAAGCCGGCGCTTTCCACGAGCGAGGCGGCGCGCTGGCTGGGGATCAGCAAATCGACGCTGATCCGCGCGGTGAACCGCGGCGCCATCCGGCCGGCGTTCCGCACCCCGGGCCGGCATCTCCGGTTCACCCCTGAAGCGCTGGCCGAGATCCGGCGCCAGCTGGAAGCACCGGTGCGAGGGGTCGCGTGAGCGCCGTCGAACGCCAGCCGGAGGGCCGCTTCGGGCTTCGCCAGGAGAAGCGGCTCGGTGAGCTGCTCCTCGAAAACGGCTTACTCACCCCCCAGCAGCTGGAGGATGCGCTGGCCGCGCAGCGGCGCCTACACCGACCGCTGGGCCAGGTGCTGCTTGCCCAGGGGATGGTCGACGAGAAGGCGCTCGCTGCCGTCCTCAGCGTCCACTTCAACGTGGCCCAGGTCGACTTCACCCGCTCGCGTATCGACAAGGACGCGCTGGCGCTGATCCCCGAAGCCTATGCCCGAGAGCACACCATCCTCCCCATTCGCCTCGAGAAGGACGTCCTCGAGGTCGCCACCGTGGACCCGGGCGACCTGGCGCTGCTCGCCGAGCTCAAGGTGCTCACCCGCAAACGCATCAAGCCGCTGCTGGGCGTGCGCTCGGAGATCGAGCGAGCGATCACCCAGTCCTACAAGTTGCGCACCGGCGTCGATCAAAATGTCCGTTCCTTCCAGGAGTCGCTGCAGCCGAAGCCCGTGCCTCGCCGCTTGCAGGACGTCAAGCAGGACGCGCCGGTCGTCCAGATCGTCGACTTGATCATCGCGCAGGCGGCCGAAGAGCGGGC
>VBEQ01000213.1 GCA_005881235.1 Chloroflexota bacterium | reverse complement strand
TCGGGCCGGGAGTTGATCTCCACTGCCGTAGCCGTGCGGGCGCATGCCTCGAACACGCTGGCCGCGTCGAAGGTGGACGGTTTGCGACCGCGACCCACTATGATTCGCCCGGTGCAGTGCCCCAGGATGTCGGAGTGCGGGCTCTGGATCGCCGCCAGCATCCGGACCGTCATGGCTGGTGCCTCCATCCGCAGCTTGGAGTGCACGCTGGCCACGACCACGTCCAGATCTGCCAGCAGCCCCTCGTCCTGGTCGAGGGAGCCGTCCTCCAGGATGTCCACTTCGATGCCGGTGAGGATCCGGAACGGCGCCAGTTCCTCGTTGAGGCGGGCCACGACCTTCAGTTGGGCGGAGAGCCGAGCCGCGTCGAGGCCGTGGGCGATAGTGAGGCGCGGGCTGTGATCGGTCAGGACCAGGTAGGTGTGGCCGAGTGCGATGGCCGCTTCGGCCATCGTGCGAATGTCGCTGCCGCCGTCGGACCAGTCGCTGTGGCTGTGGCAGTCGCCTCGCAGCGCGCGGCGGTAGGCGTCGGCAGCCGCGCTGCGAGCCGGCAGGGGGGCGGCTTCGAGCTCTGCGAGGTAGGCCGGTACGCGGCCGTCAAGGACCTCGCCGATGATCGCCGCAATGGTCTCGCCCACCCCAGGCAGGTCCTTCAGCCGCCCCGCCATGTGTAGCGCGCGCAGCCGCTGCGGCTGCTGCTCGGCCACCGCTTCGGCCGCTCGACGGAATGCCCGCACCCGGTAGGTCTCGGCGCGCTGGCGCTCCAGCAGGAAGGCGATACGGCGCAAGGCGGTAGCCGGATCGAGATCAGTCATCATCCGACGCAGACAGCTACCGAACCGCGGAAGCTTGAGCGAGAACCGGTTCGATGATCTCCTCAGCAAGCCAGGCCGCTGATGGCACGGGCCGGCGCGGACCGAGCACGAGGTGCCGGCAGCCAGCCTCGATCAGCTCGACCAGGAAACGGCGTGCGCCGGGCACGTCATCCACCGAGACGATCACTTGCATCGACCGAACGATCGCATCTGGATCGCGCCCGATTGCTCGGCAATGTTCATCGAGGACCTGGCTCTTGCGACGGAACTCGTCCGCATTGCGCGCCGGGCAGTTCCAGATGTCGGCATGCTCCGCAACGACGCGCAGGGCAACTTTCTCGCCGCCGGCGCCAATCAGGATAGGCGGGTGTGGCTGCTGAACCGGCTTGGGCTCGCAGATGGTGCCGCGTAGCCGGTAGTATCGCCCGTCGAAGTCGAAGGGCTCAGTCTCGGTCCACATGCGACGGATGATGGTGCAGGCTTCACCCAGCGCGCCCAGCGCCTCTACCGCCGACACAATGTCGATACCGTAGGCGTCGAATTCGCGCTGGACCAACTCCATGCCCGCCGGATCCGCGACTCGACTGCCGCCACCGCCAATTCCGAGAACCAGCCGGCCTCGCGAAATATGGTCGACGGTGGCGGCCATCTTCGCCAGCACGGTCGGTGGCCGCAAACGGTTGCTGGTCACGATCACACCGAGGCGCAGGCGTGTGGTCTGCGCGGCCAGCGCGCCGAGCAAAGTCCACGACTCCAGGGTCGCCTGTCGCACGCCACAGCGCCAGGATTTCGTCATAGGCGAAGCCCTGCTGGCTGGTCTTTAGACCGAAGCTGATTGATCTGCGGACATCCGTCATCATGGCCTCCATTCGCTCAGATCGAGGTGGGGGGATGCAAGCGCTCTCAGGACGTCATTCCCGCAATGCGAGCAAGAAAACGGAGAAGCCAAGGCATGTGCTTGGCAGCGGCGACGATTCCCTGATCCATACGACTCATGCGTTCGCGCGGTCCTGCCAGCCTCGGCGCGCCCTTAACGGAATTGGGCCCTTCGGGGACCACCGCGAAAAGGTGCCACGATCCCTGGACGCCGCGCAGCTCGTGGCTGCCGCGGTCCTTGAAGTGAAGACGGGAGCCCACTACCAGATCCCGAACCGTGCTTGAAACTAGCACCTCGTTCGCTTCAGCCATCGCAGCGATCCGAGCCGCGACGTGCACCGCAAGTCCACCGAGCTTTTCTCCGATCCGCTCACATTCTCCCGTGTGGATGCCGGCCCGAACTGTCACGCCGAGCGAATTCAGTGAGCTGACGATCGCTCCCGCGCACTCCACGGCCCGCCCGGGGCCGTCGAAACTTGCAAAAAAACCGTCCCCCGTCGTGTTGAGCTCGCGTCCACCAAACCTCTCGAGCAGCGCACGGATTTGGCTGTTGTGAACCTCAAGCAACTGGTGCCAGCGCTCGTCCCCAACCTCGCTGGCGCGCCTGGTCGAACCAACGATATCCGTAAAGAGCAACGTGGCCAGGACGCGGTCGGGCTCAGTTGAGGCAGGAGCCCCTGTCAGAAACGTTTGAATCTCGTCGACGACTGCGTCGTAGTCCCCCGCCCAGAAGGCGTGGTCGTCGCCGGGAAGCTCGACGAATCGAGCCCCCGGTACCCTTTTTGCAAAATAGCGTCCACCTGCGATGGGAAAGATATCCCCGGTTCGATGGAGGACGAGGGTGGGTACCCGGATCGTCGGAAGTATCTCCGAGACATCGGCCTGCTTGGCGGCCTCGATCAGCGCGCGCGCCATGGCGGGGCTTGCGCCGGCGCGCTCGTAGACGGCCCAGAAGCCTTTACGGAGTTCGCCACGCACGCTAGGGGCGAGGACGTTTCCGAGGCGCCCTTCGCCCCAATGCGCAACGACGTCGTCAAACGCGGCGACCACGTGCTCGTACTCTCGGGACCTAACGCCAGCTTCCTCCAGGGTTTCTTTCGAAGGACGCCCGACGGCGTAGGAGCCGTAAACGATCAATCCGCTCGTTCGCTCGGGCCAGGTGGCCGCGAACAGGGCGCAAGTGAGCCCGCCTTCAGAAAACCCAAGCAGTGCAGCGCGGTCGCCGCCGGCGGCATCAAGGACGCACCGAACATCCCCGATCCGCTCCTCCAGCGTCGGAACGTAAGGGATCGGATCCGAGAGGCCGGTGCCTGGCTTATCGAAGAGGACAAGGCGGGTGAAAGAAGCGAGGCGTGAGAGGAACCGGCTAAAGCCCAGATCCGTCCACTGTAAATCGAGGTGAGACATGAAGCCGGGCACGTAGACGAGCCATGGCCCGCTCGAACCGACGACCTGATATGCAATGCTCAGCTCTCCCCTTCGGGCGTACCGCGTCTGCGGCTGCTTCACGCAGTGAGCTTAAGACTGCCGAGGATGAATTCAACGACCCCAAGCGGACAAGTTTCGAACTCCACCTGGAGGCGAAGGCGAAATTTGGCTGGTCGGCGGAGGCGTAACGAACCTAACGGACGCCAGCAAGACTGCTCTTACCGAGCTAGCACTGGTTCTGGGGTGCGCGACTGTTGGCGGCCTAGCTTAGGAGATCTTGAGACGCCGCGCGCCGCAACCCGATGCTTAGGTCGCGGCGCGCGAGCACGCTGGCTAGGGATTCAGCGACTGATCCTGACAGGGCTTTCTCCCTTGAGCCTGGTTCGCGTCGTCATGTAGATGTCGAATCCTCCGCAGCCGCCTGGGCGGCTCGATGCGAAATACAGCGTTAGACCGTCACCGGAAATGTGGGGATTGAAGTCGGCCGCTCCGGTGTTGACCACGGAACCCAGATTGACCGGGGCGTCCCATGCATCGCGCACGTCTTTACGCGTCGCGACCCAGATATCCGTGGTGGCATTACCGCTTGCGTCGACAGTTGAGCCGGGCCGGTTGGAATAGAAGAAAATCTCGAGCCCATCGAACCGAATTGACGGGCGCTGATCACCTTGAGGGCTATTGAGCTCGGGAACGGGACGAGCATTCCCAAAGGTACCGTCCGGTAACAGCTCGGCTACCCATATGTCGGTGGTGGTTCCCTGGGTCGCAAAGGAAACCCCCCGGCCGAAAAAGAGAAGTGGGGCGCCGCCCTCCTCGTTCTCGAAGTAGCTCGCGCCTGCGTCAAAGCCTGCGGTGTTCACGCCCGGTCCGAGGTTGACCGGTGTTTGCCACGCGAAGTCGTCGTGAACGTCCTGGCGGTAGGAGGCCCAGATGTCGATGTCCCCAAAACCGCCCGGGCGGTTGCTATTGAAGAATAGCCAGTGCCCATCGCGCGAAAGGCTGACCGCATTCTCCGTGAACGGTGAATTGACGGGGGGGCCAAGGTTGCTGGGCGCGCCCCACGGCGCATCGGGAGACGGTCGGTGTGCGAGGTAGATGTCCAGGCCCCCTGGGGCACCCGTCGCCGGACGATTGGAGGCGAAGTAAAAGCTCAGACCGTCTTTGCTAATTCCAGGGCCGAGGTCGTCGGAAGGGGAGTTGATGCCCCCGCAGCCCAAGTTCACCGGCAGTCCCCACTCTGAGTATTTGGATTCGGCAAAGGCTTCGCTCGAAAGCAAGGTTCCCAACACCAGAAATGCGCCTACTTTTGCGTAAGTATTCATGACATCCTCCCCGCCACAACCCCGGGCGCGGCAAAATTTCGGCCAATAATTCCTTCGTCACTCCTAGGGCCCCTCCGGCGGCCGGCACCGCTCGCCTGTTGGCAACGGGCAAAGGATCTGCCTCCAACCGCGCTCTGTCATCCGTGGTGAGTACTCATTTCTGTACGTAGTGGACCGAGTCGGTAAGGGCCATGGGGAGACGGTGGTCGAGCAGCAAAAGTCGTTGCCCGAGCGTATGATGCCGCATATAAGGGTGGGGTAAGGAAGAGGGGTGCATCATGGCCGCAGCACGGCGCCGCCAGTTGATCCGAGGCCGTTATCTGATCAGGCCGTGCGGCCTAGCCGGCAGCCGCTGGGAAGCGGCCGCAGCCGGACTTTACGGCCTAGCCCTTGGAACGATAGCGGGATCCGAGATCTTGACTCCGGACGACGTCCTCGCGGCACTTGGGTTGCCGCCACTTCTCGCCGCGGTCTGGACGCTATCTAGCGCTTTTGCCGCCATCGTTTCAGTTCTCGCTCTGGCGCTGTTTGCGTTGATCCTCGCCGCGGAAGGGACCAATCGCATGACCATTCTGTCTATCGGCGCTGCAGCGCTGCTCCTTGCGATCGCCGTCAGGATCTATGCAACCAGTCTGGCCGAGGTGCTTGCGGCGCGTGGGAACCATCGGTTGACTCGGGTAGCCCTTCCGACCTTAGCCGAAGCAGATATCGGCTTCCAAGGCCTTGAATCGCTGACCCGGCGGGAGATCGAGGTGGCTCGACTGGCCTCACAGGGATACATGGCCTCCGAGATCGGTCATCGCCTACAAATCAGTGTGAGGACGGTCGAAAGCCACCTTGCGCACGTCTATGCAAAACTCGGCTTGACGTCAAGGCGGGCGCTGATACGCATGAGTGCCAAACTTGCCGGCCAACAAGGCCGGGAAAGCCCACTGATTCAAGCGGCCACACCGGCTCCAATGACTCGCCAGCCGCAGTCGATACGGCCGTGACCACATGGCCTCGAGTTGTTTTGAATGACGACCCCAACCAGGACAAGCATCGAACGCCGGCTGAATTCAGACCTGGCAATCTCGCTCGCCGGCGCCACGTTGGCGGACGGACAGCGGACTACGGGCCGGACGGTCACCCGTGCGACGGAGAAGCAAAGACCCCGTGGCTGATCTCGCTCAGCCACGGGGCAAGTTCTGTCTTAGATCGATCGCAATTAACTAAACGGTAGGTGCCACAAGTGGTTGTCCGTACCGCGGACGAACATATCGAGCCGGTTGGTGCCCCAGGTCACCTCCGCCGGAGATCCGACGATCAGCCCGCCCAATCCTTCCCAGGACCAGGCGCCACCGCTCGACCATGCATGCCACAGGTGACTATCGGTGCCACGCACGGCCACGTCGAGACGGCCACCGCCCCAGCTGCTCGCTGCCGGCGCCGAACCGAGCCGCCCGCCGACGAGCTCCCAGTTGTTCATGTTGATCCCGGGCGTGAACCAGTGCCACAGCTGGCCGTCCACTCCGTCGACAAAGACGTCGAGATTTGTGCCATCGCGCGAGGTGGCAGCGGGCCGGCCGATGATCTGTCCCGCGAGGTCATTCCATTGCATATTCGCCGGCGCCGAGCTGACCCATTCCCAGAGGGCGCGGTCGGTGCCCAGCACGAACGCATTCGCCTGGCCAGCGCTCACGCTGACCGCAGCGGGCGCAGCCGCAAGCATGCCGCCGGCATTGGACCATCCCGGGGTCGCGCCACCCAGGGTGTAGTACCAGAGGTGGTTGTCGGCGCCCTGCACGAAGATGATGATGGTGCCGCCGCCGACCGAGACCGCCGCCGGTTCTGAGGCCAGCACCCCGCCCAGCCGGGTCCAGCTGGCGCTCCAGGCGGCGGCGGTGAAGTTCCGGTAGTACAGGGCATTGTCGTGTCCGCGCATGAACACGTAGATCTGTCCGTTCGCCGGCGAGATGACCGACGCATCCGAGGTCGGCTTCTCCCCCGGCAGACTCTCCCAGGTCCAGGTCGTGCCGTCGTAGAAGCGGTGGTAGAGGACTCCATCCGTGCCCGCGACGAAGGCGTCCAGCCGCGGCGAGCCCCAGGTCGACGCCGCCGGTCCGGAGGCGAGCACGCCGCCGGCGTTCTCCCATGCCCCCGGTCCGAAGTAGGTGTATTGATTACCGGCGCCCGTCGCCGACGTGCCGGCCATGTTGCCGACGGTGACGTTGACCACCGTGCCGGTCGGCTGTGCCGGCGGCGCGGCGGTGATCATCCTGTCTGAATTGATGGTGACACTGGTCGCCGAAAGCGTGCCGAACTTCACCGATCGCGGATAGAGAAGGCCGGTGCCGATGATCTGAACCGCATTGCCACCAGCCGAATTCCCGTGGTCAGGATTCAGGCTGGTCACCGCCGGGGTCGGCTCGCAGAGATCCGCGGCCAGCGTATTCGCGGCCATTCCTCCTTCTGCATCCTGGCTAAAGCCGACGGCCAGCACCTGGTTCGGTCCGGCAATTGCGGCATCGAACAGGACCTGGTGATTACTCGGGTTCGGGCCGATTACCTGATACCAGTGGGTGCCGTCCCAGTGTTCGATCAGGGTGAAGTCGAGCTCGTGCGACGTGCTGCTGGCCAGCTTGTATGCGGACGCGCCGACCGCCCATACGTCGTTTGCCGCGCCGTAGCGAACGCCGATCAAGTCAGCGCTCAGATCCGGCGTCGGGCTTGGAACAGCGGTCCAGTTGGTTCCATCGTAGTGCCAGATCAGGGTGCTATCGGTCGTAGTGCTTTTGAACTGACCACCGACCGCCCAGAGGTCGCCCGCCACCCCAGCGATGTCGCTGAAAAACGCACCATTGGTATTCGGAAGCGGAAACGGGCCAGTGACCGTCGTCCAGGCAATGCCGTTGTAGTGCTCGATCAGCGTCTGGTTTCCTTGTCCGCCGACGGCATACACGTCAGTCGCGGCCAGCGGGAGGACATCGGAAAGATAGGCGAAGGACGTTGCCGCTCCGGCAGTCTGCGTCGTCCACGACGTGCCGTCGAAATGTTCGATGAGAGGCGTCCCCGTCGCGGGGGTCGTCGAGAGGTCCACGGCGTCGCCCACCGCCCAGATGTCCGTAGCACTGAAGAACTTCACGCCGAATAACGAGTTCGAGGTGCTGGCGGGGTTGTTTGCGGTGGTCTCTGCGACAGCGCTCCAGTTGGTGCCATCGAAATGCTCGATCAGCACGTGGCGGAGCATTCCCGCGTTGTTGTTGATCTTCCAAAACCCAACCGCCCACACATTGTTGGTCGCGACCGCGGTGACGGACAACAACCGCATATCGCCGCTGGCCCAACCCGTCGGTGCCGCGGGGTTTGACGTTTCAGTCCAGGCCGAGCCGTCCCAGTGTTCAGCCTGCGGGTAAGGAATATGCGCACTGCCGGTATCGGCGTCTCCCACGGCGTACGCGTCCGTCGACGAGAGGGCAGAAACCGAGTTGAGCTCGTTGTTTTGGTTTGCTCCGGCGAAAGCGCTGTTCTGACTGGGAACGGCGTTCCACTGGTCGTTGCACGTCACCGCCGCCGTCGTGCCCGCGGGCTGGGTTGCTCGCTGCTGGGCTTGAGTCACCGCGTGCGGTTGTGGTCGTGAATGCGAGTTCGTGGCGGACCGCTCCGCCGAGCCTAGTGTTCGGTCCGAAGCGGCGGCGGCGGTGCCGGTCGCGAGGCTGAGTAGCCCAATCGAAATGGCGCTGGTGATCGACAACCATCGAACAAGAGCCAGACGACGATTGATGATAGGTGCCACCAGACCTCCCCGAATCCCTATTCCGGATTCAACTGACGAGTTGCCCTTCCCGCGGCGTCGGCCCGACGCCAACCTACTGCCTGGGTCACGACGTGTCAAGGGATTGCCGCGAGACAGGACCCTTCTCAAATACGTTTGAGACAGTGGCGGGCAAAAGACCCCGCACATCAGTCACCGATGTTAGCTTCGATTCAGGCGGGCACCGTCGAGGATGAGTGCCTTCAACGCGGACGCGTTGATGGCATCGCCCTCATGGAAATCGATGGCACGTACCGTCTTGCTGTCCAGACGCGTGTTGAACAGCCCCTTCGGATCCCTCAGCTGGGCACCCTTTGGAAACGTCAGCCTTACCGCGTTCTTGAGGGCCTCGCCGATGCAGACGATGCCGTCGTGGGACCAGACGGGCACCCCTTCGGGGCGGGAGGGCTTCTTCCACTTCACCTCTTCGATTACGCCCGGGTCGGCGCCCCTGATGAGAGCCCGCAGTTGGCTCAGCCTCTCACCCCTCCAGCCAGCCGTCCTGCGGACTATGTCATCTATCTGTTGGGACGCGGATGCGTCGCTCATTTCGACGCTTTGCTGCGGATGCTCAGCACCCAGCGGACCGAAGGGCTCAGTTCCTTGTCCTTGCGGTGGATGCAGCCAAGCCAACAACACGGCCGGCGCTTCCCCTCCAACAGCTCGGATTGCAATCGCTGGATGTGCTGGCTCCTCGTTTCTGCTTTCTTCGGCCAGAGCACCCAG
>VBEQ01000212.1 GCA_005881235.1 Chloroflexota bacterium | reverse complement strand
ACTGCAGATGACGCCCTCGGTCTCGACCTCGTAGGGCCGGGCATCCTGCTCGGCCTGCCAGGCGAGCCATTGCCGCTCGTGGTTGGCGAAGGCCTGGCCGGCCAGGACGAGGGGCAACTGAGCCGCCTCCTCGAGCGCCGTCAACTGCCGGCGAACCCAATCCTCTTCCGGGACGTAGGATGCGGCCTCGGCGACGGCTTGTGCGACTTCGAGTGTCAGGACGTCTCCGGCATCCTTGGACGGGTCCGGATCGGGCTGCACTCGCTCCACCACAAACGCCATATCGCGCCCCGGCAGCCCAAAGAGCTGGCCGGTCAGTCCGAATCGCTCGATGGTGGTCTCGGTGCGTTTCTGGAGGTTGAGGGTGTAGCGCACCGGCGCGTGCTTGATATCGACGTAGCCGTCACCCTCGGTGGCCTCGGTCAGCAAGGCGATCACGGCGTCCTGGCCGATATGGGCGAGCAGGGTTTCGGCCTGGCTTTCCGGTGCGGCGCAGACCAGCAAACGAACTGCGGTAATGTCCGGGGCCCGGTGGGCAAACGGGGACCCCGCGACAACAGGCGGTAACCGTAAGGTCAATGGCGCTCCTTGTGGCGCATAAGATTGGGCCTGGCTTTCACAGGTGGGCCGACGGCTAGCCACCCCTTCGGCAGAGCGTCGGACAGGCGTGAGCGTTGGCCTGTCTAACCCGCGCACCAGTATAACGCCAAACTGGGGGCTACGCCACCTGCGGCGTTCCACTAGGGTTAGACGAGGTGGCAAAAAGGGCATCCCTGAGCAAGGGCGAGCGGCGCGTGCAGCGCGCTCTTGAGGTGGCACCCGGGGCGCTCACCTGGACCATCCTGATCGCCCCGGTGGCCGCGTCGTTCCTCTTCGCCCCCTACATTGCGGTGGCGATCTTCCTGATCGACATCTACTGGTTCGTGCGCACCGCGACGGTCGTCGTCGGGATCCGCAGCACCTACCGAAAGATGAAGGCGGCCATGCTGCAGGACTGGTGGCAGCGCTGCCTGGCGCTGGCGGTCTCGCCGGCCACGCCTGATCCTCGCCGGATCGTGCATGCCGTCCTGATTCCGACCTACACCGAGCCCTACCCGATCCTGCGCGAGACGGTCCGGGCGATCGCGGACGCCGACTACCCGGCCGAGAACAAGGTGGTGGCGATCATCACCCGGGAGAGCGACCGGCCGGGTTGGGAGAACGTCCACCGGCTGCAGCAGGAATTTGGCGGCCGGTTGCGTGCCTTACTGCATATCAAAGACCCACTGCTGCCGGGCATCGTGGTGGGAAAGTCGGCGGCGATGGCGTACGGCGGACCGGTCCTGCGACGCGAGCTGGACGCGATGGGACTTAACCCGAAGGACGTGATCGTCACCGACTTGGATTCGGACTTCCGGGTCCACCGCCAGTACTTCGCCTATGTGACGTATCAATACGTTCAGGATCCGAAGCGGCTCGAGTGCCTTTTCCAGCCCATCCCCATGTTCCACAACAACCTCTGGCGGGTACCGTTCGCGGTGCGCATCATGGCCAGCGCCTGCACCCAGTGGCAGATGTTCCTCTCCTCCCGCCCGGACCGGCTGGTCGCCTTCAGCAGCTACTCGATGTCGCTCGACCTTGTCATCAAGGCCGACTACTGGGACGACGACGTTATCCCCGAGGACTCCCGCTTCTACTGGAAGTCGTTCTTCGCGACCCACGGGCGCCTCCACATGGTCCCCGTTTTTCTGCCCATCTACGGCGATGCGCCGGAGGCCTCGGATCGGGGAATGCCGTGGGAGCGGGTCAAGACGCACGCCAACCAGTACAACCAGATCAAGCGCTGGGCGTGGGGTGTCAGCGACGTCCCCTACGCGACGGTCCGGCTCCTGCGCCATCCCGAGATCTCGCTCTGGCTGCGCGCCCGCCGCTACGGCTACATGATCTTCAACCACCTGACCTGGGCCACGCTACCGCTGTTGCTGTTGTTCGGGGCCGCCCTGCCCCGGCTGCTGTCCGAGGACTGGAACCTGACCCTGGCGGCCGACCGGCTGGGCCTCTACGCCTTTATCCTCATCAACATCGCTTTCCTCAACATCGCCGCGCTGATCCTCGTTGAACGCCGCATCAATCCGCCGATGCCGCGGGGCTGGGGCGTGCCGCATCAGATCTGGGCCTACGTGCAGCTTGGCCTCTATCCGATCGTGGGACTGCTGTTCAGCGTCCTGCCGGCGCTCGAGGCGCAGACTCGCCTGATGCTCGGCATGTATCTCGAGTACCAGGTGACGGAGAAGGTCTCGGAGGGCACGGCGTAGCCCGGTTCAGGGCCGCGGTCTGGCAACAGCAGGCATCGATCGGCGTTCTGGGGGTGCTGGTTGTCGCGGCCATCCTCCGGACGCTTCGGCTCGACACGTTCCCTCCGGGTCTCTACGCCGACGTTGCGGCCAACGGGATCGACGCGCTGCGGCTGCCGCACCACGGCCTGCAGGTGATCTACGCGCGGGGAACCGGCAACGGCATCGAGGGCATGATCAGTTGGCTCGACGCCGTGAGTGTCGCCCTTGTGGGGGGCAAACCGATCGCCCTCTACCTGACGACGGTGGTCATCGGACTGGTGACGCTGCCGGTTCACTATCTGCTGGGCAGCCGCCTCTTCGGGCGCCGCGTCGGCCTGATCAGCACGGCGCTGCTGGCGGTTTCGTTCTGGGCTGTCCACTACAGCCGGCTCGGCTATCGCACGGTCCTCGTGCCGCTCTTTCTCGACCTCGCCTTTCTTCTCCTGTGGTGGGCCGTCCGGCGCGGCTCGGCCTGGCGCTGGGCGCTCGCGGGGGCGGTGATCGGCCTTGGCGCCTATACCTACACGAGTTACCGGCTGATTGTGCTGGTGCTCGCCGGCGTGATCGTCCTGAGAATTCGCGCCGGGCGCGAGCTGCCGGGAAGCCGGTTGTCGTGGGTGCTCTTCGCGCTCACCGCGACGGTGGTGATGGTCCCGCTCGGGATCGCCACGCTGCTCGACCCGGAGGTGCTCAATCGAGCCGCCGGCGTTTCCGTGCTTGGCGGAGGGCCCGTCTGGGGCATTCCCGGCCGGGTCGCCGATCACACCGTGCGTGCGCTCGCGGCGTTCAACCTCTGGGGCGATGCCGAGCGCCAGTACAACGTCCCGCACCTGCCCCTGTTCGATCCGCTCGTCGGGCTCGCCTTCCTTGCCGGAATCGTCGTCGCCGCCAGGCGATGGCGCGAGAGTCGTTATGCCCTGCTGCTGATCTGGTTGGGGGTGTTCACGCTCGTCGTGGGACTGTCGGATCGCACTCCGCACATGCTGCGTGGCAGCGGGTTGGTTCCGGCGGCATACCTGCTCGCGGCGGTCGGCCTCGACGCTGTCCTCCAGACGGTCTGGCCGCGGCGCGCTGCGCTGGCGGCGACCGCCGTCTGGGTGCTGAGCCTCGCCTGGACGGCCACTTTCTACTTTGCCGTCTACCCGACGCTGCCTAATCTCTATCTCGAATACATGGGTGACCGGGTCGACGTCGGGCGATTTATCGATGCCAGTGACTGGTACGGTCGTCAGCTTTACGTCGGCATCACCTACACCAGGAACGGCAAGGTCAATGCGGATCCATTCCGCGCCACCCCGATTCAATACATGACCGAGGGGCATGTCGCCTGGACGTTTTTGGACTACCGCCGGGTGGGGGATCTGCCGGCCGGCGTGCCTATCGCTGTGGTGGTCGACGCCAAGGATGGTTTCCTGCTCGCGAAGCTCGCGCAGCGCTTTCCGGATGGACGGGTCGCGTACATCTTGCCGCTACCGCAGCGTCCCGTCGTCGTCTTTCTTCACGATGCCGGCGGGCCTTTTCATCCCGCGCCGATTGGTCCATATTCGAACTGGTAACGCTAGCGGAGCCCGACCGCTTCCTGGACGCGATGCAGCGTCGCGTTCGCGATCGGCGTCAAACGGTCAGCCGCGCGGCGTAGCTGCTGCAGCAACGCGGCATCATCGGAGCGGATCTCGCGATAGCGCTGCTGGATCGGTGTCAGCACCTCGATCACGGCGTCGGCGACGGCGCTCTTGAGCGCGCTGTAGGGTTTGCCTTCGAACTCGCGTTCGACGGCCGGCCCATCCAGCTCCTTGATGGTGCGGTAGATCTCGAGCAGGTTGCGGACGCCGGGGCCGGCCGGGAAGCCCACCGCCGGCTGGGCATCGGTCTGCGCCCGCGCCAGCTTCTTTTTGATCAGGTCGGGCGGATCGAGCATGAAGATCGCGTGCCCAGGCGCGTCGGCCGCCAGGCTCTTGCTCATCTTCTTTTCGGGGTCGTCGAGTCCCTTGATCTCCGCGCCGGCCTTCTGGATGAGCGCCTCCGGGATGACGAGGATGTTCCCGTAACGTTGGTTGATCCGCTGGCCGATGTCGCGGGTGTACTCGATGTGCTGTCGCTGGTCTTCCCCAACCGGTACGTACTTGGCGTCGTAGAGCATGATGTCGGCCGCCATCAATGAAGGGTAGGTGAGGACGCCGGCGCCGATCCGCTCGCGACCCTGCCGCGCGGTTCGGTCCTTGAACTGTGTCATGCGCTCCAGCCAGCCGATCGGCGTAAAGCACTCGAAGATCCAGGCGAGCTCCGCATGCGCGGACACGTGCGACTGGATGAACATCGCCTGCTCCGGTTTGATCCCGCTCGCCAGGTAGATCGCGGCCAGGTCGAGGGTGTTTTCCCGCAGTGCCGCCGGGTCCTGCGGCAGCGTGATCGCGTGGAGGTCGACGATGCAAAAGATGTTGTCGTAGCGGTCCTGGTCGCGAACCCAGTTGCGAATCGCCCCGAGGTAGTTGCCAATGTGGAGGCCGCCACTCGGCTGTATCCCGCTGAAGACCCGCGGCTTTCCTGCCGGCTGCATCCACGAATGTTAAGAGACGTGCTCGCCGCCGGCGTGCGCTAGAGCAACTGAATCGTGTAGATGAAGTCCGCCGTTACCGTCTTGCCGGCGACCACCGTAACCGTTCGGGGACCGGCGAGAGCGCGCTTGGCCGACCCCTCCATCACCTGGACGACGTAGCTGCCAGGCTTCAGATCGATCCGGTAGGCGCCGGACGAATCGGTTGTGGTCGTCGAGGCGCTCGAGCGGTCGATCAGCTGAAAGGTCAGCGTTGCGCCGGTCATGGGGCGCGCCGGGCAACCGGTCTGCTCCGGCCGGTAGGCGCCGCCGCAGGCGCGGATCTGCACGTGACCGGTTACCACTCCGGTGGCAGGCGACGCTGCCGCGCCGCAGCCGCAGAGGCTCAGGGCGAGCAAGCAGGCAACGAGGGCGCGAGACAGCATCCTTTCTATTAGACGGACCGGCCGGCCAGAAGGTTCCGCTTCGAGGCTGTCACGAAGTGCGGGCTGAACTCAACTACAATCCGCCCGGTGACCGAGCGGCTCGCCGCCACGACGCTGCGCAACAGCGTGCTGGTCGTGGGGGCGCGGGCCCTGGCCAAGCTGGCGGTCTTTGTCGTCGTCGTGTTGCTCTGGCGTCACCTGGGCGCCGACCACTACGGCCGTTTCGCCACCATGATCGTCTACATCACGCTCGTCGGGGTGATTGCCGACCTGGGGCTGCAAACGGTCTTCATTCGCGACGCCTCTAAAGACCGCACCATCCTGACGCGCTACCTCGCCAACCTGCTCAGTGCCCGCCTCCTGCTCTCGCTGGTGGCGCTCGTCATCCTGGCGGCGGCCCTGCGCCTGCTCAGTCCGGCACTCTTTCCCTATACGCTCGCCGCCTTTGTGCTGCTTTTGACGACCAGCTACTCGAGCCTGCTCCGTGCCGTCTTCTACATCCGGGGTCGCCTCGGCTACGAGGCGGTCGCCATCGTCGCCGAATCGCTGCTCCTGCTCGGGCTGACGCTCGTCGCCATCCAGCGGCGGGCAAGCTGGGATGCCTTCCTATGGGTCTACTCGGCCAGCTACCTCTTTACCTGCCTGTTCGCGTTCGCCGTGATTCGATGGCGCTGGCACGAGCGGGTCGCCATTCGGCTCGAGCCAGCCTTCGTGCGGCGGCTGCTCGCCGCCGGGCTTCCGCTCGCCCTGGCCTTCACCATCACGACCGTCTACGCGCAACTCGACATCGTCCTGCTGCAGCTCTTCAAGAATTTCCAGGTGGTCGGTTGGTACTCGGCCGCGAACAAGTACATCGATGCCGTCGCGTGGATTCCCCAATCGGCAATGGGGGCCGTCTTCCCGGCGCTGTCGCTGCTCGCGGCCGGTGATCGCCGCCGGCTGGTGTTCGCCTACGAGAAGTCGTACAAGATGCTCGCGATCCTCGGCTTGCCGCTGGCGGTCGGCATTGGCGTGACGGCCGATTCGATCGTCCACTTTACCCGCGGCTTCGAGCAGTCGATCCCGGCGCTGCGTATCCTCGCCCCCTCGGTGGTACTCCTCTTCGTGAACAACGCCTTCATCTACACGCTGACCGCCATCAACCGCCAGCTCGATTTCACCCGGTTGGCCCTCTTCAGCCTGGTCGTGAATGTCGCCCTCAACCTGGTTTTGATACCGCCGTATGGCTACCTGGGTGCGGCGGCCGCCTCGACCATCACCGAGGTGGCGCTGTTCGCGGGCGGATGGTGGCTACTGCGGCGGCATCTCGCCTCGCTTTCGATCGCTGGCAGCATCGCTCCCGTACTGGCCAGTGGCCTGGCTATGGGGATCGTCGTCTACCTGATCAGCTCCTGGCCGTTGGCTATCGTGATCATCCTGGGGGCCGCGGTGTACCTGGCTGCGCTCTTGGTCCTTCGGGCACTCAACGCCGAAGAGTGGTCGATCGTTCGCTCAGGCTTCAGGGCCCGCTAGGCAGAGGCCGCAGCCAGCCGACGATCTTGACGGAGTAGTGCCTCGTTAACCAGTTGACCGTCGCGTCGTCGGCGACCGGTACGACGATGCCGACCGCGTTGCCGTCGCACCCGGTCGACATGAGGACATCAATCCCGCGGGTTCGCAGCGCATCGATCACCTCGATCTGGCGTTGCATCGAGTCGAATCCTGGTTGTGGACTGAAATCCTGCGTGCAGGGCTCGGGCAGTCCCGGCGCCGCCTGCGCTACCTGCGGTGCTTCCGTCAACGTCAGCGCCCGACCATCCCAGGTTCCAACCAGCCGCATCGGTTGCGACCACGGCAATCCATGATCACCGCCACCGTCCGGTACCTGGCTGACGTCGACGCTCTTCACCTCGATCCCGCCGCAGCCGGCGGCCGGGCCCATCAAGGCATCCGAGAAGCAGGCGAAGACCCGGCCTCCGGTGGCCAGCAGCGGAGCGTTGAGCTCGTACCTGATCGCGGCCGGGCCGCTGCTGCCGGCGCCGAGGACCCCAAGGCCGGCGGCCAGGAGGCCAAGACCCACCGCTGCCGAGGTGTTCCGAACGCCAAGGAGTCGCACCACTGATAGAACAACGCCAAACCGGCCGTCTGCCGTCAGGCGGCTGTGCGGTTACCTAAACTACTCGCGTGCCGGATGATGGCGCGGTCGTGCGCGCCCTATCGGAGAAGATCCGCGACGTGCCGAACTTCCCCAAAGAGGGGATCCTCTTCAAGGACATCACCACCCTTTTGCAGGATGCCGGCGCGTTTCGCCAGGCGGTGGACATGATGGCGGAGACCTACCGCGGCAAAGCCGTCGAGCTGGTCGTCGGGGTCGAGTCGCGTGGCTTCATCTTCGGCGGGGCGCTCGCCTACCTCCTCAACGCGGGGTTCGTCCCCGTGCGCAAGGAGGGCAAGCTGCCGGGCCAGAAACTATCCGAGGCTTACGCGCTCGAGTACGGCTCGGCGGTGCTCGAGATCCATCAGGATGCGATCAAGCCGGGCCAGTCGGTCGTCATCGTCGACGATCTGCTGGCGACCGGGGGAACCGCGAGGACGACGGCCAGCCTGGTACAGCAGCTCGGGGGGCGCGTCGTCGGAATTAGCTTCCTGATCGAGCTCAAATTCCTCAAGGGGGCGGACAACCTGTCGGGATACAACGTGGTTTCCCATTTGAAGTTCTAGATGAGCGACGACGTCCGTCCAATCCTCGTCGTCGGTTCGGTCGCACTCGACACCGTTCATACGCCGACGGAGACCGCCAGCGAGGTGCTCGGCGGCGGCGCCAGCTACTTCTGCGTGGCCGGATCGATGTTCGCCCCGATCCAGCTCGTCGCCGTGGTCGGCGACGATTTCCCGGCGGCGCATCGCGCCCTCCTGGAATCGCGAAACATCGACATGCGCGGTCTCGAGGTCCTCAGGGGCAAGACGTTCCGCTGGACGGCTCGCTATTCGGGCGTCCGCCTGGAGGAGCGCGAGACGCTCGATACGCAGCTCAACGTGTTTGCCGGGTTCCACCCGGCACTGCCGCCGGCGTACCGCAACTCGCGCGTGATCTTCCTCTCCAACATCCAGCCGGAGCTGCAGCTCGAGGTCCTGGACCAGGTCGAGAAGGCGGACTTCGTCGCCTGCGACACGATCAAGCTCTGGCTTGACACGGCGCATTCCGGCCTGGAGCGGGTGTTTCGGCGCGTCGACTGCGTGATCATCAACGACGAAGAGGCGGTGCAGTTTACGGGCCAGCGCTTTCTGCCGGCGGCGGCACACGTCATCCTCTCCTACGGACCTCGCGCGG
>VBEQ01000211.1 GCA_005881235.1 Chloroflexota bacterium | reverse complement strand
CGGCATGCTGCGGGAAGACGGCGATCCCAATACTCATGTTGACCGTGATCGGCTGGTCGTCGATCGTGATCGGCTTGCCGACGGCCTCCACGATTTTTTCCGCGATCAGCACCGCCCGCGGGACATCCGTTGCACCCCAGGGCACCACGGCAAACTCGTCTCCACCGTAGCGGGAAATGGTATCCGCCTTGCGCAGCACGCCCCGCATTCGGTGGCTCACCTCTCGCAACAGACGGTCACCGACCTCGTGGCCGAGGCTGTCATTCACGCTCTTGAAGCCGTCGAGGTCCATGAGGAGCAGCGCGCACGGTTTCATCTCGCGCTCGCCGGCACGAATCGTTTCTTCCAGGCGCTCGCGGAGAAACGTGCGGTTGGGCAGCCCTGTGAGCGAATCGTGAAGCGCCTGATACTGGAGCGCCTCGGTTTCGGCTTTGCGTTCGGAGACGTCGCGCAGGCTGCCGATGACCAACCGCTGCGGTCCGAGCCAGCCGACGTTGAACTCCATCGGGAAGGTCGTGCCATCTTTTCGTAGGCCGACCGTCTCGTGGCTTCCCATCGGGAAGAGCCCTTGCTGAGCCCGCAGGTAGGCCCGTAGCCGGGGCTTGACCTCCGCACGGTACGGTTCGCCGATCAAGCGCGCGAAGTCTTTGCCGATCACTTCCTCGGCCACGTGGCCGAAGAGCCGCTCGGCCGCCGGGTTGTAGGAGCGAACCACCAGGCGCTCGTCGACCGTGATGATGCCGTCGGCCACGTTGTCCAGGATGGCGCGGATGCGCTCGCCACTGTGCCGCAGTTCTTCCTCGGCGCGGCGCCGCTCGATGAACTGGCCGATCTGGCTTCCGATGTCGGCCATCACCCGCAGCATGGCGCGGTCGAGCGAGCGGCGGTCATGGCTGAAGAGCGCGATGACGCCCGTCACCTTCCGCCCGTTGGTGACGGCGAAGGCGAACTTGGCGTGCAGACCGGCCCGGCTCGCGGCCCACGCGCGCGGTGAATCCTCGGCCGCGACATCGTCGATGGATGCGGCGCGGCCCGTCCGCCAGACGCGGCCCAGGAGATCCTCACCGCGGCCGTAGGTCAGTTCCTGGCTGACTTCCAGGAAGGCACCGAAGTCCTTCGAGGGGCGATGCCAGCCGCACTCCCAGCGAAGCACGTTGGCCTCCCGGTCCACCCGCCAGAACTCGCCCGCGGCCCAGCCGAGGGTCTCGCAAATGCCGCGGAGCACCTGGGGGGCCGCTTCGGCCCACGTTGCCGCGTTGGCCAGTGGACGGGTCACGGCGAACTGAACGCCGCGAAGGCGTTCGGCCATCCGGCGCTGACTGACGTCGTTGATGAACGCGACAAAATCGACGCGAGACGTGGAGCGCGCCGTGGCGGTTACGGAGATTTCGACCGGAAACTCATGGCCGTCGCGATGAAGGCCGGCCAGCTCGACGGTCTCGCCCAGGAGCCGGCCCTCACCGGTCTCGATGAAGCGAGCCAGACCTCGCTGGTGGGCGTCGCGGTAGCGACGAGGA
Source organism: Chloroflexota bacterium (assembly GCA_005881235.1). GTDB lineage: Bacteria > Chloroflexota > Dormibacteria > CF-121 > CF-121 > CF-13. Next base: position 7,302 of record VBEQ01000211.1, on the reverse strand, counting down.
ATGATCGTGCCGGTCAGGGTCCGCCCCAGGGCTTCATCGTGGGACCAGCCGAAGATCTCCTCCGCCTTACGGTTCCAGCCGGTGATCAAGCCAGTCTCATCCGCGCTGATGACGGCGCTTGGCGAGGTGTCGATGATGACCTGGAGCCGTTGCTGTGACGCCTTCAGCTGTTCCACGACCCGTAGCTGGACCTCGGCATCCCGGCGGGCGGCCGTGTAGAGACCGATGGTGCCAACCAGGAGCGCGACGCAGGGCAGCAGCATCAAGCCATGCCCGACATACCAGAATCCGTCGTAACGAGCCTGCATGAACATGAAGACCATCGTTTCGACACTGACGAAGATCAAGCCGGCGATCACGCTCGTCTCGATGCGGCGTTCCGGGCTCCGCGCCCGCCGGTACGCGACGGCGACAGCAGCGAGGACGAGAAATGGGACGGCCTGCAGCAGGGTGTTGAGTCCGGTGAAGCGACCATTGACGATGAGCGGCGGCAGGATGCGAGCGAGCCCAGCCGTCACGGCGACGGCAGCGATACTCAAGCCGAGCGCCAGGGCCAGGGTCCGGGACAGTGACCGCCGCGGCTGGGCCAGCGGACCCGCGCGGTGGAACAGGATCCAGCCGAAGAGCGCGGGCGTGCCGATGTGCCCGGCCTGGAAGAGGAAGGGCGCCGTCTGGTTTGTCACCAACGGTAGCGTGAAAGGGGCGACGCCCGGGAAGGTCAGCATGTGCTGGAGCCACACCATGCCGAGGACGACGCTGACGAAGGCCAGGGGCAGCAACCGGCCGTGGCGGCGGATGATCACGTCGCTGGACGAGAGGAAGAGCACGACCGCGAGCGTGACCAGCATGGCGCTGTCGAGAACGGGCACGTACCAGGTGAGGGGCAAGGTCGCGTCCGGCAAGAGCGCGCCGAGCACCGAGACGAGCATGATGACGGCCGCCGCCAGCAACGCGAGCAACCCACGACCGCCGACCCGCTTCAGGTGCCCGACGGCGCGGCCGCCGGGCATCGCCAGGACGGGCGGGATCGACATACGCGCAATATGCGTGGCGCGCCCCGAAAGAAAGGTTAAGGACCTGTCACGAGTCGTTACAAATTCTTATAGCGTTCACTAAGCGTTATATGCTCGCTTTCATGCCGTCATCCTTGAGCAGGGCCAGGAAGGCCGCCTCGTCGAGGATGGGGATCTTGAGGCGCTGGGCCTTCTCGAGCTTCGAGCCGGGATCCGTCCCTACGACCAGGTAATCCGTCTTCTTTGAAACACCGGAGCCGACGGCACCGCCGAGGGCCTTGATCCGTTCCTCGGCTTCTCCCCGAGTCAAGGAGCTCAACGTGCCCGTCAGCACCAACGTTTTGCCGCTCAAGGGGCCCTCGCGGCGCTCGGGTTGCTTGATCTCGATCCCGGCCTCGAGCAGACGCCCGATCAGGCGGCGGGACTCCGGCCGCTGGAAATACTCGTGGACGTCCTCCGCCACCGTCGGGCCCACGCCGCCGATGGCCAAGAGGTCGTCGACACCGGCGGCTTCCAGCCGGTCGATGGTGCCAAAATGATCGGCCAGCAGGCCAGCCATCGTCCAGCCGACATGGTTGATGGCGAGCGCAGAAAGAAACCGCAGGAAGGTCGTCGACTTGCTGGCGGCGATTCGATCGACCAGGTTCTGCGCCGATCTATCAGCAAAGCCGTCGAGGGTCAGCAGCTGTTCCTTTGTCAGGTGATAGAGGTCCGCCGGGTCCGTGACCAGCTTGCGGTCGATCAGCTGCTGAAGGGTCGCGTACCCCAGGCCCTCGATGTCGAGTGAGCCGACGAAGTGTCGAAAATGTTCGAGCACCTGGGCCGGACAGGTTGGATTGATGCAGCGGGTCGCGGCCTCGCCCGGCTCCCGTACCAAGTCCGTCCCACACTCGGGACATTTCTTGGGCATGTGCCACGGCCGGCTCGACGGCGATCGTTTCTCCGTCAGCACGCGCACGACTTCGGGAATGACGTCGCCGGCGCGCTGGATGATGACGTGGTCGCCGGGCCGCACGTCTTTCCGCGCGACCTCGTCCTCGTTGTGCAGGGTTGCCCGGCTGACCGTCGTCCCCCCAATTTGCACGGGTGTGAGCCAGGCGACCGGGGTGATGGCCCCCGTCCGCCCGACGTAGACCTTGATGTCGTCCACGATCGTCTCGGCCTGTTCCGGCGGGAACTTGAAGGCGAGGGCCCAGCGCGGGCTGCGGGACACGAAGCCGAGCTCCGCTTGCTGCCCGAGGTCGTTGACCTTGATGACGATCCCGTCGATCCCATAGTCGAGCTCGTGTCGTTTTTCCTGCCACACGTCGAGGAAGCCGATGACGGCATCGATGTCGGGGTGGGTGCGACGGTTCGTGTTGACGTGAAAGCCCATCTCGGCGAGCCGGTTGAGGATCTGCTCCTGACTTCTGGCCCCGCCCGGCGGATCCAGGGCATAAATGAAGGTGTCGAGGCGGCGGCGGGCGGTGATCCGGGGATCGAGCTGCCGGACCGCTCCCGCGGCAGCGTTGCGCGGATTGGCGAAGAGCGGCTTGCCTTCCGCGGCCAGCTCGGCGTTGAGGCGCTGAAAGCTGCGCTTCGGCATGTAGACCTCACCGCGAACCTCGAAGGCTCTTGGAAACTCCGGCGGCACCGTCACCGACAAGGGGACGCTGGAAATCGTCTTGACGTTCGCCGTCACGTCTTCGCCGACGTAGCCGTCGCCACGGGTCGCCCCGATCTTGTAGCGGCCGTCCTCGTACAGCAGGCTCATCGCGAGGCCGTCGATCTTCAGCTCGGTCACGTACTCGACCTTGACGTCGCCGACCGCTCGCCGAACGCGCTTGTCGAACTCCCGCACCTCATCGCGGTCGAAGGCATTGCCGAGGCTCAGCATCGGCGTCCGATGGGTTACCTTCGCAAAAGCGTCGGACGGCGGTCCTCCGACTCGTTGGGTCGGCGAGTCGGGCGTGATCAGCTCGGGATACTGCGTCTCCAGGTCGACGAGCTCGCGGAACAGGGCGTCGTACTCGGCGTCCGTGATCTCCGGCTGGTCGAGCTCGTAGTACTGCCGGTTCGCGCGGTCGATCAGGCTGCGCAGCTCGAGAACCCGAGCCTGTGCTTTCTGGTCCGGTTTGAGGGCGGTGTTCACACCTTGACGATCGGCGCCAGGCTGACGGCGAGGATCTTCATCCCGACCCGGTCGAATTTCACGATGATCTCCTCGTCGGTTCGAGTCATTGTGCTCTTCAGCACGCTACCGCGGCCCCAGGACCGGTGCTCGACGTGGTCACCCGGTTGGTACCGCTGCACCAGCTCGACCGGAACCGCCGGACGTGCGGCCTCGACCACTCGCGCCGGCGCCATGCCGGCATCGGGAACGCCCTGCGGGATTCCCGCCGATCCGTCGACGAGAGCCGGGGGAATGTCTTTAAGAAAGCGCGACGGCAGGTTCAAATTGGCGCTCCCGAACAAGTGTCGCCGGAACGCGTGAAACAGGTAGAGCCGATCCTTCGCCCGGGTCATGCCGACATACGCGAGGCGCCGCTCTTCTTCGAGTTCCTCGGGTGAGTCGAGGCTCCGGCTGTGTGGGAAGAGGCCTTCCTCCATCCCCAGCATGAAGACCACTGGAAACTCGAGGCCTTTGACCATGTGAAGCGTGATCAGGGTCAGGCCCTGCGCGCGCTCGTCCATGGTGTCGACGTCGCTCATCAGCGCCGTCTCCTCGAGGAATGCCTGCAATCCCTCGCCGGGCGGAAGCCCGTCGTACTCCGAGGCCAGCCCTCGCAACTCGAGGACGTTGGCCCAGCGCTCCTCACCATCGGTTCCCGTCTCTTTGACATACCGCTCGTACCCCGTCCGCAGCAGCAGAAGGTCGATGGTCTCGACGAGCCGGCGCTCCTGGGAAGCCGCGCGAACCTCGCCGATGAGGTCGCGAAAGTCCGCCAGGGCGCCACGGGCGGCCGGGGCCAGCTCCAGCATCTCGTCGAGACGCGTCAGCGCATCCCATGCCGTCGTGCCATGGGCGTCGGCCCAGTAGCCAAGCTGCGCAAGTGATTTCTCGCCGAGCTTTCGGCGCGGAACGTTGATGATCCGCGAGAAGCTCAGGGTCTCCTGCGGGTTGGCGATCAGGCGCAGGTAGGCCATCATATCCTTGACCTCGCGCCGCTCGTAGAAGCGCAAGCCGCCGATCAGGCGGTACGGCACACCGCGCCGCAGGAGGACTTCTTCCAGCGCGCGCGATTGGGCGTTGGTACGGTAGAGCACGGCGATGTCACCAAGGCGGTAGTCGCCTTCTGCCACCAGGCGCAGCGCCTCGCGCGCAACCGCCTGAGCCTCCTCCTGCTCGTCGTAGGTCTGCGCCACCACGAGCTTGGACCCGCCCCCTCGCTCGGTCCACAGCCGCTTGGCGGCCCGATTGGGATTGGCCTTGATGACGTGGTAGGCGGCGTCGAGGATCATCTGGGTCGACCGGTAATTCTGTTCGAGCTTGACGATCTGCGCATCGGGATAGTCCTTCTCGAAAGAGAGGATGTTTCGCACATCCGCGCCGCGAAACGCATAGATCGACTGATCATCGTCGCCCACCACAGCGAGATTCCGAAGCTTGCTGGCCAGGTGGCGGACCATCAGGTACTGCGCCCGGTTGGTGTCCTGATACTCATCGACCATGATGTACTTGAAGCGTTTCTGGTATTTCTCGAGCACCTCCGGGTGGCGATCGAACAGCCAGACCGTCCGCATCAGGAGATCGTCGAAGTCGAGCGCGTTGTTCTGCTCCAGGAAGCCGTCGTAGCGAAGCCGGATGCGCGCCGCCAGCTCCTCGTTGTGGGTGCCGGCCGCCTTCAGCTGGTCTTCACCATTGATGACCTCGTCTTTGGCGCGCGAGATCAAGGCGACCATCCCGCCCGGCGGGTATCGCTTCTCATCGAGGCGCATCTCGTTCATGACGCGCTTGACCACCGACAGCCGATCCGCCTCGTCGTAGATGACGAAATGGCGATCGATTCCATCGGCGCTCCCGTCACGCCGCAGAATGCGAACCCCGATCGCATGAAACGTCCCCATCCAGATCGCGCCCGCGGCCAGGTTCAGGAGATTCTCCACCCGGCTGCGCATCTCGCGCGCGGCCTTATTGGTAAAGGTGACGGCGAGGATCTCGCCCGGCTCGGCGCGACCCTGCTGGATCAGCCAGGCGATGCGGAGCGTGAGCACGCGCGTCTTGCCACTGCCGGCGCCGGCAAAGATCAGCAGTGGCCCATCGTCCGCGGTCACCGCCGCTCGCTGCGGAGGGTTCAGTCCGGCGAGGAGATCGATCGCCCGCTCCGCGGCAGGCGAGGAAGACAGAGTCAATACCCCGCAAGTTTACCCGCGAGCCAGCGCAGTCAGTTCTCGTGCGCAGTGGTGACTAGTGCCGGCGGCCCCGCCCGCGCATCCGACCTGCGGCCATGTCATCCATGTCGTCGTCCTCGGCGCTCCCCTTTTGCCGCGAGGCTTTGAACGACTCCGAAAAGGCGCCGATGAACTGATCGCGAAGTTCCATCGTCGAGACCTCGAACGCGTCCTTCAGCGTCCAGTGATCGTCCGGCGAGTACTTCCGCTCACAGGCCCAGAGCAGGAACGTGATCAGTCGCACCCTGATCGCCGCGCCGAGCTTCGAATCGCGCTTCGTTTTCGGGGCCTTCTCCTTGCCCTTGCCCTTGCCTTTGGGGCCGGCGGCGGCCGGCGGCGGGGCAACGCTGCCATCTCCGGTGCGAACGCCCCACACGGGAGCGCTTGGGGCGGGGCGGCCGGGGGGCGCCTGGGCGACCAGGCTCGCACGCAGTGACGCGAGGTCGTCCTTGGGGGCTGCCCTGGGGGGCTCGGGCGCGGCCGGCGCCGGCATGGGCACGGCCGCCGGCGGCTGGTACGCGGGGATCGCCTGGCGTTTCTTCGGAATCGCCATGGGCGGCACGGAAAAGCTCGGTAACGGCCGGGGTGGCGCCGGGGGCGCGACCGGCGGCTGGGGTGCGGCGGTGGGCGGCATCATTTGCGGCGGCATGCCCTGTGGCGGCATCCCCTGTTGGGGCATCGGCGGCTGCGGCGGGTATGCCGGGTAGCCGGGCTGCGGCTGCCCGGGATACGCCGGTGGCGGGTAGGGCTGCCCCTGGGGTTGCGGGCCCGGGTATGGCGCACCCTGCTGATATGGGGCGGGGGGATAGCCGGGTTGCTGCGGGTAGCCAGCCCCCCACGCGGGCGCCGGAGGCATGCCAGGCTGCCCCGCCGGGGGCCAGCCCTGCGGAGGCGCATATGGGCCCGGCGGTGGCCCCGGCTGCCACGCCGGCGCCTGGCCGGGGACCGGCGGCGAGTACGTGCGCTGGACGGGAGCGATCGGCCGCTGCTGATCCGGAGGGATATAGGGAGCCGAAGGGCCCTGGAGGACCGCCTGACTGCGTCGCAGCAGGTCCAGCAGCCGGGCTTTGTCGATGTAGAGGTTGCCGGCGAGGCTGGGGTTGACGCCTGGGGTGAACGTGAACTGGCCGCTCTGGAATTCCCAGAGGAGATCGAAGGCCTGACGCGCCCCCCGGACACGGCCGCCGGCGGCGTGCGTCAGCGCACCGCCCTGGAAGGCGTAGACCCACTCGCCGCGGGGCTCTCTGAGCTCGAGCACGCCAGACTGGCCGCTGTTGACAACCTGGTCGAGCAGCCCGAGTAGCCCGACACGATCGATCGGGCTATAGGCCGGCGCCTTGGCCTGGGCGTCCGGCTGCCCTTTGCCCTTGGCGAAGAGCTTCACACCGCTGTAACCGGCGAGGGGACAAAGTCCTTGCCTGTGTAAAACCTCCGCTACAACGTGTTACCGGCCAGCAGCAGTGCTCTAACCTCGTCGTCGGTAACCTGTGGCCATTCCTCGAAGAAGTTCCCGACCGCGTAGAACGGCTCCGGAGTGGCGAGGCAGACGAATTCATCGACCTGTGGCCGCAGCCACCCGGCCGTGTCGAGTGGCGCGACGGGGACCGCCAGCACGACATGTTTGGCGCCACGCCGGCGCACCGTTTGAATACCCGCCTGCGCGGTGTACCCCGTCGCAACGCCGTCATCAGTCAGGATCACGGTTCGGTCCTCGAGCGGCGGCATGGCCCCCGCGCCCAGCGCCGCCAGCCAGGCGCGCAACTCATCGCGCTGCCGCGCCGCCGCGTGCACGATGTCGTCCTCGGTCAGGCCGAGTTGCTGGCTGAGCCGTTGATCGAAGACGACCACCGCATCGTCGTCGACGGCACCAACCGCGAGCTCGGGATTGCCGGGAGCGCCGAGCTTGCGCACGGGGCAG
>VBEQ01000210.1 GCA_005881235.1 Chloroflexota bacterium | reverse complement strand
TATCGGGGCTACATCCGCTGGCGCAACCCTCACTACGACTGGCGCAGCCAGGAACAGTACGCGCAGGTGACCGAGGCCATGCTCGCGCTGCCGATGATCCCGAGGGCCAAGCAGGCGGCCGCCCAGCCCGACCCTCCGCAGAAATAGAAAGGCCAGCCCGAAGGCTGGCCGTTGATGGTTGAGGGGTCTAGCTCTTGCCGTTGGCGACGACGGCCAGGATGTCCTTCTCGGACAGGATCAGGTATTCGGTCTCGTCGAGCTTGATCTCGCTGCCGGCGTACTTGGCATAGACCACGCGGTCCCCGACTTTGACATCGAGCGGCTCGCGCTTGCCGGTCGTCTCGATGAAGCGGCCGTTGCCGACGGCTCGGGCAAAACGATCCCGCTCTTGGTCTTCTCTTCCCGCTCGACGGGCTTGATCACGACTCGGTCGCCCAATGGACGTAGCTTCATAAAACCCTCCTTAGGTGGTGACGGTACATTAGCACTCAGTGAGCCCGAGTGCTAATGATACTCGTTTCGGTCGGGACCTTCAAGGGCAATTACGTAAAGCCAAGGCTGGGGTCCGCGTCGAAGGGGGCCGGATCCGGCCCGCGCCGGTCCCACTCGATCAGCGCGGCGGCGCCGATCATCGCCGCGTTGTCGGTACACAGCTCCGGGGCCGGGATGACGAGATGCGCCGCTTTGCCCAGGCGGGTGCGCGCGGCCTCGCGCAGGCGGCGATTGCGCGCCACGCCGCCGCCGAGCACGATGGTCGGCGCGGGCCCCCACCCTGGCCCTCCCCCGCGAGCGGGGGAGGGAAATAATGCGCCCTCGACGCGCTGCAAGAGGGCGTCGACGATCGCTTCCTGGTAGC
>VBEQ01000209.1 GCA_005881235.1 Chloroflexota bacterium | reverse complement strand
TCCTCGATCTGCTCCAGACCCCCGATGGCGCTCCCCACGATGACGCCGACCTGGTCGCGGTTCGCCTCGGTGATCTGGAGTCCCGAGCCCTCGAGAGCCTCGCGGGTGGCCACCATCGCGAACTGGACGAATCGTGACATGCGACGCGCCTCTTTGCGGTCGAGCCGGGCCTCCGGCTTGAAATCCACGACTTCGCTCGCGACCTGGCTCGGCATCCCGGTCGGATCGAACGCCTGCACCCGGCGCACGCCGGATCGACCCGCCTTGACCGCCTCCCAGGTTTCGCGGGTGGTGTGGCCCAGCGAGGTGATGGCGCCGGTCCCGGTGACGACAACCCGCGAGCCGTTTACCATTTCACGTTCACGCTCGCCTTTCCACACCGGGGCTCGCTTCTGCGATCCCTCCACCGCCCCATCGCAGGCACGCCGCCGCCCAGGTTGGGCCGCTGCCACAGGAGAGCACGAGCGCCGACATCCCCTTTTGCAAGCGCCCGGTTTGGACCGCGTCGTACAGCGCGGTCAGCGGCGCGGCCGCCAGCAACGATCCGTAGCGCGCTTCATCCAGCAGGATGCGGCTCGATGCCACGCCGGCGAGCCGGCTCCACGCTTGCGTGATTTCGGGCGCCGACTGCTCGCCGATCACCAGGTCGATCTCGGAGATCGCCAGGTGTGCTTTCTGCAGGCATTCCGCGGCCGCCTCGGTCAGGCCTCGCAACAGCGTTCGGTCCTGGGCATCGCCATTGCCGTCGGGTTGGGCGGCGCCGCCCGCGGTCGTCGACAACACCCCACCCTCGTCGCCGGCCGGGGTCAGCAGCATGGCGGCCGCTGCGCGGCTGTGAACGCGACCTCCCTGTCCCGGCAGATCGACGAGCTGGTTGTCCGACTCGGCGCCGATCAGCAAGACGGCCCGCGCGCCGGCGGCCACATAGCGGATTCCGACGTTGAGCGCCGATAGCACGCTGGTCTCAGCCGCGTAGAGGTCGAAACTCGCCACCATCGGTAGCTTCAGCTCCGTCTGCACCAGGCAGGCCGTCGTCGGCCAGAGCACATCGGGTGTTGTGGTGCCGACGATGATCATTTCGATGTCGGACGTAAGGACGTGCGCCACGCCCAGCGCGGCGCGCGCCGCCCCGGCCGCCAATGCCGGGGTCGAGATCCCCTGGTCGGGTTGCACCCGATAGGCGACCCCCGTCAGGTCGGCGCCCGTGACACGCCGCGCCGGTTGGGCATCGGCGGGCGGGCGGTACACCCCCAGGCCGGCGATCGCCCCGAGGGCCAATCCGCGGCGTGCCTGGGCAAGCGAAGGCATCGAGGCCGAGGTCACGCCTCATTTTAAGTCCCGCTTTTGCGCATCGTTACGATTGGTCTGAACGGGACCGTAACCAAGCGCCACCCAGGGGGATACATCTCCGGCGGGGAAGCCCGGGTATTCGCGCTCCCGGTCGCGGTTCGCTATTGTATAGACCAAATTTGGGCTTAAGACCGTGCCCGCAACTCCAAGAACCAGTAGGAGGCAAGGATGGCCGAAGCGAATTTCGACAAGTTCCGCGGCATCATCGCGGAGCAGCTTGGCGTCGACGTCGAGAAGGTGACCCCGGAAGCCTCCTTCACCGATGACCTGCAGGCCGACTCGCTGGACCTGGTCGAGCTGATCATGGCCTTCGAGGAGGAGTACGGGATGGAGATTTCGGATGAAGACGCCCAGAAGCTGCGCACCGTCGGCGAAGCCTGGAATTACGTCAAAGGGAAGGTGTCCGTCGCCTGACGCCCAATCTCCCGATGTCTGTCCCCTACGGGGCTGGTCCGGTGGCCTTTGTCTTCCCGGGGCAGGGTTCGCAATACGTCGGGATGGGCAAAGCGCTCTTCGACGTCTCCGAGACCGCGCGTCAGGTCTTTAAGCGCGCCGACGAGATCCTCGGCTTCGCGCTGACGCGCATGTGCTTCGAAGGACCTGAACAGGATCTCAACGACACGATCAACGCCCAGCCGGCCATCCTTACCGTGAGCATCGCCTGTCTCGATGTGCTGCGCGAGCGCTGGCAGGCCATGGGGCAGGTGATTGCGCCGCAGTATGTCGCGGGGCATAGCCTCGGCGAGTTCACCGCGCTGGTGGCAGCCGACGTCATCGACTTCGAGAATGCCCTGGTGCTTGTCCGCGAACGCGGACGCCTGATGAAAGAGAACGGTACCCTCCGGCCGGGCGGGATGCTCGCGGTGCTGGGCCTCGATAAGGACGTGCTCGAGGCGGTTGTCGCCGAAGCCGGCGCGCTTGGCGTCATCACCGTGGCCAACGCGAACTCCCCCGGCCAGATCGTGCTCTCCGGCGAGGGCCCGGCGCTGGATCGCGCCACCGAGCTCGCCCGCGCGCGCGGCGCCACCCGGGTCGTCCGGCTGCCGATCAGCATCGCCTCGCATTCGCCGCTGATGGCGCGGGCGGCGGCGCAATTCGGCGAAATCGTCGCTCGGCTTCCGCTCCGTCAGCCCCGCATCCCCGTCGTCGCCAATATCACCGGCACGATCCTGACGAGTGCGGATGACATCCGCAAGGAGCTGGCCGACCACATCCTGAAGCCGGTCCAGTGGACAGCCTCCGTGGTCGAGATGGTCGCCCGAGGTAGCGCGGAATTTCTCGAGATCGGTCCCGGTCAAGTCCTCTCCGGACTGATCCGGCGCATCAGCCAGGACGCCCATGTCGTCACCCTGAACGACCGCGAGGTCGCCCGGGTCCTCACCCCTTCGCCCTCGGGATGAAGCGCGTCGTCGTGACCGGAGTGGGGGCGGTGACGCCGGTTGGTCTCGATGCGCCCAGCACCTGGGCCGCGATGCTGGAAGGCCAGTCCGGCGTCGGAAAGGTCACCCTCTTCGACGCCAGCGAATTTCCGGTGCAGATCGCGGGCGAGGTGAAGGGCTTCGACGCAACCGGCCGGATCGAGCCCAAGGAGCTCCGTCGAATGGACCGCTATGCCCAGCTCGGATTGGTCGCCGCCCAGGAGGCCTTCGCCGATGCCGGGCTGGCGCGCAACGGCCTGCTCGACCAGGTCGGCGTGATCTTTGGTAGTGCGGCGGGCGGGCTTGGGGTCTTCCTCGAACAGCAGCGCATCCTCCAGGAGCGCGGCCTCAAGCGGGTGAGTCCCACCTTCATCCAGAACATGCTGACCGACACCGCCTCGGGGCATATCGCGATCGCGCTGGGCCTGCGGGGCCCGAATATGGCGGTGGTCTCCGCCTGCGCCACCGGCAGCGGCGCCGTGGGGGAGGCTTTCGAAACCATCCGGCGCGGCGATGCCGACGCGATCGTCACCGGTGGCTCCGAGGCCGTCCTCGTGCCGGTCGTCTATGCGGGGTTCTGCGCGATGCGGGCGCTTGCCCAACACCACGATCCGGCTCAGGCGTCCCGCCCCTTCGACAAGGAACGGAATGGCTTCGTCATCTCGGAAGGCGCCGGGGCCCTCCTGCTCGAGGAGTTGGAGCACGCCCGCCATCGAGGGGCGCGCATCTACGCCGAGGTGATCGGCTATGGCTCCAGCAACGACGCCTTCGATATGGCCGCCCCCGCGGAGGGTGACGGTGCCGTGCTCACGATGCAGCGAGCGCTTCGCAAGGCCGAGATCGGGCCGGAGCGGGTCGACTACATCAACGCGCACGGGACCGGAACACCCCTGAACGACAAATTCGAGACGGACGCCATCCACCGCGTCTTCGGGAAGCACGCCGACCGGCTGGCGGTCAGCAGCACCAAGTCGATGACCGGCCACATGATGGGCGCCTCCGGCGCGGTTGAGGCCGTCGTCCTGGCATTGACGATCCGCGACCAGGTGATCGCGCCCACCATCAACCTACAGACACCCGACCCCGAGTGCGACCTCGATTATGTCCCGATGCAGGCGCGGCGAGCCGACGTCGGCGTCGCGCTGTCGAATTCCTTCGGCCTTGGTGGCCACAACGCGAGCGTGATCTTCTCCCGCTTCGCGGCTTAGCCCTAACCAGCCGCGTTTTTGATGCGTTTTCTGAATACGAGTCGAATTGGAGAGTTGTGCTATCATCAGGCCGATTTTGGGGGCGCCTCGGGGCGTTCAGTAGCCAGCAAAGGAGAGTGTCATGGCGGTTACCGGTTATTGCCTGAAGTGCAAGAAGAAGGTCGACATCAAGGACCCCGTCCACATCACGATGAAGAACGGGAAGCCCGCCACTACGGGAACCTGTCCGACCTGCGGCACAAAGATTTACAAGATCGGCAAAGCGTAACGGAGGGTTAACTCGAACTGAACAGCCGGTGATGAACCGGCTGTTTTCTTTTAGGCCTGGGTCGCCGAGCGGCCGGCCGTCTCCTTGTTGGCCAGCTCGGACTCGATCAGGTCGAGGAGGACCTCGGTCGCGCTCAGCGCAACGTCGACCCCGAGGGTTTTGAAGATCCGGACGTTGGCGGGGTTATTCACCCGGGCGACGGTCTTGGGGACGTTGAACTTGCGCTTGGCCAGCTGACAGGTGACGAGGTTGTCCTCATCGTCCCCGGTAACCGCCACGACGACATCCGCCCGTTCCATGCCGGTCGTGGCAAGGAATGCCATCTCATCGCCGTCGCCCACCATGACGATCTCGCCCAGCGTCGAATTCAGCACCTCGGCCCGCCTGGGGTCCTTCTCGATCAGGGTCACCTCGTAGCCGCGATCGAGCAAGTGCTTGCTCAGGTAGTAGCCGACCTTGCCGCCGCCAACGACGATCACATACATGCCGGGTTCACCCCTTCAGCATGGCATGGATCTGCCTTGCGCCGGTGAGGGTGGGGCAGAGCGTATTCAAGCCGAGTTCGCGGTAGACGTCCTCGCGCATCGGGTCGTAGATGCGGGTGATCACGCGCGGCACCTTGAAGATTTCACGGGCGATCTGCGCCGCCATGATGTTCCGGTTGTCGCCATTGGTCAGGGAGGCGAAGCCGTCCGCCGATTCGATGCCGGCCTGGCGAAGCACGTCCTCGTCGATCCCGTTGCCGAGCACCATCTCGCCGGCGAAGTCGTCACCGAGCCGGTCGAACGCCCGGCGGTTGCTGTCGATGACGGTGACCCGGTGGCCAGCTTTGGAAAGGGCAATCGCAGCCATGGCGCCTACACGGCCGCAACCAACGATGACGAGCTTCATGAATTGAAGCCCCATTCTAGACACTACCGGCCGAGGGCCAGCCGCGCCGCCTCGACCTCGGGCAGCCCCGCCGCCCGGATCTTGGCCTGGGTGGTCGCGATGTCGTAGGGCACCCGTTCAAAGCGCACCGCCGGGCGGCTCAGGTCGACGACCGCGAAGGCCGCGTCAGGGTTGCCATCGCGGGGCTGGCCCACGCTGCCCGGATTGACCAATGCCGCCGACGGCACCTCGATCCAGTCGGTCCCTTCGGGGATCTGCTCGCCGCTCTCGGTGAAGATCCGAGGCAAGTGGGTGTGCCCGAAGAAGCAGTATCGGGCACCCAGGCGAACGAGGATTTCCAGGGCTTGAAGCTCGTCGAGGATGTATTCCCAGATGTATGGCTTGCGCGGACTGCCATGGACAAGCCGATGGCGGCCAATCCGGCCGTAGAACGGCAACGAGTTGAGGTAACGCAGGCTCTGCGGTGTCATGACGTCCAGGGTCCAGCGGGCGGCGGCTGCGGCCTGTGGGTTGAACAGCTCCAACATGCCGGGATCTAGCATCGCCTGGTCGTGATTGCCGCGAACGGCTCGCGCTTTAACCGACTGGAGCCGATCGATGACGCCCAGTGGATCCGGGCCGTAGCCCACGATATCGCCCAGCACCAGGATTCGGTCGACTTCGGGTAACGCTTCGAGAACGGCATCGAGGGCTTCGAGATTGCTGTGGATATCGGACAGCAGGGCCAGCTTCACGAGGGTGGTCCCTCAGGCGTAAACGCGTTCGTGGGCGTAGATGAACAGAATGCGGAGGGTGGCGGCAACCGGAACCGCGACGAAGAGCCCGAGGATCCCCCCCAAATAGCCCCCCACCACGAACGCGATGATGATCAGCATCGGGCTCAGGTGGACGGCATCGCCGAAGACCTTCGGCGAGATGAAGTTGTACACGACATTCGAGATGATGAAGTAGAGGACCAGCACCACCACCACCTTGCCCGAGGACTGCGACACGAAGGCTGCGACGGCGACCGCGGGGAGGGCGCCCAGGAACGGGCCGATGAACGGAATGAAGGCGGTCACGCCGGCGACGATGCCGAGCGCCAGCGAGTACGGGACGCCGACGATCCAGAGCGCCATGCCGGTGACCAATCCGATGAGGGAGCAGATGACTAGCTCGCCGCGCATGTAGGCGCCCAGCATTCGATAGACATCGGCGGCGACCTCGTGGGCGTCAGTTCGGTAACCCTGCGGTACCAGGTCGCGGAAGAATCGCCGGATGATACGGGCGTCTTTCGCCAGGAAGAACGCCACCAGGAGGACCAGGATCGTCTGGAAGATCCAGTTGACCAGCATGAAGACGTTTTCCACGACCGACGATAGGTGGCCGGCGAGGAGGGCGGGCAGGTTGCGCACCGCATCGTTGTAGGCCTGCCGGAGATCGATCGGGATGCCGAGGACCGAAACGACGTGGTCCTTGTCGGCAAGGTCCTGGAAGTAGCTGGCGATGGCCGGGCCCTGCGCGACGAGCGAGCTGAACTCCTGCGTCACGATGGGCGCCAGGAAGTAGACCGCCGCCGCGAGAACCGCGGCGATGATGCCGTAGAGCGCGAGGATGGCAGCCAGCCGGGGGACGCGCCGCCGCTCAGCTGCGTTGATGGCCGGATTCAGCATCATCGCCAGGATCCCTGCGAGGATGAAGGGCCCCAGGATGCCTCGGATGGCGACTGCCAGGATCAGGGTCAGGACGCCCAGGACACCAAGGAAGACGAGGGCGCGGAAGTCTCGGCTTCGCCACAGCTCATCGACCCGGCGTCGCTGCATCATCGCGGCATTATCCACTGTTGAAACGAGGAATCCGAGCCCGGGCATGCGCCAAATGTGACCGGCGCGTTACTGGGACGGGCTCGAGCCATACGCCGGCTGGAGATCGGGCGAGCGCTGGCTGCACCGGATGATGAGCCAGGCGACCCCGGCCGCCATCAAGAGGTCGCCGATGCTGACCAGCGACGAATGGCCACCGATGCTGGGGATGTTGAAGACATCACCGATAAACCAGAGGCCCTGGGGATGCTCGAGCGCGACGTGTAGGGGGTCCAGCCCGCCCCTGAGCAGGGCCAGGATGGCGGAGTTGGGGTCGGCACCGCGGGGCAGCAGCACCGGCATGCGGCCGCCGAAGGCAAGGATGACAATCAGATTCAGCGTCAAGCCCACGCCGAAAATCAGGGCGCCGGGAATCCGGCGGTTGAACCAAACGACCAGCAGCAACAAAACAGCCCCGATCACGTTCAGTGGCCGGGCGGCGGTGACCGCGATAGGCGAGTGCGCCGTGCCGAGCAGCGCGACAGCGACCTTGGTGGCAAACGCCGCCAGCAGCAGTTCGATGTGGCGGATTCGAAGCTGGCTCAGCCGGCGGACGTCACCGCCAACGAGGACGGCAATGGCCAGCGCCGCGGCGATCACCGCGAAGAAGAGGAACACCAGCTAGCCGGTGGCAGCCGCCTTCAGCGGTTGAGACGCCGGTTCCTTGCGAAACGTTGCTTCTCGCAAGTCGCGGAAGGCGAACCCCGCCACGCCGGCGCAGATGAGGAGGACCCCCGCCACGACAAACACCAGCGGAGCCCCGAGCCGATCGGTCAAGGGCCCCGACACGGCCATGCCGGCAAGGAGGCCCAGCTGCACCAGGAGAAAACGACTGGACATGACACGACCGAGCATGCGGTCCGGAGCCTCGCGCTGCGTGACCGAAATCATCGACACGTAGTAGAGCGTATTCGCGGCGCCGCTAATGAACAGGAAGATGGCGGCCGCCGGAACGTTCTGGGAGAACCCCGTGAGCGCGCCGGCGATGCCGGTGCCAATAACTCCCAGGAGGATGAGCACGCCGGCCCGCCATCGTGCCATCGCAGCCGGAGCCGCGAGTGCACCGACGATCGCGCCGGCACCGATCGCCGCTTCCAGGACGCCGTACCCAAAGGCGCCACCCTTGAGAGGGCCGTATGACATGACGACCAGGATCGGGAACGTCAAGCTGCCAAAGATGACCGCGGCGAACGCCAGCGCCATCGTCGATCGCAAGGTCCGGTTGGTGAGGATGAATCGACTTCCCTCCGCGATGTCTTCGAAGAGGCGCACGGTGCGCGCCGGAAGCCGACCCTGATCAGCGACACCGAGGAGAGACACGGCCGAAATAATGAAGGTGGCGGCGTCGATGATGAAGAGTGGTTGCCACGACGCCACCGCGGCGATGACTCCCGCGATCGAGAAGCCCAGCAGCTCCATCGTCTTCTCGGAGGACGAGATCAAGCTGTTGGCCTTGACGAGGAAATCGCCGGGCACCAGGCTGGGGAGAATCGCTTGTTTCGCGGGGTTGAAGAGCGTGCTCGCCGTCGCGACTAAGAACACGACGACGAAGACTCCAGGAAGCCATTTCACCGCCAGGAACGGAATCGTTATCGTCAGAACCGCGCGGGCGATGTCGGAGAGAATCATCACGCGTTGCCGGTCAAACCGATCGACGAGCGCACCGGCGACCAACCCGAAGAGCACGGTGGGCGCCGCCTTGGCGATGAGCCCCACGGCCACCATCGAGGGTGAGTGGGTTACCAGGTAGAGCATGATGGCGAGGCCCGTCGTGTTCATCATGTCGCCGAAGTAGGAGATGGCCTGCCCGACCCAGAGCAACCGGAAGGGCTTGATGGAGAGGACCTGCCGGTAGGTGACGGTTTGCGCCACTGGCTTGCTGGCCGGCTGGATGGCCACGCCCCACCGCTCACTGACGATCTTTTCCAGCGCCCCAATCACCGCCGGGTCATACCATGTGCCCGCCAGCTGGCGAAGCTCCCGGATCGCCTCTTCCGGTGTCTTTACGGTCGGACGGAAGACGCGGGCCTGGGTAATGGTGTCGAAGGCGTCGCAGGCATTGACGATGCGAGACCCAGTTGGGATTGCCTCTCCTATCAGCCCATCCGGGTAACCCGCGCCATCCCAGCGCTCATGGTGATGGCGGACAATCAGCGCGACGTCCTTTTGCTCCGGGTGTTCAGCCAGGATCTGAGCTCCCTCGACCGGATGCTGCTTGATGATTTCGTATTCCTCGGGCGTCAGCTTGCCAGGCTTGAGCAGGATCGAGTCTGGTACGGCAATCTTTCCCAGGTCATGCAGGATGCCGCCGACGCGGATGGTATTGCACTCTTCTTCGCTCATCCCGAGCATTCGAGCGACGGTTTCGCAGAGCTCTCCGACACGCTGCGAATGACCGAAGGTCTGGCCGTCACGTTTGTCAACGACGCGGCTCTGCATGATGTATGAGTCGCGCAACCACGTGTCGAGACGACGCTGCTTTTGCATGCTCGTCCGATAAATAAGAAGTGGACCGTACAGGAGAAATACGACTAAACGCGCGAGACGGGGGCCCTGCATCAGCTGAACGATGAGAATTCCCAGCAGCGGCATCCCGAAGAATGTCAGGGCATTTCCCGCTAGTGCACTCCGCAACACCGCCAAAAGGTTGAGACCTCGTAACAAGCGGATGGCGAGCGCCATCATCGTGGTGTTGAGGAGTAGGAGCAACGCCACGGCGGAGATGATCGTGATCGGCATTCCCCCGGCTAAGGGATGCGCACTTACGACGAGGAGGCTCGGAATTCCACAGGCGATGATCCACATCCCCCGGTTGAAAAGGAAGAGATTCCAAGGGATGTCACGACCAGGAATCCGTCGATCGAGTGTTCCCAGAGCCGCAATGGTCATGACGGCCCAGACAGGCAACTGCAGCGCGACGGCTCCACACAGGGGAGCGAGGCTTACCGTCAGTACGCCCTGACGCGTTTCAATAGGAGAGAAGGCTGACAAGAGCGTCAAAACAAGCAGGATGGCTGTGTTTTCTAGGACGTCAGCGCTGGGTCGCTGCCAGGGGTGTGCCGCGAAGATCGCCCCTAGCCATAGAGCCAACCCAAGCGTCGTAACGGCCGACAGGTAAAAGAAGGCTGGCCAATTGCGCCGCATTCGGAGATTCCCTCGTATCTTAAGAGGAATAACCGGATAGGACCGAATTCCCGTCAAACAAAAAAGCCCGGGCTGAGCCCGGGCTCTTTTGACTACCTGTTTAGAAGCTCCAGCCGGCGCCGCCGGCCACGATGGCACCAAGCAGGCCGACGACTACGACGATCAACCTCTTCATCGCTCGACCACCCCCACGTAAAGATTCCCCGAAAGCCGCGCAGAGGACTCTCTTGGTTTCACCACGGTAGCCCCAGCGGAGGGTGGCGTAAATCTGTCCCCAGGGCGCCGGACTGACCTGTTGGTAGCGAACGGATGTTTGTCTAGATATCGAGCTGGACCGCATGGGCTGCCGCCTCGGCGCGAGTCCGCACCTGCAGCTTGCGGTAAATGTTCCGCAGATGCGACTTGATCGTCCCCTCGCCCAGGCCGAGCCGGCCCGCGATGGCCT